>JAUVXG010000103.1 GCA_030603685.1 Pleomorphomonas sp.
ACCGCGACGGCGAGCTCGCCTACATCCTCCAGCACACCGAGGACGTCACCGAGCTTCAGGCGCTGCGCGAGCGCGACGCCCGCGCCAACATGGCCGAATCGGGCGTGCTGGCGCGGGCGCAGGCGGTGCAGACGGCCAGCGACAAGCTGTTCGGCGAGATCGCCCTCCTGCGCGAGCTGTTCGAACAGGCGCCCGGCTTCATCGCCGTGCTGACCGGGCCGACCCACGTCTTCCAGCTGGCCAACGACGCCTACCGCCGGCTGGTCGGGCGCAGCAACCTCATCGGCCTCAGCCTGGCCGAGGCGTTGCCGGAGGTGGTCGGCCAGGGCTTCACCGACATTCTCGACGAGGTCTGGCGCACGGGAACGCCCTACTCGGGCCAGGACGTGCCGGTGTTCCTGCGCGGAAGCGGCATGGCGGAGCCCAGGCTCCGGCACGTCGACTTCGTCTACCAGCCGATCCGCGACGCCCAGGGCGAGATGACCGGCATCTTCGTGCAGGGCCATGACGTCACCGAGCGCTGGCGCGCCCGGCGCGACCTCGAACGGCAGACCGAACTGTTGCGCCTTGCCCAGGAAGGCGGCGGCTTCGGCACCTACGACTGGGACTTCCAGCGCCGCACGGTGCGCGGCTCGCGCCTGTTCCACGACCTGTTGCGCCTGCCGGAGACGATGGAGGACGTGCCCATCGTCGAGGTGCTGAACCGCATCCACCCCGAGGACGCCACGCGCCTGATCGGCCTCGCCGCCGACAGCGCCGCCGGCGCCGACGTCGAGATGCCCCACGAGCTGCGCCTCCTGGTCGACGGCCAGATCACCTGGATCGGTGCGCGCGGCACCGTCGTCCGCGACGCCCGGGGCCGGCCCGAACGCGTGCTCGGCGCCGTGCAGGACCTGACGCAGCGAAAGCAGATCGAGGAGCGGCTCGACATGGTGGCGCGCGAGAGCGCCCACCGCGTCAAGAACATCCTCACCATCATCCAGATCATCACCGAGAACACGCTGCGCCGTGCCCCGTCGATCGAGGCCGCCCGGAAGAGCCTCGGCGACCGCATCGCCGCGCTCAACAAGGCGCAGATCCGCATCCTGGCCGGCCCCGGCGACAGCCGCCTCGGCGCCATCGTCCGCGACACCTTCACCGTCACCTACCAGCTCGACGACCGCATCGTCATCACCGCCGACGGCGACGCCGAGCTGGCGCCGCGCACCGGCCTCGGCCTGGCGCTGGCCCTGCACGAGCTGATCACCAACGCCCTGAAATACGGCGCGCTGTCGACGCCCGACGGCAAGGTCCACATCGGCTGGACGCTCACGCCCTGCCCCGAGGGCGAAGGCGCGCGGGTGAGGCTCGACTGGCGCGAGGAAGGCGGCCCGACGGTGGAAGTCGGCCCCGGCAAGGGCTTCGGCTCGATGCTGATCCGCAACAGCCTCGCCCACGACTCCGTGGGCCGCGCCGACTGGACCGCCGCCCCCGACGGCGTCCGCTGCCAGTTCGTGTTCTCCGCCAAGGCCATCGTCGATGGGGACGAGGCCGATGACGGACATCGCCAAGCCCAGCAGTCATGAGGCGATGATGATCGTCGAAGCCACCGAACAGGATTTCGCAGCGCTCATCGAGGGCCGCGCGCCGAGAGGCCTTCGACTGGCCGACACGCCGATCGCCTCCCCCGAGATCATCGGGATGCTGGCCGAGGTGGCCGCCCTGGTGCGCGAAAGCTTCTCGCCCGTCGCCTGGCTGATCGTCAGCGACCGCGAACTGGTCGGCCTCTGCTCGGTCACCCACCCGCCCGAGGACGGCGTGATCGACATCGGCTACGGCATCGCGCCGAGCCGGCAGGGGCAAGGCCATGCCGGCGCGGCCATCCGCGACATCTTGCGCTGGGCCGAAACCAACCCCGCCATTTGCGCCGTCACCGCAGACACCAGCCCCGCCAACACCGCCTCCATGCGCGTCCTCGAACGCGCCGGCTTCACCCGCACCGGCGAGCGCTGGGACGAGGAAGACGGCCAGCTCATCGAATGGCGCCGCGAGACGGCGTGAGTCCCTCGGCTCAGGCTCTGATCCAGAGGGCGGGGCGGACGCCACCGGTACACCAGCCGTCGGCGAGGTTGCCCTTCAGGATGTTGTTGCCCTGGATGCCGATGTTGCCGTCGCCGTGGATGTAGACGGCCTTGACGCCGAGGCGGCCGGGCGAGCGCA
The DNA here is from genome assembly GCA_030603685.1 of Pleomorphomonas sp. Lineage (GTDB taxonomy): Bacteria > Pseudomonadota > Alphaproteobacteria > Rhizobiales > Pleomorphomonadaceae > Pleomorphomonas. Next base: position 2,200 of record JAUVXG010000103.1, read on the forward strand.
GCCACCACCACCATGTGCCGCCGTCGCCGCGCCAGAGATGGGCCGATCGCCTGGCGTTGTTCTCGTCCTTGCGCTCGAACCAGTAGCGCCGCTTGCGCCCCTCGTCATAGAGCTTGGCGCTGCTGTCGCCGAAATAGCGGCAGACCGCCTCTTCGATGCTGAGGAGGAACACGCTGTCCTCGGTGTCGGCCCCGCCCGGCGTGCCGTACCACTGATTGTCGAGGTTCTTGTTGACGATCGGCACGATCCGCGCCCTGTCGGCCGCGCCGAAACCGTCGAGAAACGCGCCGTTGAGATGGCGTCGCAAGGCGCAGTCGGCCCAGGTGATCTCCGTGTAGGCATCATGATAGGGGCGCTGATCGATGATCCGCTCGGTGATGATCAGCGCCGCGCCGTCGTGGGCATCCAGCACGCGCCAGTCAAGACCGCCGAAGGACAGCAACGCGCCGATTTCAACATCGCCCATTTGGGTGCATCATCCCTAGCGACAGGCCATGTCGCCTGTCTCTCAAACTTGCCCGGCTCTTTTCCCAAGTCGGCAAGACCAAATCAAGCTGTACATCTTCTCCCTCACCGTCCTCTGTGCAAAGCTGACGGGCGATCCGGAAGCCGGCGCATTGGTGGAGATTTGCCATGACAGCGAAGCGTAAGTTCAAGAGCGACGCCTTCGAGGCCATCCACAGCGCGGCCCTTGGCATGTACGCGGCCGGCACCATCGACAAGGAAACGATGAAGACCTTCGACGAGACGTGTCTGTCGGTGCCGGCGGTCCTCTCGCCGGAGGAGATCAAGGCGTTGCGGGAAAGGAACCGCGTCAGCCAGCCTGTGTTCGCCCGCTATCTTAACACCAGCGAGTCCACCGTGCAGAAGTGGGAAACCGGCGCCAAGCGGCCGAGCGGCCCGGCGCTGAAGCTGCTCGACATCGTCCAGAAGCACGGGCTCGGAATGCTCGCCTGAGCCGTTCGGCATTGAGGCGCAGCCAGCCCTGCCTCACCCCGCCGCCAGCGCCAGCGTCACTTCCTGGGCCAGGAGGTCGCAGATGAACAGCTTGGCGGCCACCGGGCTCATTTCGCCGCGCTGGGGCAGCGGGGAGACCGGCGTCGCCACGAAGACGACGTCGCAGAGGTCTTCGAGGCCGCCGAACTGGCGGCCGGAGATCGCCACCGTGAAGGCGCCCGCCGCGCGGGCCTGGGTGAGGAAGCGCTCGGCCGGCACCGTCAGCCCCGTCTCGGAGATGGCGATCACCACGCTGTCGTGGCCGCGCGCACCGGCCACCTCGTCGGCGAGGATCGGGTCCTGGAAGGCGCGGGCGACGAGGCCGAGGCGCGAGAAGCGGTAGGCGAAGAGTTCGGCGACGATGCCCGACACGCCGGAGCCGAACACGTCGACATGGCGGGCCGCCAGAAGCCGCGCCGCCACCGCCTTGAGGTCGGCTTCTGATATGGTGTCCGAGGTCGACTTGAGGGCGGCGATCATCCGGTCGGCAAGTTCGGACGAGCCGCGCGTCTCATCGGAGCGCCGGTAGGCGATGTCGGAGGCCAGCGCGATCTTCAGCTCGCGAAAGCCGGCAAAGCCCATCTGCCGGCAGAAGCGGACGATGGTCGCCTCGCCGGCCCCGCTTTGCAGAGCCAGCTCGGCCGTCGAGGCGCGGATGGCGGCCTCCGGCTGTCCGACAATGTAACCGCCCACCCTTGCCAGGGCCTCGGGCATCGCATCCATGGCCCCCTGGATCTCGCCCAGGAGGCCCCGTCCGAACAGCGTATCGGCCACCGTGCTCTCGTCTCCGTTCGATTCGTCGAAGCCTACAACAATCAGCGCCAGAGCACCCGCCGATCAGCGAAGGCGCCAGACCGGGTTGCTCCAGGCGCGGCGGCCGACGGCGTCGGTGACGATGACGCGCAGCCAGGGGCTGCCCTCGAGCCCGTCGAGCGGCAGCGACACGCGGCTCATGCCGGTGCCGAAGCTGTGCTCGTACTGGTAGCCCCGGCCGATGGCGAGAACGCCGGAGACCGGCGAACACTCGACGATCAGCCTATCGCCCTCAAAGGCGATGTTGTGGATCTCCGGCCCCTGGCTCGAATAGAAGGCGCCGGCCTTGAGCGCGGCGAGAATGGCCTCGGCGCTGGTGTCGGCCGCCTTCACCATCACCCAGGCGGCGCCGAAATCCGGCGCCTTGAAATGCGCGTCGTCTGAGGCATAGGCGAGGAGCCGCCGGCCCTTGTCGGCGAGGCCGTCGAGCATGTAGGCGCCGTCGCCCTTGTCGTGAACGATCTGGCAGCCGTGGTTGTAGATCTCCACCGCGTGGCAGGCGTCGGCCACCGTCTCGGCATCGGCCAGCGACAGCTGGTACCAGGCCGGATGGGCCATGCCGACGAAGGCGCCGGCCGCGCGGGCGCGGCGGGCCAGCGCCGGGCCGTCCTCGCTGTCGGCGGTCGGGGCGAAGTCGGCCGGTAGGCCGACGGCCACCAGATGCCAGAGCTCGCTCATCTCGGTGCGCGGGGCGTGCAGCTCGGCGCCGAGGATCAGCGTCAGGCCATCGACCGGGCCGGCATCGGTGATCGGAAAGCCGTAGGACGGCAGGAAATGGTCGGTGATCGACAGGAAATCGTAGCCGGCGGCGCGATAGCGGCTCACCACCTCGTCCGGCGGCAGGCGGCCGTCCGAGCGGTTGGTGTGGGTGTGGATGTTGCCCTTGAGGAAGCGGCCGGGGGCAGAAAAGGCAGTGAAGGCGGCGAAGTCGGTCATGTCGATCATCCGGAAAGGTGGGGCGGTCAATGATGGCCGTGGCGGAGGACGAGCCCCCCGCCACGGCGTATCAACTCACTTGGCGATCAGGTCGTCGGTGGCGTTGACCATCTCGGCAAGGCCGTCGTCGACCGAGAGGTCGCCGCTCATCACCTCGGCGATCAGGTCGCGCTGGGTGCGCCAGATCTCCACGGCGTTGGTACCGGGGTAGCCGGCCCAGGGCGCGGCGCGGTCGATCTGGTCGAGCGAGGTGCGCCAGTTGGGATGGCTGGCGTAGAAGTCGCCCAGGAGCTCCGGCGCCATGGCCTTCTGGTTGGTGGGCATGTAGCCCGAGCCGAGCACGGCGATCTTCTGGCCTTCCGGCGAGGAGATGAACTTGACGTACTCCCAGGCGGCGGCCTGCTTGTCGGCGTCCTTGGCGAGGATCAGCGCGCCATTGCCGCCGGTCGGCACCTTGCCGGCTTCCTTGTTCGACACCGGGTAGACGGCGGTGCCGACGGTGAACTTGCCGGCCGACATCTCCTCGAAGGAGCGGGCCGAGTTGACCGACTGCACGGTGAAGCCGGTGAGGCCGGCGACGAACTGCTGGCGGGCCTGGTCGAACTCCATCTGCTTCATGCCGCCTTCGGCAACGAAGCGGCGGGCAAGCTCCAGCGCCGCGCGGCCGCTGTCGCCGTTCCAGGCCACGGTCTTGCCGTCTTCGTTCATGAAGGGCTGGCCCTGCTGCGAGATCAGGGCGCGCCACAGCCAGTCGTCCGGCCAGACGTCGATGGTGTAGGAGGCGCCGGTGACGCCGCCGCCGAGGGCCGCCACCTTGGCGCCGAGGGCGAGCCAGCCGTCCCAGTCGGTCGGCAGGTGGGCGGTGTCGCCGCCGGCCTTCTCGATCAGCTCCTTGTTGTAGAAGATGATCGGCGTCGAAGCGTTGAACGGCATGCCCCAGATCTTGCCGTCGACGGTGGTCAGGTTGATCATCGCCGGGTTGAAGTTGTCGTCGAGCCAGCCCTTGCCGCCTTCCTTGTCGATGAACGACTGGAGGTCGACGATCTGGCCCTTCGGCTCCAGCGTGCGCACCAGCGCCGGCAGCAGGTGATAGCCGGAGTGGTAGACGTCGGGCAGGTTGCCGGTCATGGCGTCGCGGATGATCGCCTGATGGCCGGCGTCGTAGCTCTCCGGCGAGGCGCGGAAGACGACCTTGATGTCCGGGTGCTTTTCCATGAAGGCCTTGGCTTCGGCCTCGTGGAAGTGGTTGTGGCCCGGCCAGGGATGCATCACCTCGATGGTGACTTCCGCTTGCGCGGAGGCGGCGGCGAAGGCTAGGCTTGCCGTTACGGCTGCGACGCCGAGGAGCCTGTTCATGGGTGTTCTCCGTTGCTTCGGTGGACGACAGGAACGGCGCGCGGAACCGCCGCGGCCGGGGCGGGATGGGGCGCAATCCCATCCTGCCCGCCGGACCCCGGCCACCGCCGGAACCCGGAACGGACTGGGGCCTGGCTACTTCAGGCCCATGGTGGTGATGCCGCGGATGAAATGCCGCTGCGCCATGAGGAAACCCAGCATCAGCGGCGCGGTGAGGATGGCGGCGGTCGCCATCAGCGCGCCGTAGTTCTCCCCGCTCTCGACGTCGGTGAAATAGGCAAGGCCGAGCGGCGGCGTCATCAGCTCGTTGGAGCGGACGACGATCAGCGGCCAGTAGAGATCGTTCCAGTGGGCGGTGACCGAGAACACCGCGAAGGCGGCGATGGCCGGCAGCGACGCCGGCACGACGATGGTCCAGAGGATCGCGCTTTCCGACATGCCGTCGAGCCGGGCGGCCTGGATGATCTCGTCCGGGTAGGACTTGAAGGTCTGCCGGAACAGGAAGATGGCGAACACCGACAGGAAGAACGGCGCCATCATGGCGAAGTAGCTGTCGAGCGCGCCCATGGCGTTGAGCCCGAGATAGAGCGGCAGGGCCGGCGCCTGGATCGGCACGGTGAGGCAGAACAGCACCGTGGCGAACAACAGGTCGCGACCGCGAAACTCATACTTTGCCAGCGCGTAGGCGCAGGGAATGGCGGTGAGCAACTGCACGATCAGGATGCCGGCGCAGACCACGACGCCGTTCTTCATGAAGGTCAGCACCGGCGAGTGGGTGACCGACTGGATGTAGTAGCGGAGGCCGGTGAACTCGACCGGCAGCCAGTGGAAGTCCGGCGTGAACAGCTCCTGCGGCGTGCGCACCGAGGTGACCAGGAGCACGTAGAAGGGGAAGAGGAACAGGAAGGCCAGGAACAAGAGCACCAGATGGGCGAGGAGCTGGCCGGGGCGGAAGCGGTAGGGCGAACGGAGCGCGGACATCAGTAGTGCACCCTGCGATCGAGAACGCGGGCCTGCACCCAGGCGAACACCAGCATGATCGCCAGGAACACCGTGGTCATCGCCGCCGCCGACCCCATGCGGAAGTAGCTGAAGCCCTCGAGATAGGTGGTGTAGAGCAGCACGTCGGAGGCGCCGCGCGGCCCGCCGCGCGTGATGACGGCCACCGTGTCGAACACCTTGAAGGCGGTGATGGTGGAGGTGACCAGCACGAACATCATGGTCGGCCCGAGAAGCGGCAGCGTCACCGAGAAGAAGCGGTCGAGCTTGTCGTCCATGCCGTCGATGGCGGCGGCGTCGTAGAGGTCCTGCGGCACGGCTGTCAGCCCGGCCGAAAACAGCACCATGTTGAAGCCGGCAAGGCTCCAGATGTTGATGACGGCAAGCCCGGCCAGCGCGAGGCTGCGGTCGCCGAACACGTCGATGGCCGGCAGCCCCAGCGCGACGAGCAGCAGGTTGAACGGGCCGATGGTGCCGTGCAGCAGATACTTCCACACCATGGCCATGGCGACGACGGTGGCCGTCACCGGCAGGAAGAACACCAGGCGGTAGACGCGGCTGCCATGGTTGAGCCCGTCGATCAGCACGGCGAGCAGCAGGCCCAGAATCACCGAGCCCGGCACCACCATGGCGACATAGGCGAAGGTGTTGAACAGCGCCCGCCGGAAGGTGCGGTCGTTCAGAAGCTGCAGGTAGTTGTCGAGCCCGACGAAGGGAACGGCATCCTCGCCGAAGCGATAGCCGGTGAAGCTCATTGCCAGCATGACGGCCAGCGGGGCGAGCACGGTGAGCACCATCAGCGCCACCGCCGGCGCCGCCATGGCATAGGCCACCCGGACCGGCAGCACGGCGCCGAGGCGGCGCGGCCGGGCGGCGGCCGGCGCTTCGGTGAGCACGATGTCAGCCATGGGCGTAGCCTCCCGTCGGGGTGACATGACGACGGTCGAGCCGCTGGCCGGCGCCGTCGAACAGCAGCACGTCGTCGGGCGTGAGATGCGCCAGAGCGCTGTCGCCGGAGAACAGGGCGAAGGCGCCGACCGGCAGGCGCGCCGTCAGCGGATGACCGCCCGCCTCCGTCCGGAGGAACACCAGCGTCTCGTGGCCGAGGCCCTCGACGCGCTCGACGCGGCAGGCGACGGCAAGGCCGGGGGCGTCGGCGACAAGGCTTAGCGCCTCCGGCCGGAAGGCGGCGTGCGCGGCGCCCTTCCACTCGGCGGCCAGCGGCGCGAAGCCGACGTTGGCGGCGACGAGGGCGTCGATGGGCAGCACGTTGATCTCGGGCGAGCCGATGAAGCGGGCGACGCGCAGGTCGCGCGGGTCGGCGTAGAGTTCGGCCGGGCTGGCGCACTGGACGATGCCGCCGTCCATCATCACCGCCACCCGGCTCGACATGGTCATCGCCTCGACCTGATCGTGGGTGACGTAGATGAAGGTGGCGCCGAGCTTCCTGTGCAGCGCCGTGATCTCGCCGCGCATGGCGACGCGCAGGCGGGCGTCGAGGTTGCTGAGCGGCTCGTCCATCAGGAAGACGCGCGGATGGCGGACGATGGCGCGGGCGAGCGCCACGCGCTGGCGCTGGCCGCCGGACAGCGTCGCCGGCCGGCGGGCCAGGAGGCCGTCTATCTCCACCATCGCGGCGGCCCGGCCGACAGCCTCGCGGATGCGGGCGCGCCGTTCGCCGACGCCGGGCCAGAGACGACCGATCAGCGGCAGGCGGGCGCCGCGCGGCAGCTCGCGCATCCTGAGCGGCGTCGCGATGTTCTCGGCCACCGTCATGTGCGGATAGAGGGCGTAGGACTGGAACACCATGGCGACGTCGCGCGCCTTGGGCGGCAGATGATCGACCGGCTCGCCGCCGATGGCGATCTCGCCCGAGGTCTGCGGCGCCAGACCGGCGATGATCCGGAGCAGCGTCGACTTGCCGCAGCCCGACGGCCCCACCAGCGTCATGAACTCGCCCGGCCGCACCGACAAGGAGGCCGAACGGAGGGAGACGGTGTCCCCATAGCGCTTTTCGATCGCCGTGATCTCGACTGCGGCCGACATGGCACCCCTCGCTGTTTTCGCAATGGATGCCTCGTAATGGAGCTTTGCTTCACTCAAATGACGGTTAGGAGAATTTTCCTTCACACGGCCGACCGATGGCGCGCGGCCGGGACGACGAAGCGCAACGCCGGAGCCCAGGGAGAGAGCGACGATAGCAAGCGATTTTGAAGGCGATGCGTCGGTCCGGTTGGTTGTGCAAAACTCCGGCGCGATGACGCCCGATACAGACGTCGGCCCCTGCGGCGGGGCAGAAAGAAGATCAACTTTCGTTTATTTCGTATGTTTCGTTTATTTCGATTATTGGCAGACTCGAGTTCTGGCCTATAATGGGTTTCCAGTCCCGGAGGATGCCATGGCCATATCAGCGAGTGTTTCCGAGATCGGCAGCCGCCTGCCGTCCGAGCAGGAGATGGCCGCCGCGAACCAGCTTCGCCAGATCATCGCCGCCGGAATGGACGGCGATGCCAAGCTGCGCGTGGTGGAGGACGGCAAGAAGCAGCCGTCCGAAATCGTGCTGACACCGGCGCTGTCGCGGCTGCTCATCGGCCTGCTTCGCCATATCGGAAGCGGCGATGCGGTGACGCTCGTTCCGCTCCATCGAATGATGACGACTCAACAGGCGGCCGACATCCTCAACGTGTCCCGCCCCTTCCTGGTGTCGCTGCTGGAGAAGGGCGAGCTTCCCTATTCGATGGTCGGGCGGCATCGCCGGGTAAAGGTTGAGGATCTCTTTGCCTATCAGCGCAGCCGGGACGAACGACGCAGCCAGGCCCTGTCCGACCTCGCCGAACTGGACCGGGACCTGATCTGAAGAATGTTCGCCAATCGCTTCACCGCTTTCGTCGATGCGAACGTTCTCGTCGGAGCGTTGAAGCGCAACCTTCTGTTCACTCTGTCGGAGGCCGGTCACTTCCGGGTACGCTGGTCGGCGGCGGTGCTGGACGAGACCGAACGCGCCATAGAAACCATCCTTGGGGAAAGAGGCGAAGGCGACGCAAGAGCGCGCGCTGCCAAGCATCGTTCAGCAATGGAGCGCGCCTTCGAGGAAGCGACCGTCACCGACTATGGCGGGTTCCTGAACATCGGCGCCCGGCTTCCGGACCCAAAGGACGGTCATGTCCTGGCCGCGCCCCTCAAGGCCAAGGCCGACGTGCTGGTCACTGACAACCTGAAGCACTTTCCGTCGGACATTCTTTCGCCCCTCGGCCTCGATGCCCTATCAGCGGACGTGTTCATCGCCAACAACATCGCCCTCGCCAGCGCGTCCGCCATCCCGGCGCTGCGCAAGATGCGTGAACGCTTCCGCAACCCTGAACTGGATGCCGAACGGTTGCTGATCCGCATGGAGGCCGTCGGACTTCTCGAAACCGCAACCAGCCTGCGGCCGTTCGCAGCATCGTTGTAGCACCCCCATGCGAAAAGGCCCGCCAACAACGTGGGCCTGACCCCTCCTTGTTGGTCCAGCGCCGTCAGGCGGCACGTCAAATACGTTACGATCGCCAACATTGGCCTGATGTGACCGGCTCAAGAGTGAAACGAGCCCGCCTACCGCAGCCAATTGCGCAGTTGACGTCTAGAACCCCCTTATGGAAAGCGACGTATCAGTAAGGCTGAACTCCGGATACTCGTCCTGTCGAGTGTCAGGAACGTATACCGTCGACGTTATGTACCCGGGCCTCGTTTCGGGAACCCATGCAAACACATCCCTTATGTTGCCTTGCGTAATTCCCGCGTCCTTTCCAAGTATTTCTATCCTCGCCCCCTTGAAAACAACGTTGCAACACGTCGCTACTCCGCTCGCATCAAACAGCACAGGCCGAACGCTCGATGGATTATTGTTGGTTTCAAAGGTAACGATTTGAGGTAGATCGCAGACATCAACTTCGGATACCGCGCCTGGAACAGGTAGGCTGAAGATTGCCCTCTGGCGAGACCACGTCGGCTTGATGCCGAACGATCTGTTGATCAATCCGGCCGGGCCATTGGTGTAGGTGCCCCCGCCCCTTTTTCTCCAAGAACAGTTTACGCCGCTGGACAAGACGATCCAAAGCGGCGAGCCTTCCCCGGTATCCACCCGGATCGCATCTCCGGAAATTTTCGTCTCTATATCGCGAACATCCGGCAAAAAAGCCAATTTTGCCGAATAGTAAACCGCCCATATCCCACTCGCGGTTATCGTTTTTCCGTCAGGCGCCTCAAAGTAAGCAGTAAGTCTGTAGTGAATCTCAGCGGTTGGAAGCCAGAAGAGGCACACGAGGACTGCCATCGCGCAAATGAAAATGAATACCTGAACTCCGCGCTTTCGCATGACCATATCGGCATCCAGATGAAGCGTTAGCCATTTCCATGACGGGCGGAGATGGAAAATGCCCATCGCACAGTGCTGCCCGGCCTCGTTGTGGTCCTTATGCCATCCCTCCACTTTCACCATGTGTCGTCAAGGCGCATGAACCGACGGGTGTTCACGCATTCGGCGCGGAGCTTGCCACCGATGCTTTCGATGAAACCGTTGTCGGTGGATTTGTCGGGCCGAGCAAAGTCGAGCACGACGTCCCTTTGGCAGGCCCACAAGTCGAACGCCAGCGCGACAGACCACGCCCCCCAAGCGAAAAGGCCCGGCGCGGGGCCGGGCCTGATCCTTCCTTGTCGTTGCGGAGCCGTCAGGCGGCGCGCAGCGACGTCACGAACTGCCGAACCTCTTCCTGCAGGCTGGTCACCTGCGTCGACAGGTCGTCGGACAGGCGCATCAGGTCCACCGACGAGGCGCCGGTCACCTCGGCGGCGCCGCTGACGCCCGAGATGTTGGCGGTGACGTCGGTCGTGCCGGCGGCGGCGCGATGGGTGTTCTGGGCGATCTCCGAGGTGGCGACGCCCTGCTGGTCCACCGCCGAGGCGATGGCCTGCGAGGCCTGCTGGATCTGCACGATGGTCTTGGTGATCTGCGACATCGAACCGACGGTGGTGTCGGTCGCCACCTGGATTTCGCCGACCTTGCGGCTGATCTCCTCGGTGGCCTTGGCCGTCTGGTCGGCCAGCTGCTTCACCTCGGCGGCCACCACCGCGAAGCCCTTGCCCGCCTCGCCGGCCCGCGCCGCCTCGATCGTCGCGTTGAGCGCCAGAAGGTTGGTCTGGGCGGCGATGTTGGAGATCAGGTCCACCACCTCGCCGATCTGGTTGGCGGCGGTGGCAAGGCTCTGGATGTTGTGAGCGCTCTGGTCGGCCGCCTGGGCGGCTTCCTGGGCGATGCGGTTGGAGTTGCCGACCTGCCCGGAAATCTCCCGGATCGACGCCGACAGCTCCTCGGTGCCCGCGGCCACCGTCTGCACGTTGGAGGCGGCCTCCTCGGCGGCGCCGGCCACGGCCTGCGCCTGACGCGAGGTTTCCTCGGCGGTGGCCGACAGGTTGCGCGCCGCGTCGGCGATGGTGTTCGACGAGCGGCCGAAGGTGTCGGCCAGCGCTTCCATGCGGCCGACGAACCGTTCGGCGAGACTGGCCCTGGCGCGGGTCGAGGCCTCGCTGGCCTCGCGCGCCGCTTCCTGCTCGCGGCGCATCTCGGTGGCGCGGGCGAGTTCGTCACGGAAGGCGGAGAGCGCCGCGCTCATGGCGCCGATCTCGTCGGTGCGCTCGGCGTGGCCGATCCTCACGTCGTAGTTGCCCGCCTGCATGTCGGCCATGACGCCGATGCTTTCGCGGATCGGCACGGCGACCCGGCGGTTGATCAGGAAGGCGGACCCGAGGCCGATCAGGATGCTGAGGGCGATCGAGGTGAAGGTGGCGAAGGTGATGGTGCCCTGCGCGGCCTCCATGGCGGCGGCGCGGGAGGCCAGCAGCGAGGCCTCGGCGTCCTTGAACGCGGCGAGGATGGCGCGGAGCTTGCCGAAATACGCCTTGCCGACGCCCTGGCGCTCGATGTCGCGCGCCGCCTCCTGCGTCTCGGGCTTGGCCATCAGGTCGATGGCCTTGTGCGACACGTTGTCCTGCCAGGCCTGGACCTCCTTGGCGAGATCGGCGAGGCGCGCCTGCTGGGTCGGGTTATCGCTGGTCAGGCTGCGCGCCTTGTCGAACGCCGCCTTGAGATCGGCCTCTCCGGCCTTCAGCGGCTCGAGGTTGGCCGTGTTGCCCGTCACCAGATAGCCGCGCAGGCCGGTCTCCTGGTTGATCATGGCGGCCAGCGTCTGGTCGGCCGTCTGAAGAACCTCGTAGGTGTGGATCGTCCAGCCGACGTTCTGCGCGACCGACTGGTTGGCCATCTGCACGAACAGGCCGCTCCCCAACCCTCCGGCGATGACGACGCCGAAGGCGAGCAGCAACTGGCCACGAAGCTGAAGCCGAAATGCCATGAAAATCCCTCCGTGACCTGCGCTGCGCAGGCCCGTTGTTGCATTGCGTTTCCTGAAATGGAGACGAAGCCCCGCCACCAGAGCGATTTGTCAGCCGAGGTGGACAATTCTCGCCCACTCGCTTCTGCCGGCGCCTTATGGTTAACAGCGAATGATTTATGACATCTTAACGATAGTTATTTCTATCATTGGGTGTTTTTGGTAGTATCGCCGACCGTACCGCAACTTTTTCAATATGCACGCGGCAGGGAAAGGCAGCTCACACCCACGACCAGATGCGAGCGATGGCTGGAGCGCCATCTCGGACGGATTCTTCGCCGCATCGGCCCGGCGTAACCGAAAATTATCCCTGCTTCGGCCACAGTATGTCCGAATGAACCGCTTCGCCGCAGAGCTGCGTGCCGAGGCGGACGGCTCTTGGCGCAGACGGGGTGGAACATGCTGTCGATCAGGTTTCAGCTGAGGTCCTTGCTCGTGATCTTCACGGCGCTGCTCGTGTTTCTCTCGGCCGCCACGTGGTACAGCCTCAACTGGATCCGGACCACCCAGGACAGCGGCGCCACCATCGCCGCCGAGGCCAACGAGGCCGCCAACGCCAGCGCGCTGGGCGCCCGCCTCTACCGCATCATCGCCGACAGCGTGATCAACCGCGACCTCGACGTCAGCCGGCGCGACTGGGCGGCGGCCCTCGCCGACGAACGCGCCGCCATCGACAGCCTGAAGACCTGGATCGTCGAGCCCGATCAGGCGGCGGCGCTGAAGGCGGGCGAAGCGGCGCTCGAGCGCCTCGCCACCCTCTACGAGACCGAGATGCTGCCGGCGATCGAGAAGTCGACGGAAGTCACGCAGGACATCCGCGACCTCGACGGCCGCATCGACGACATCGTCACCGAGATCGCCACCGCCTTCGGCACCGTCCGCACGCTGGCCGAAGCCGAAGCCAGTACGGTGGACGCCAGCTTCGACGGCCTGGTCGCCAGCTTCCAGACGACGGCGATCGCCATCCTGCTCGCGGCACTGATCGTCGTCGCCGTCCTCAGCCTGAAGATCGACCGCAGCGTGTCGACTGGCGTCGTCGGCATTTCCCGCGCGCTTCAGGCCATCGCGCGCGGCGACCTCTCCGCCGCGACCGGCGCCGCCCGGCGCGACGAGTTCGGCCAGATGGCCGAGGAACTCGATCAGGTGCGCCGCAACCTCCTGGAGGCCGAGGCGCTGCGCAACGACATGTCCGGCCGGCAGGCGGTGGAACGCGAGCAGCTGGAGCGGACCGCCGCGCTGACCCGCGACTTCGCCGAGCGCATGCGGGTGTTGTCGGAAGATTTCGGCAAGTCGTCGGGCGAAGTGGCCGACAGCGCCCGCAACCTCTCGGCCACGGCCGAGGAGACCGCCCGGCAGGCCCAGCAGGTGGCCGGCGCCGCCGAGGAGGCCTCAACCAACGTGCAGACCGTGGCGGCCGGTGCCGAGGAACTGTCGGCCTCCATCGACGAGATCGCCCAGCAGGTGTCCAACTCCTCCGAGATCGCCCGCGCCGCCGCCACCGAGGCCGAAACCTCGGCCCGGAACGTCGAGGTGCTCTCGGTCTCGGCCCAGGAGATCGGCGAGGTGGTGACGCTGATCAACTCCATCGCCGCCCAGACCAACCTCCTGGCCCTCAACGCCACCATCGAGGCGGCGCGAGCGGGCGATGCCGGCAAGGGCTTCGCGGTCGTCGCCTCGGAAGTGAAGCAACTGGCCGAGCAGACCGCCAAGGCCACCGACGAGATCGGCCGCAAGATCGCCGAGGTGCAGTCGGCCACCACGCTGGCGGTCGAATCCATCTCGCACATCGTCGAGACCATCGACCGCATCCAGCGCACCTCCGAGGCGATCGCCGGCGCCGTCGAGGAACAGGGCGCGGCCACCGGCGAGATCGCCCAGAACACCCAGCGCGCCGCCGCCGGCACCGCCGACGTGACCCAGACCATCACCGGCGTCGGCGCCGCCGCCGAGATGACCGGCACCGCCGCCACCCAGCTGATGACCCTCTCCAGCCACCTCGACGCCCAGTCGCGCGACCTCAGCGACCGCGTCCAGGCCTTCGTGAGGGAGTTGGGCGCGGCGTGAGGGGGCAAGGGGTTGATATCGAGCTCCCTTGGTTCAAGGAGCTTGATAGGGGCCGGGGAGATTTCTCGTCCTGAGGTCCTGCGCATAAAGCGCAGGATGACAGTTAATTGATATAAAACAAGGGGATGCGTCGTGTTTCCGCGGCGCTTCCGGCGACCGAAAGACGCTCCCGCCCCTATCACTCTACCGTCATCCTGGCGAAGGCCAGGACCTCAGGCAGGATGGAGCGAGCCATCCATATCGCGCTCCAAAAGCCGAGCCAGCACGATCATCCGCGCTCCACTGCCTATAGATCCCCTCGCCGCAGATGTGCACAGCGTAGAGCCCGGCCGCTGCGGCGGGGGAGAACGCGAGGGTCTTCACCGCCCTTCATGCTCCACCCGCTTTCGAGCCTTGAACGCCTCGAAATCGAACGGCTGCGGCTCGCCGGAGTCTTCCCCGGCAATCAGCGCGTCCTGAAGGGCCTTGACCTTGGCTTCGTGCTCTTCCAGAAGCCGCAGCCCGGCCCGCACGACGTCGCTGGCCGATCCATAGCGACCGGACTTCACCTGGTCGCCGATGAAGCCGGCAAAGTGCTCCCCGAGCGTCACGGACGTATTGCGGGCCATCGCGCTCCCTCCAATCTGAAACACAGCTCTGTGTACCAAAATGTATTACACCGGATCGCAACGGGCAAGGCGGACCGTGCGAGTGGCCGCCCCTTCCCGAAATCAGCCGTCGCGGCCATCACCATCTGAGCGAGCGCAGCAAGTTCCATCAATCCCTGATTAGGATTTGCCGGCTATCCTCGCTGGCAAACGTGACGCGCCATCCCGTGCGCCCGCGCCAGCGGAGCGGCCGGGAGCTGCGGAAAACAGGGAGGCAGGGGCTCCGGAAAGCCGACTTTGCCGGAACCTCTTCAGCGGCATGGGCAAGCTCTTCCAGTTTCGCCGGCTCAAGCACGGCGATCCCGAAAAGTTCAAGGTCCTGGCGGAAGATATCCGGCGCGACCGCCGAGACGGTATCTCCTGGCCCGTCTTCGCCATTCTCGCCACCGTCGCGGCCGTCCTGATCTTCACCGCCGTCATGATGGCGGGCGAGTATCCGTTCGGCGGGATCTAGCATCCGCCCGAAAAGTTGCAGACTTTTCGGACAAGCAGATGCGCACCGGTCGGTGGCGAAGCCCTTCAGCTCCATCACGTTGCTTCCGACATGTAGAGCGCCGACAAGGCACCGCCTCGGCGTGGCCCAAAGGTGCAATAGCGGCATGCACTGTAAGTAATACGGATGGTCGTGAACGAACAGTTCAAATGGCGCGCGCCATTCGTTCAAAATCACGCACAAGCTCGGAGTAAATCACTCCAGAACCATTAATGGACGCTCAAATAATAGAGGATACGATAGCTAGACATGCGCGGATCTTGCGAAGGCGAAGAGACGTTTCTTCAATCCGATTCACATCTTGTTTGCCTTGGAGGGCATGGATGGGAGCGACCGGCCCCGGCATTGCACGGGACGACCCTCTGAAATCACGAACCTCCGCCAGAGGCGGAGGTTTGGGACGCTGCGCTTGGGCCACTAGAAGTGGCTTTGTTACATCAGGGGTTCAGCTTGAATAGATCGTTGTGATCTGATGCCTTATCGGCTTTCT
>JAUVXG010000237.1 GCA_030603685.1 Pleomorphomonas sp.
GATCGTATCCGCCCGCTAACGGATATGCGCCCCGGGATCTCAGGATTCCGGGGCTTGTCTGTTCTTGGGGCGTGCGCGTTCGTAAAGTCCGACCGGGGTGCCGTCCGTTCCGGCAATGACGGCGGCCCGCGTGTAGCCGGCTCGTTCGGCCAGCCGGATCGACGGCGCGTTCTGCGGCTCGATGATGCAGGTGGTGAGCGGGAAGCGCGCCACCTTGTCGGCCCAGGCAAGGCAGGCCGAGAGGGCTTCGCCGGCAAATCCCTGACCATGGGCCGACCGCACGAAGGCCCAGCCTGCTTCCGGCAGGCCTCGCACCGGCAGGTCGATGGGGCGCTTGAAGTCGGAGAACCCGATTTCGCCGATGAAGGCGCCGGTGTCCTTCAGTGTGGCTGCCCAGAAGCCGTAACCCATGACGATCCAGTGGCCTGCGTAGCGCAGGTAACGCATCCAGCTTTCGTGTTCCGTCGCTGGCCGCCCCGAGATGAAGCGGGTCACCTCGGGGTCGGCCCACATGGCGGAAAGGGCAGGGAAGTCGTCGCGGCGGTGACTTCGTAGAATCAGCCGGTCGGTCTCGATCTCCGGCGCCCGTGTCCTTCGGCTCTGTGGCATCGTCCACCCCGCATCGATATAGTGCCGCTTTATCAGATTCGACGGAGAGTGAGCCCCATGCGGTGTCCTTATTGCGGCAACGAAGACAGCCAGGTGAAGGACAGCCGCCCCACCGAGGATGGCACCGCCATCCGTCGCCGTCGCGTCTGCATCGCCTGCGGCGGGCGCTTCACCACCTTCGAGCGTGTTCAGCTTCGCGAGCTGACCGTCATCAAGCGGTCGGGCCGGCGCGTGCCCTTCGATCGGGACAAACTGATGCGGTCGGTCCAGATCGCGCTTCGCAAGCGTCCGGTGGAGGGCGAGCGGGTCGAGCGGATGGTCAATGGCATCGTTCGCCAGCTCGAAAGCATGGGCGAGAGCGAGATCGATGCCGGCTTGATCGGCCGACTGGTCATGGAAGGCCTGAAGACGCTGGATGACGTCGCCTACGTGCGCTTCGCCTCCGTTTATCGCGACTTCCGCGAGGCCAAGGATTTCGAGAGCGTGCTCGGCGAGCTCAACGCCGACAGCGAGTGAGGGCGGCAATGACGGTGGCCCGAGGGCAGCCGACCGAACTTGACCGTCGCTTCATGGCCGCCGCCATCGCCCTTGGCTGGCGGAATGCCGGCGTCGCCAGGCCTCATCCTTCCGTCGGCGCCATTCTGGTGCGAAAGGCGCCCGACGGTTTCGACGTCATCGCCCGGGCCGTGTCGGCTCCCGGTGGCCGGCCGCACGCCGAGGCATTGGTGTTGGCCGCCGCCGGTGCTCGAGCGCGAGGCGCCACGCTTTACGTGACGCTGGAGCCCTGTCTCAACGGCGGTCCCGCGCCGTCCTGCGTCACAGCGTTGGTCAATGCCGGCGTGGCCCATGTTGTCGTGGGCATCGAAGACCCCGATCCACGCTACTCTGGCCGCAGTCTGGCCGTTCTCGAGCGGAACGGAATCAGGGTGACGAGCGGCGTGCATGCCGGCGAGGCGGCGCTGCTGCATGCCGGCCATATCGCCCGTTCGCGTCTCGACCGACCTCATGTTCACCTTCGGCTCATGCTCAGCGCCGAAGGTTGTGTCGAATGCACCGGCGAGGGCACGCGGCCGATCGCTTCCGCCGCCGCTCGCGCCCATGGCTTCGGCCTCCGTCTTCTGCACGACGCCGTCATGGTCGGCTATGGCACCGTCGTGGCCGACGATCCACGTCTTACGGCTCGCTTACCTGGCTGCGAAACTCGCTCGCCTGTGCGCGTAATCGTCGATGCCGAGGCTCGTACACCGGTGAGTTCCAACGTCGTTGCGCTGGCCCGAACCTCGCCGACCTGGATCTTCGTGGCGCCCGATGCGCCCGAGGAACGGGTGAAGGCCTTGTTCCAGCGAGGCGTTCTGGTGCTGACCGCCGAGCGCGAGGCCTCCGGTCGCCTCGACCTGGCCGATGTCCTTTTTCAGATGGGCCGCCTCGGCATAGGTTCGGTACTGGCCGAGGGCGGGGCTCGTCTGTCGCGGTCACTGATCGAAGCGGGAATGGTCGATGAGGCGACCGTGGTCGTCTCCGGCGATACCATCGGCGGCGAAGTTGCCGAACTGCCGCTGACCGAGCTGTCCGATCCCAGTGCCTTCCGCATCGTTTCCGGCCGATCGTTCGGCGAGGACCGGCTGTTGCATCTTGCCCGCATCGACGGCCGGACGTCGATTCATGACATTCGTCTACCCGTAAGGCCTATCCGGAGGCCTATTGCGGAACCTCTGTGATTTTGCCAACCTCTTGCAGTTAATGATTTGTAAGCGCGAATGGGGACCGCGATGACCCTTCAGACAACTGTCCAGGACGTGAACGGCCTGGGTGCAAAGGCCTTCATGGCCACCTTCGGCGACGTGGCCGAGCATTCGCCCTGGGTGGCCGAGGCCGCCGAGGAAATGCGCCCCTTCCAGGATCGCGACGCCATCGTTGCCGCCTTCGAACAGGTGTTGCGCGCCGCTGGCCGCGCCGCCAAGCTCGCACTGATCAACGCCCATCCCGATCTCGCCACCAAGGCCAAGTCCATCGCCGACGATTCCCGCCGCGAACAGGCCGGCGCCGGGCTCGATGCTCTGTCGCCACAGGAGTTCGCGCGCTTCGAGGCGCTCAACAAGACCTACCGGGAGCGTTTCGGCTTCCCCTTCATTCTGGCGGTGCGCGGAGCGACCAAGGCGGACATTCTCGCCTCGTTCGAGGAGCGCCTCGGCAACAGCCCGGATACGGAGTTCGAACGTGCGCTCGACGAGATCGTTCGCATCTTCCGCTTCCGGATCGAAGACCGGGTCGCATCGTGAGGACACCGATAGAACTCGGCGCCCGCGCCGAGGCGATGCTCGCCGAACTCGCCGCCTTCAGCGACGACGAAGCCAATCTTACCCGCCTCTATCTCTCGCCAGCGCATCGTGCGGCGGCCGATCAGGTCGTCGGATGGATGCGTGCCGCCGGTCTCGACGTCGGCTTCGACGCGCTTGGCACGGTGCGCGGCCGTCTCAAGCCGACCGCGCCGGGAAGGGCGGGCAACCGGCGCCTGCTTATCGGCTCGCATATCGATACGGTGGTGAATGCTGGCCGATACGACGGTATGCTGGGCGTGGTCGCCGGCATCCTCGCGGCCGAGGAGATCCGGGCGCGCGGCATCGAACTGCCGTTCGGCATCGACGTGCTGGCCTTCGGCGACGAGGAGGGCGTACGGTTCCCGACAACGCTTGTTTCGAGCTCGGCGGTGGCCGGCTGTCTCGTGCCGACCGATCTCGAGGCGCGGGACGCCGATGGCGTGGTCCTGCGCGACGCTCTCCTGGCCTTTGGCGGCGACCCGAACGCGACGGCCTCCGCCGCCTATGCCCGCGAGGAAGCGCTCGCCTATCTTGAGGTGCACATCGAACAGGGGCCGGTACTGGAAGCCGAGGGGCTGCCGATCGGCATCGTGACCTCCATCGCCGGCCAGTCGCGCTTTTCGGTGACCGTCACCGGCGAGGCAGGCCACGCCGGTACCGTGCCGATGCTCCTGCGCCGCGATGCCCTCGCCGCCAGTGCGGAGATGATGCTGGCGATCGAGGATATGGCCCGCGCCGGTCAAGCCCATCAGATGGTCGCAACCGTCGGACGCCTCACCGCAAGGCCCGGAGCGGTCAATGTCATTCCGGCCGAGGCGATCTTCACGCTCGACATTCGTGCCGATGCCGATGCGCCGCGCCTCACCGCCATTGCCGATTTGGACGCGCGTTTCCAGGCGATCGCCGCTCGCCGTGGCGTTTCGGTCGCCATGGATAAGTTCTACGAAAGCCCGACGACGCCCTGTGCTCCGCGTCTCCAGGAAGCTCTCGCCGCCGCCGCTGGCGATCTCGGGCTCCCGGATCGACGGCTCGCCTCGGGCGCGGGCCATGACGGCCACGCCATGATTCACCTAACGGATGTCGGAATGCTGTTCGTGCGCTGCCGTGGCGGTATAAGTCATAATCCGGCCGAGTTTGCCGCCGTTGACGACATGGGACTCGCCGTGGAAGCCTTGATCAGGGCCATCGAGCGGCTGGCGACAGACGCCGCATCTTCAGGGGATCGGATATGAAAGCCATCATCGAAGCCGCCTTCACCGCCGAGGTCGACTTCCTGAAAGCGCTGGTGAGAGTGCCGAGCGACAATCCGCCCGGCGATTGCGCGCCGATCGCCGAGACGGCCGCCGACCGGCTCGAAGCCCTCGGATTCCGGGTCGAGCGCCATCCGGTGCCCGAACCTTTCGTCCGCCAGAACGGCATGCGCTCGGTGACCAACCTGATCGTTCGCCATGTTTTCGGCACGGGCAAGGGACCGGTGATCGCGCTCAATGCTCATGGCGACGTGGTGCCGCCTGGCTCCGGCTGGACGATGCAGCCCTATGGGGCGGAAGAGAAGGGCGGCGCGATCTATGGTCGCGGGGCCGCCGTTTCGAAGTCGGATTTCGCCACCTACGCCTTCGCGCTGAAGGCACTGATTGCCTCCGAGTTGCCGCTCGACGGCACCGTGGAGCTGCATCTCACCTTCGACGAAGAGGCCGGCGGCTTCGTCGGCCCGGCGTTCCTGATCGAGCAGGGCCTGTCGAAGCCCGATTACGCCATTTCCGCCGGTTTCTCCTACGCCATCACCACCGCCCACAACGGCGTGCTGCACATGGAGATCATCATCCGTGGCAAGCAGGCCCATGCGGCCATGCCGGAGACCGGCGTTGACGCGCTGGAACATGCCGTTCCGATCCTGAAGGCGCTTTACGAGGAGCGGCATCGTCTCGGTGGCACCGTTTCGGCCCAGAAAGGCATTGGCTCGCCCAAGCTGACGGTTGGCCTGATATCCGGCGGCATCAACACCAACGTGGTGCCCGATCGTGTCGCGCTGCGCCTCGACCGCCGCCTCATTCCGGAGGAAATCGGCACCGACGTCGAGAAGAA
Organism: Pleomorphomonas sp.; assembly: GCA_030603685.1. Taxonomy (GTDB): domain Bacteria; phylum Pseudomonadota; class Alphaproteobacteria; order Rhizobiales; family Pleomorphomonadaceae; genus Pleomorphomonas. Next base: position 5,013 of record JAUVXG010000237.1, read on the forward strand.
TCTGGTGGCGCTGATCGAAGCGGCGGCGCCCAAGATCGATGGCCTTGAGGTGGAGTGCCGGCGGATCATGCTGGCCGAACCCTTGCGCGAGCTGCCCGGCGCCGATCGGCTCGTGGCTTCCATCGCGGCACATGCCCAGGAAGTGCTCGGCGTTACCGTCGAGCCGACCGGCGTGCCTCTCTATACCGATGCCCGCCACTACTCGGCGGCCGGCATTCCGACGGTTCTCTACGGCGCCGGTCCGCGCTCCATTCTGGAGGCCAACGCCCACGCGGCCGACGAGCACGTCCAGCTTTCGGATCTCAAGGCGGCGACCGAAGTGATCGCGCTGACGCTGAAAGACCTCCTCACGCCGTGAGGAGGGTGCTCAGCCCACCGTGCCCCAGAGATCATAGGCGTCGGCGCGCTCGATCTTGGCGGTGACGATGTCGCCGACGCGCATCGGGCGGCGGCTCGTCAGGTGAACGGCGCCGTCGATTTCCGGCGCGTCCCACTTGGAGCGCCCCTTGGCGACCGTGCCGTTCGCCTCGTCGATGATGACGGGGATGCGCTTGCCGACGCGGCGCTGCAGGAGCTTGGCCGAAATGCCCTGCTGATGGGCCATGAAGCGGTGCCAGCGGCGCTCCTGCTCTTCCGGCGGCACCAGCGGCAGGCCGAGGTCGTTGGCGGCCGCGCCCTTGACGGGCTCGTACTTGAAACAGCCGACGCGCTCCAGCTTCACCTCGGAGAGCCAATCGAGCAGCATCTCGAAATCCTCTTCCGTCTCGCCGGGGAAACCGACGATGAAGGTGGAGCGGATGGCGAGGTCCGGGCAGATCTCGCGCCACTTGGCGATACGCTCGGCCGTCTTTTCCTGGTGAGCCGGGCGCCGCATGGCGCGCAGCACGTTGGGGGAAGCGTGCTGGAAAGGAATGTCCAGA
>JAUVXG010000008.1 GCA_030603685.1 Pleomorphomonas sp.
CAAGGATGTCGACGGTGTCGAGTATACGCCCGACATCAAGCTCGGCGAGTGGTGAGATGAGCCTCGACAGCGTCAGGGCTTTCTTCGCTGAGAACGCGCCCGACATCACCGTGATCGAGACCGAGGCCTCCTCGGCCACCGTCGCCGAGGCGGCTGCCGCCCATAATGTCGACCCGGCCCAGATCGCCAAGACCATATGCCTCAGGGTCGGCGATCGGGCCATGTTGCTGCTGGCGGGCGGCACTGCCCGGCTCGACAATCGCAAGGCCAGGGATGCCTTTGGCGGCAAGGCGCGGATGCTCGGTCTCGATGAGGTGGTCGAGCTGACCGGTCATCCGATCGGCGGCGTTTGCCCCTTCGGCCTCAAGTCGCCGCTTCCGATCTACTGCGACCAGTCACTCCGCCGCTTCTCCGAAGTGCTGCCGGCGGCCGGCGCCACCAACGCTGCGGTTCGCATCGGCACCGAGAGATTGGCCGAACTCGTCGGCGCCAGTTGGGTCGACGTCTGCCAGTGAAGGCAACAAGACCGGGGGCTCCCCCCCCCCGGCGCTTTTCTCCTCGCAAACGAGGCTTTCTTCACAACTCTGGCGGTGGCGGCAATGCATGCGATGCATGGCTGTTGCTCGCCCACTTTTTAATCATTTTATTTTCAAAGTACACTGTTTCTGTTAACCAGACTTTCACTCTAATACCCCGGCGTCGGGCGGTTCGTGCTACGAGACCCATTCGAAACGCACGCGTCACTTATGGGTCGGTGCTATGAAAATCGTTGAGCCGGGATATCCGGGCGGCCGCGCGAGCGAGGCCAGCCTAGCCGAAGATTTGCGCGTTCTCGCGCGGGCCTTCTCGTCACGCTGGCGGCTGATAGCGGGCATAGCTTCCCTGTTCATCCTCGCGGGTTTCGTCTTCGTCTGGCTCACCCCAAAGACCTACACGTCCACCGTTTCCATCTTCATCGACCCCCGGGAACGCGGCCTCGTCGACCTCGGCGTGGCGCCGACGGGCATGGGATCTTCGTCGCAAGGCGCCGATGGGGCGCTGGTCGACAGCCAGATGACAATTCTCACGTCCCGCTCGGTTCTCGGCAAACTGGTCGAGCGAGAGCGGCTCGACGCCGATCCGACCTTTGTTTCGGACGTGACGGGGCCGCTCGCCGAGTTGAGGAGAGCGGTCGCGACACTGCTTTACGCAGGAGACCGGAGCCGCGTCGATGACGTCTCTCCGTTCGACAAGGCGCTTGTCGGCTTGCAGAAAGCCGTGGAGGTCAAGCGCGTCGACAACACCTACGTTCTCGACGTCTCGGTGACCACCGGTTCGCCGACGGGTTCGGCGACGCTGGCGAACGCGCTCAGTGACATCTATCTCAGCGACGGCCAAAGCGTGGTTGACGACAGCGCGCGCGAGTCCGCCGCCAGTCTGGAAGCGCGCCTTGTCGAACTCGGCAGGATCACCGAAGAAGCCCAACAGGCTGTCGAGATCTATCGGCGGGAGAATGGACTGCTCGATACCGCCGGGGTTCCGCTGGCCGAGCGCCAGGTGGGCGAGCTGAACAGCCAACTCCTTGGCGCTTCGGTTGCTGCGGAGGCTGCCAAGGCTGCGCTGGACGCATTGCGAGAAAGCGGCGCAGGCGCGTCGGCGTCGGAACTTGCGAGCCAGCTTCGCATGGAGATCGGACAGGCACGGGCGGAGGAAAGCACCCTTACCGATACTTATGGTCCCCGTCACCCGCGGTTGATCCGCGCTCAGGAGCATCGAAGGGCTCTGGAGAAGGCTCTCGACGCCGAACTTGCCCGCGTCCTTGCCAAGGCGCAGGCCGACTATCGCGCCGCCGCCGCGCAGCAGGCCGCCCTTGAAGGCATGCTTGCCAGGGCGCAGGAAAAACTCGCCCATTCCAACGCGGCGTCGGTGAAGCTCAGGGAGCTCGAGCAGGCCGCAAAGCAAAACCGCGAGCTTTTCGACAGCTTTTCCACCAAGGCCAAGCAGGCCCGCGAGCAGATATCGCTACCGGCGACGACGGCGCGCGTCATATCGCCCGCCCGGCCCGCAACCAGGCCGACCGCGCCCAGGGCCAAGTTGATACTCGCGGCCAGCGCTTTTCTCGGCTGCGTCGTCGGCTTCGGAACGGCGTGGATCCTTTATCTTCTCATCGGCCCTCCGAAACGACGGCGCAGGGTTTTCCTCCAACCATTGCGAAAGCGGCCTCTTGCCGCTGCCGAATAGCTCGCCAGCAAGGTCAAGGCAGACAAATGCACTCATCTTGTCAGAAGACGATTCTCGTCACCGGCGGGGCTGGATTCCTGGGTAGCCATCTTTGCGATCGCCTGCTCCGAGAGGGGCACAAGGTCATAAGCCTCGATAACTTCCACACCGGCAGCCGTCTGAATCACCGACACCAAGCGTCGAATCCGGACTTCGAACTGATCGAGGCTGACGTCGCCGATCCACTGCCCGACCTGCGCATCGACGAGATCTATCACCTCGCCTGCCCCGCATCGCCCCCGCACTACCAGGAAAGCCCTGTCACCACGCTCAGGACCAGCCTCCTGGGCACTCTCAACGCATTGAACCTCGCCATGCAGACCGGGGCCAGGATCCTGCTCGCCTCGACCAGCGAGGTCTATGGAGATCCGTTGGTCCATCCACAACGGGAGGACTATTGGGGCAACGTCAACTCTTTCGGCGAGCGCGCCTGCTACGACGAGGGCAAGCGAGCCGCCGAGGCTCTGTTCCACGCTCATGCGGCAGAAAGGGGCGTCGACATCCGCATCGCCCGCATCTTCAATACCTACGGGCCTCGCATGCAGCCCGATGACGGCAGAGTGGTGTCCAACTTTGTCGTCGAGGCGCTGCAAGGCCTGCCGATCACCATCTATGGCGACGGATCGCAGACGCGGTCCTTCTGCTACGTCGACGATCTCGTCGAGGGACTTGTGCGCTTGATGGCAAGTGATGTCCGGACCCCCGTCAATCTCGGCAATCCCGGCGAGTTCAGCGTGTCGGAGCTTGCCGCCATGGTCGTCGCGATGACCGGCTCGCAGTCGTCGATCAGCCATCTGCCGCTGCCATCCGACGATCCGCGTCGTCGGCGCCCGGATATCTCCAAGGCCCAGCTTCTGCTCGATTGGAAGCCGGCTTTCTCTCTGGAAGCCGGCCTTGGGCCAACCATCGCCTATTTCCGCGACGTCGTGTCGAGCCAGGATCGCCCCTCCCTTCAACCGGTTGCCTGAGATGTCGTTCAATCGTCGCTCGCTGCTGGCCGCTTGCGCAGGACTGCCGTTCGCCACATCGGCGTTCGCTTCGGCGCGACAGGTCGGGCTCGGCGAACTGGCTGCCCGGTCGGGTCGCTATTTCGGCTCGGCGGTGACGCGCGACGATGTTTCCGATGCCGGCCCTCACATTCGCCTCTTCGACGGGGAATGCTCGGTGTGGGTGCCGAGCTGGCAGATGAAATGGGGCGCGCTGGTCCCAACCCTGGGCGAGACGCCGGACTACCGGAACTGCGATACCATCGTCGCTAGCGCGGCCAAGCGCGACAAGCGGTTGCGCGGCCATGCGCTGATCTGGCACGAACACTTGCCCGCCGGCGCCGAGCGCTTGTCGACAGCGGCGGACTGGCGACGCTTCGTGGCGCCGCACATCACGGCCGTGGCAGGCCGCTATCGTGATGCGATCTTCGAATGGGACGTGGTCAACGAGGCGATCGAACCGTATGACGACGGCGCCGATCTCATGCGGCGTTCGCCATTCTACGCCATGCTCGGTCCGGACTATGTCGCCGAGGCTTTCCGTCTTGCCGCCGAGGCGGCGCCGTCGGCGCGGCTCTACCTCAATGACGACCATCTTTACTACGCCGAGGATTGGCAGGAGCGGCGGCGCACGGGCATGCTTCGGTTGCTCGACCGGCTGGTCAAGGCCAAAGTTCCCATCCACGGCCTCGGCATGCAATGCCACCTCGACACGCGGCTTCGTTTCGACGAGCGTATTTTCCGCCGCTTCCTAGGGCAAATCGAAGACCTTGGCCTGACACTCAGCATCACCGAGCTGGACGTCACCGAAGCGCCGAACGCGGGCGACCGATCGATGGCTCAGCGCCGGCTTCGCGCCGCTGCCGAAGCCGGGAAGGTGCTTTCGGTGGCTCTCGACAGTCCGGCCCTCGCAGGCGTGGTGACCTGGGGGCTATCCGACGACGACAGCTGGCTTCGCAACCGCGGGGCCGACATGGCCGACAATCAGGGGCTGCCTTACGACGACGCCTATCGCCCGACACCACTGCGAGACGCGCTCGCTTCGCGCTTTGCTTCGACCCGAACCCGGCATCCGACATGACCGACCTCATCGACGACAAACCCGATCTTGCCGAGGCTGTCCGCCCCGCCGCCGTCCAGTCCTGGATGAAACGCGCCTTCGACATTCTGGGTGCCGCCGGTGGCCTGATCCTGCTGGCGCCATTGCTGGTGTTCGTCGCTGTGCTGATCCGGCTCGACAGCCGCGGCCCGATCCTGTTTCCCCAGGATCGCCATGGCCTTGGTGGGAGAATCTTCCGCATCTACAAGTTCCGGACGATGACGGCGACGGCAAGCCGCGAAGCCTTCCGTCAGGCGACTGTCGGCGATGCGCGCATCACTCGCCTGGGCAACATGCTCCGCCGGACCAGCATCGACGAGTTGCCGCAGCTCTTCAACGTTCTCAAGGGGGACATGTCGTTGATCGGCCCGCGTCCGCATCCGCTGGCGCTCGACGAGCAGTATCGCAAGACCATTCCCGGTTACATGACCCGCTACGCGGTTCGGCCCGGCATGAGCGGCCTGGCCCAGGTGACCGGCCATCGCGGACCGACGCCGACGCACGAGTCCATGGTCGCCCGCGTCTCACAGGATCTCCGCTACATCGAAGCCTGGACCTTCGGTCTCGATCTACGCATTCTGCTGGCGACGGTCCTGCCTTGGTCGTCGCTGAGGAAGCCGGAGGTGCGCAGTGACAGGTAAGCGCGGCGCGGCTCGGTTCGAGTTGATCGTCGGCGTTCACGATCTCTCGGAGGAACCTGATGCTCGGGGCGATGAGCTGAAATCGTGGGTGCCGTTCTCGGCCGCGAGGCCACTGCTCGATGAGCTCGTCGAGACGAGCCGAGAAGCCGGAACACGGCTGAGGATCACCAGCGATGACGCCTTTCGCTCGGACGTCGACCTTTTGGCCCCCTGGCTGGTGACGCATGGTATTGCCGGCTCGTTTTTTGTTCTCACGCGCTTTCTTGGTCGTCCTGGCCGCTTAACGGCCAACGACGTTCGCGGTCTCGCCGACCTCGGCATGGAAATCGGCGTTCATGGCGCCGATCATCTCGACTGGACGGCGATATCGGAGCGGGAGTTCCTCGACGACGTGACGGAGGGACGGGCGATCCTGGAAGGAATCCTTGGGCGGCCGGTCGACGTGGTGGCGCCGCCTTTCGGCCGCTTCGACGCCCGCATACTCCATCACTTGTTCGCCATGGGCTTTCGGGAGGTGCATACCTGCCGGCCGGGCCTCGCCCTGACGTCGGTGGCGATCAAGCCGCGCAACATGCTGAAGGCTGGAAACGAGGCAGCGTTGCGCGCCGTCGGTGGCCGCCGGGGCAACTGGTCCGACGCAGCCCGCTGCCGGCTGCGCCCCCTGTCGGTTCGGCTGAAAACCCTTGCCGGTCTGCCATGAAGCGCGCCGTTCTTCTTTCCCTCGTCGATCAGGCCCTGAACAGCGCTTTCAACCTGCTGCTGAACCTTGCCTTCATCGCCTTCGCGACCCCCGATGAGTTCGGCCGCTTCGCCTTTCTGCTCGCCGGCAGCTTCTTTGCCGCCTCGGCGCAGAATGCGCTCATCGTCATGCCGCTCAACTACCTCCTCCCCGGACGGGAGCGGGAAGACGCCGATGCGGCCCTGTCGATGCTTACTTCTGCCAATCTGGCGCTTCTGTTGCTGGTATTACCGGCCAGTTTCGGTTTGGCCGCGGTGATCGGTGCCGACTTGTCGCTGTCCCTGGCAGCGATCGCCTACTTCGGCACGCTGATGATCCGCGAGTACGTTCGCAATCTCATGGTCGTGAAGGGAAGCGTCCACCTTACGCTCATCTACGATGCGATCGCGCTGGCAGCGACAGTAGCGTTCGCCCTTGCCTTCTGGCAGGTCCTGCCGCCGGCCACGGCCACTCTTGCCGCCCTGTCCGCCGGGAACGGCATGTCCTTTGTCTGCTGCCGTTTCGACCTGAAGACCGATTTCGGCAGCTTTCCGTCCCATATCTCCGCCTATCGAGGCGTCTGGAAGGATACCCGCTGGGCCTTGCAGGGAGCACTCCAGAACGAGGTCATGGCGCGCAGCCATGTCTTCCTGGTGGAACGGATGCGCGACGCTGCGGCGCTTGGCATGCTCAACGCCGGTCGGGTCGGTGTGTCTCCGCTATTGCTGGTTGGAACGGCCTGGTGCCGGGTCGCCCGGCCACGCATGGTGGAGGAACTGGCACGGGGTGAGATTTCTGCGGTGCTGCGGCTGCTTCGCTCCGGCATGGCGATCATAGCCGCCGCCGCGATCCTCTATGGCCTGTTCCTCTGGTTGGCCTGGCCGTATATCGACGCCTACGCCTTTCGTGACCGTTACGGCGATATGGCCGGCACTCTCGTCTGCTGGTGGCTTTATGCCCTGGTCGTTGGCCAGACCTCGGTCATGGCGGCGTTGATGGAGGCCCGCCGCAAGTTCCGTGTCCTGGCCATCGTCGGTTTTGTCGGTGCGGTCGTGGCGCCGCTTCTGGTGTTTGGGCTGTTGTCCGTGGGGCTCGATGCGTCCGTCGCCGCGCTTGGCTTAGCCGGCGTGGCATTTCTCGAGTTCCTGATTTTCGGTGCCCTGACCATGCGGGACCTGTGGCCGGCTTCCGCCGATCCGAGACGAAAAGGCGGTGCCTCGTGAGCGACGCCATTATCCCCCGCAGCATCGGACAAGGATATCGTGGTCGGCTCGCCGCGCTGCTGCCGGCGATGAATCTCGCCTACTTCATGTTGATCTGGCCGCTGGTCTACGCCCGTGGCTACGTGCCGGCGGATCTGTCATCCGGCCCGGTGGCCGAGGCACAGCCGGCACTCCTCAATCGCCTTTTCTTTCCCGGCTTGACCGCTCTCGCGGTGATCCTTCTGATCGCAGAGCGTCATCGCCTCGGCCGGTTCCGGCTGTTCGGCTCGTTCCTGCTGATCGCCTTCTTCGGCTATCTGGCGCTCACGGCCACCTGGGCGCTGGTGCCGGCGACGACGCTGACCCGGCTTTCACTCTACATACTCCTGATTGTCAGCATGATACCGGCCGTCTTGCTTGCCGATGGCATGGACGACATCCTGAGACCGATGTTCTGGGTAACCGTGGCCGCCGTTGTCGTGAACGTCGCCTCGGTCGCCGTTGTCCACACGACCTCGATTGGGTTTCCGGGCATCTACACCCACAAGAACACGCTTGGTGCCAACGCCACCATCGCCGGGCTGTTTGCAATCTACGCCATGACGCGCGCCGATCATCGGATCCGGATGGCAGGATTCCTTTGCCTGCCGGCGATCCTCGGCTTGCTTCTGATCAGTCAGTCCAAGACGTCGCTCGGCTTGCTGCTGCTGGTCCCTCCGGCAGCCATTCTCGCCGTCGCGACGCGCCGTCTCCTCCGGATTGCGCTGCCGATCCTCATGGTTGTGCTGACCATTCCCGCCGCCTTCCTCGTCGGCGGCGGAGCGCCCGGCTTCGACTATCGCGACGTGTCGCGCGTGGTGAGTGGCGACCCGACTTTCACCGGCCGCACCGATCTCTGGAAGTTCTCGGCCGGTCAGATCGCCGAACGGCCATTGGCTGGCTGGGGATTCCAGTCGTTCTGGGGTATTGGGTCGGCCTCGCCGGCGACGAAGATGACCGACACCTTCATCGCCCGCGCCCCCCATTCCCATAACGGCTACATCGACATGGCGCTTGAGGGAGGGCTGATCGCCATCTCCCTGTTTCTCGTCATCATTCTGATGATCGCTTGGTGGATCGATCGTCTGGTCGACCGGAATGCCGGCGCAGGCTTCCTGATGACGTCATGTCTTCTATACACGTTGTGGCAGAACCTATTCGAGACCGATTGGCTGCATGGCCTGACCACCTCGAACGTTCTCCTGCTGCTGATGATGCTGTCGGCCGTGACGTTGCGCAACGGGAGGGCGCTGACTTGATCTCCGTTCTCATCGCCAGCATGGGGCGTCCTTTCCTGTTGTCCACGCTCGAAAGCATCGCCAAGGCGCGCGTTCCCAAGGGCGAAACCGTCGAAGTGATCATCGCCGACGACACGCGCGATGGCGCGGTGGTCCGGCTTCTTGCCGGTTGGAATACCGGTTTGCCGATTTGCATCCTTCCCGTCGGTGCCGGCAACGTCTCGCATGCCCGAAATGCCTGCCTGGACGCGGCGGCCGGCGACTGGCTCGTATTCGTCGACGACGACGAGACGGTCGAACCTGACTGGCTGGAGGGGCACCTTTCCGCCGCCCGAGACTTTGCCGCCGACGCCGTGTTCGGCCCGGTCTTTCCACGCTATCCCGAGGGAACGCCGGCCTGGTTCGTCGCCGCCGATCCGCTCTTCCAGGACTGGAAGTGGAACGAAGATGGCCGTCAGCATCCGAACGGTCGCACCGGCAATACGCTGATCCGGCGTTCGGCGCTCGGCGACCTGCGCTTCGATCCGGCCTTCGGCCGAACTGGCGGCGAGGATCATGATTTCTTTCTGCGCTTTGCCGCTGAGGGCCGTCGCATGGTGGTGACCAATCGGGCACGGGCCTACGAGGAGATCCCTCCCGAGCGGGCAACGACGGCCTATGCCCTTCGCCGCGCCGTACGGGGCGGGCAGATCTATGCCGAGACGCGGCTCAGGGATAGCGGCAGAGGCGCCGTGATTGCTTTCACCCTCGATGCGCTCGTCAAAGTCGCCGTGGGGGGCGGCCTCTGGGGGGCGATCCGGCTGGTCGACAGGCCACGGGCGTTCCGCTACGCAAAGCGAACAGCCACCAATATCGGCAAGCTCAAGGGCGTCATCGGCTCGCGACCGATGGCGGCATGGGGATGAGTGCTGAAGCAACCGAAGGAGTGGCAATGGAAGGCGGTCGTCGGCCAACGATCCTGCACATTTCCTCCGACTATCTCGATCCCATCCGGCCGCCGCCGATCACCGATGCGGTTGTCCGGCTGGTCGACCGCATGACCGATCATCCCCAGGTGGTCGTATCCTTGCAACGAGTCGTCGATCCGCGCCGTGTGGAGTGGCGCGACTTCGGTGATTTCCAGGGACGGCGGCTGATCGTCTATCGCTATTTTGCGCCCCCGTTCGGCATCGGCATGGCGGCTTGTCAGTTTGCCGTGGCGCGCCGCATCGGCCGCTTTCTGGCGGCGGAGCGGATCCAGCCCGACGTCGTGCACACCCATCGGTTCACGTTCGAGGGCATCGCCGGCTGGCTCCTCGCTCGCCGCTTCGAGGCCGCGCTATTCTGCTCGATGCGCGGTGAGGTGGAGCGCAAGGTGTTCCGTTCCAAGCCGACCTATCGCCCGTTGTTCCGTCGCATCGCCCGGGATGCCGCCAGGATCTATCATGTGTCGGCTTGGTACCGGGACGGCTTCGAACGCTATACCGGCGTCGATCCTCGGAAGACCGACCTCCTCCCCAACATTGTCTTCAATGCGCGGCCCGTCATAGAGCCGGCGATGCCGAGGCCGATCATCGTGTCGCCGATGTCGCTGCGGGCGATCGACAAGAAGGGTCTGCCGGAGCTCCTCGCCGCGTTCGCCTGCATTCGCGATCGACTTCCCGATGTAAGCCTTGAAGTGATCGGCGAAGGCCCGGAAGACGCATTGGCTCGTGTGCGGGCCCTGATTGTCTCGCATGGCCTCGAAGGGCGGGTGTTGCTTCGCGACTTCATGCCGCATGAAGCTTTGCTTGAGCATCTTCGCGAGGCGCTTGCCATGGCGTTGCCCTCGCATCAGGAAACCTTCGGCATGGTTTATCCGGAGGCGCTGTTCGCCGGCACGCCCATTCTTCATACGCTCGGCTCGGGCATCGACGGCTATCTCGACGGCCTCGATGTGGGTGTCGGGGTTCGACCGGGCAACACGTCGGACATAGCCGCTGCGCTCATGAAACTGGTCGAGAATAACGCCGCGTATCGCGCCAGGATCGCTGCCGCCTCGGGGGGGCTCTACGAGCGCCTCGCTCCGGAACGGACGATCGCTCGCTACCGGGCGGCGGTGGCCGACGCGGTCAGGACAAGTCCGCGCGCCGCTGCCTCAGGTAGATGAGGAAGACCTTGGGTCCATCCACGAGGTAGCGGCGCCAGAGCCGGCGCGGTTCGGAGAGGAGCCGGTGCAGCCATTCGAGCCCAAGCCGTTGCCAGCCGTCCGGTGCGCGGGGCAGCGTGCCGCTCAGAAAATCGATGGCGGCGCCGACGCAGAGAATGACGCCGCCCTTGTCTTGCCGTGCCGCCCTCACGTCGGCGGCGAACAGCTCCTGCTTGGGAAACGACAGGCAGGAAAGCAGGATCTGCCAGTCGGCGCGGGCCGCATTCGTGACGGCGTCGGTCCATTCGGCGGTGTCCGGTACCAGCCGTGCCGGCGTTTCGATCAGATGGAAGCGCCAATCGGGAAAGCGTGCGGCCATGGCCTCGGCCTGGGCCGGCGTCGGCCCGGCCATGGCGATCGTGAGATCGCGATTGCCCGGCGCCGCCAGGACGTCGGCCACCCTGTCGGTGCCGGTTCTCGGTGTCAGCGCGAGACCGCTCCAGCGGCCGAGACGCCCGAGCACCTTGCTGTCGCACAGGAACAGGTCGGCCGAGTGGTAGGTTGCAACCGTCTCCGGCGGCAGTTGTCGATCGAGCGCCACCACGTGGTGGACGTTCGGCGTCACCAGCATCGTGGTCCGCTCTCCGCGGGCCGCATTGACGATCAGTTGGACGATGTCGTCGATCGATCCGCAGCTGAAGGTAATGCCGAGAAAGGGATGGACGTCGGTCAACTTCGTTCCCCGTCACAAAGGTGATCGGCAAGTCGCGCCGCAAAGGCAGCGATGCTGAGCGTCGGATTGCACTGGCCAGAAGTCGGGAAGACCGCCGAACTCACGACATAGAGATTGTCGACGCCGAAACAGCGGAGGTTCTTGTCGACGACGCCGTCTTCGGGGCGGGCCGCCATGCGCGCGGTTCCGATCTGGTGCGTACCGTGTGCGGCAAGCGCCAGGATGGCGTCGACTGTCTCGTCCGGCGCTTGGCGATATTCCAGGTGGCCGACACCTGTGCGTTCCAGCCATTGGGCCAGATGCTCGTGGGCACGCCAGATCGCCTCGGCGTCGCCTCGGGCAAAGCGGTAGTCGATCCTGAGCTTGGGCACGCCCAGCCGATCGAAGTCTTCGCTGAGCAGCACGCGGCTGTCAGGCTGCGGGCTTTGTTCCGAATGATAGGACAGGCCGTAGCGCCGCGCCGCGTTACGGACGAAGAGGCCGGGCATCGGCGGTTTGGCGACATAGCGCCGATAGAGAAAGGCCGAAAGGCTGAGGGCAGCGCGCGGCAGGTCCCGGACGATGTTGACGACATGCGGCCAGATGGCGAGGTCGTCGGGAATGTGCCTCTTGCGGATGGCTTCGGCGATAAACAGCCGGCCGATCGGTTTCAGCGCGAAGGCAAAGCAGACCGCCGACAGGAGCCCGCTCCTGTGGCGGGGATCGGCCACCGGTGGCACCACCGGCCAGAAGGAAACATTGGGAAGGCCATGGCTTCTCTGTTCGGAGTCGGCCGGAATAAACCGCCGACGGGCATAAGAGCCGTGTTCGTCCAGATAGAAGTCATAGGCCGCGTCGAGGGCATCGGACGCCAAGGTGATGTCGGCCACTTCGCCGATCACGTGCCCCATGTAATAGCGGCCGAGCGGTCCGTCCTTGCCCCCGAAAAGGTTCGGATGCTTGCGCTGAAGAACCAGCAGCTGGCGCGTGCTTTCGAGCCCGCCGGCGGCCAGCGCGACCGTTTTCACCGGCAGCGTACGCCGTGTGCCGTCGCGGTCGGCCACCGTCAGGTTGGCGATGTGTCCGCCCTCGAAAGTCATGTCGACGACAGTGGCGTTGAGGCGAACATCGATCAGCGATGAACGCTCGATTTCGGCCGCATGAGCCACCTGAATGGCGGCAACGCGCGAAAAGCGCTCGAGGCGCGTGTAGTCGACCGCATCGTCGTCGATGTCGACGCCGGCAATCGACGCCCGGAACACGTTGGCGCCGGCCGTGAGATAGTCGACGGCCCGGTCGTAGTAGGGTCGGATGTCCTTGTATTGGATCGGCCATGTCGCATCGATGAGCCCGGGGCGGGGCTCGAAATCGATGGGGTCGAACGGCTGGCACCTGACCGCCCACAGGTTGGATGTGCCGCCCAGCTGTCGGGAGACGGCGATCGACATGTCGTCATGACGCATGGGGTCGACGATTTCGGCGTCGGACAGCGCCTGTTGCAGGCGGTCGGGATGCCTGGACCCGGACTCCAGCACCAGAACCGGTTTGCCCTGGCGCGCCATTTCGAGCGCCAGCACGAGGCCTGCCGGGCCTGATCCGATGATGCAGATGTCATGATCGGCGATCGGCGGCGTTTTCAGGGAGGCTGAGATCAAAGGTTGTTCCCCCTCTTTGCCCAGAGCTATCGGCGGCGGAGCGCTTGGCGTCAAGGGACTGCCAGAATTCTCTCGGCCAGTTGCGCGGCAACCTGATCGGGGACCTCGGCGGCGAGCCGCACGTTGTCGGCGAGATGCCCAGCCGAGAACATCGACGACAGCACGACACCCTCCGGATTGACCGCGAAGGCCCTCCGCATGAGCAGGGTGGTGGCGATCTCCTCCGGTCGTCCGCGATAGCCGGCGACCGCCGCCTCAGCGGCCAGCGCCGGATGAGACCTCAGCCGGCTTACCATGCGATCCCTGGCGCCGCCGATGCCAAATACCGAATGGACGACGAAACCGGCCGGCCGGGCCAGAGCCGCACGCAAGGCCGGCAATTGCCGGCCATCGGGGTCATCGGCAATCTGGAAGAAGGTGAAGATCGGCAGTGCCGCCGCCGAGAGCGCCGCATCCAGAGATCCGGCCATCGATATGTGGCGCGCGTCGCCGCGCGCCAGGATCCGTTCCAGGGCCCGGATGACATCGTCACGTTCGAGGTCGGCCGGATCGGGATCGTGCAGCGCGAACACATCGAGATGGTCGGTGCGAAGCCGCTTGAGCGAGGAGGCAATCGACGCTTCGAGGAAATCGCCATCGAGTGCCACGCGCCGATTTCGCGTCGCCTTGATCGCACGGAAACGGCGCGACAGGCCGCGCGCCACCGAGACCAGGGGGCGGCCGAGATCGTAGGCGAGCCGTATCAGTCCGTTGTTCTTGGGCGGCACGAGCCCGGCTTTGGAACAGAGGAACAGATCATCGCGATGCGCGGCGACGAAAGGCGCCAGGATGTCTTCGGCGCGACCGGCACCATAGGACGGCGCGACGTCGTACCAGGTAACGCCCTGCTCGAAGGCCGCCTCCAGCATGCGCCGGCCTTTCGCCGGAGAGATGCGCGAGCCGAGCGACGCGCACCCCATGCCGATCGGCGACGTCCTGATGTCCGGTCCCGGAATGACGATCCTTCGCATCGCACGCAGTCTCCGATGAAGCTGTGGCGGACCGTGCGACGGCGGGCTCGCCGCGTCAACCGATCCGAGGCGCCGGTCAGGCAGGCTTGGCGCCTTTGTCCTTGCCCGCGCCGGCTTCGGCGAGAGGCTTCAGGCGCGCGCGGACGGCCACCTTGAGCCGCCAGAAAAGATAGTAAGCGCGACCGGCGACGGTCTTGGGAAAGAGGGCGTCGTACAGCGCGATTTCCTCGCAACCGAAACGGCGCTTGTAGTCCATGTCGCCAATGGAAAGGTCGAAGCAGTCGTAGCCGGCGGCACGAACATGGTCGATCGTGTCGGAAAACATCTGAAGCCCCGGCGAATTGGGTTTCCAGTCCCCAAGCTTCGAGGCGGGCAGCGTCGCCACGACGCATCGCCCCTGAGAGATTCCAAAAAGATAGGCGATGGGTTCGCCGTCGGCCTCTAGTTTTGACAACCAGCCTCGGCAGGTCCCGCCGCCGCCTTTCAAAAGGTCGAGATAGACGTCGGCCCACTCGTCCTGAGCCAGAATGTCGCTTCGCCCTTTTTCCCTGGTGCTTTCCGCCCTCATTTCCCTGAAGGCCGCAATGTCGGCTTCATCGATTTCGTCTCCGATCGCCAGTGAGAACACACGCCGGTGCGCCTGGGCGAGCTTTTGCGTCCGTCGTCGAAGGTTGGCCCGAAAGTTGGTGGGGCGGGCCGTGACGATCTCCTCCGCGCTGCGACCCGCCAGCTCCAGCTTCCAGGCAGAAAGCCTCAGGCGAGCCGCATTGGGCAGGCGAACGAACGGGTTGGGCCCACCCTCGAACCGCTCGGGCATTCGGTTGCAATAGAGAAGATCGACCCCGGGAACCGCCGCGAGCACGGCGTGGACGATTTCGCAGAGATCATCCTCGGCAAGCGAACTGTCGAAAATGGGCGAGCAGTAATCGATCGGTCGGGCTTCGGTCAGAAGCCAGCGCAGCCCGTGACGGCGCGAACGCATCATCACGAAAAGCGCAACGGGGCGGCCGTCCGGCGGCCGCACCAACGCCACCACTGGCTTGCCCGCCCCTTTTGGGGCGAACTGCCGAAGGACAAGGCGTGTGAAGCCGTGGCTCTGAAACGGCGTTGCATTGTGTTGGCCAACGAGCGCCGACCACTCGGCTTCCAGATGGTCGACGTTGTCGTGGATCTCGACGAGCCACTTGCCTCCCGAACGCGCCATTCCGACCTCTGTCTGTCTGCGACAGGCATCACTATAGCGCATCCCCATCCATCCGGAACGGTGAGGCGGTCATTTACCCGGACGTATGCCGCCGGAGAGGCAAACCACCAGGTAGCCGCCGCCAAGCAGCGCCGCGAACAGGCCAAGTGGCAATTGATAGGGAAAGGCGACCATGCGAGCGAGCCATTCGGCCAGGATCGTAAGGGCAGCGCCCGCCAGCATGGCGCCCCAGAGGTGTGCGATCGGCCGTGCAAGGCCGAGAGATCGCGCAAGATGCGGTGCGATCAGGCCGATGAACGACAGCGGGCCAATGGATAGCGTCGAAGCGGCGGTGGTGGCCCCCACAATCAGCACCAGGCCGGCCCGACTGCGCGCGGTGGCAAGATCGAGCGATCGGGGGACTGTTTCTCCGAGCGGCAGGATAGCGAGCGCCCGGGTGTTGAAAAGCGCGAGAGGGACCAAGGCGGCAAGGATCGTTTTTCCTCCGGCCGAGAAGCCGACGCCTTCGAGAGCGAACTCCGATCCGTCCTGATCCACGCTTGGCCCGTCCTTCCGTTCGTCTCCCGCGAATCCCGGCCGTTCCGGGGCTCGCGCGAGGTGGTTCATTGCCTTTCGAGGCGTCCGGTCACCAACTGAAATGACCGGTCAGCTTGATGACCCGCCCCTCGCCATAACCGCAGGAGAAGGCGGTCTGGCAGGAAGCGACATAGTCGGTGTCGAAGATATTGTTGACGTTGAGATCCACGCCCCAGTTATCGCGGCTGTAGCCGATCCTGGCGTCGGCCAGCAGCACGTCCGGCACCTTCAGCGTGTTCTCGTTGTCAGCCCAGGACGAGCCGACGTAACGCATGCCGCCGCCCACCGTGAAGCCCTCGAAGGCGCCGGTCGAGAAGGTGTAGTCGAGCCAGGCGGAGGCCATCGTCTCGGGAATCACATAGGGCGTCATGCCGACGATGGCGGCGTCGGCGTCCTTGGTGATGTCCACGTCCATGACCGCCGCAGAGGCCGTGAGCTTCCAGTTTTCGGTCAGGTTGACCTTGGCTTCGAACTCGACGCCTCTGGAGTTGACCTCGCCAATCTGTGTCTGGGCATTCCAAGGGCCTGTCAGCACGTTCTGCTTGGTGAGATCGAACAGGGAGAGGGTGAAAAGGCCGTCGATCCAGTCCGGCCGATACTTCAGTCCGACCTCGTATTGCTGACCGCTTTCCGGCACGAACACGCCGCTTCCATTGGCGCCGAGCACCGGAGCAAAGAAGGTCGAAACGCTCGCGTAGGGCGTCAGGCCGTTGTCGAACTCGTAGGCGAGGCCGGCGCGACCACTCCACTGGCCATCGTCGCCCGAATAGGCCGGCGTCCCAACGGCACTCGTCCAGACATGGTCGTAGCGACCGTTCAACGTGGCGAGCCAGCCGTCTCCGAAGGCGATCTGGTCTTGCGCATAGAAGCCGAGCTGCTGCTGCCGCAGCCTCTGGTCGATGTAGGGAACTGGTGTCGGCTGCGGTGCGCCATAGACCGGGTTGGGGGCGGAGATGTCGGTTCCCAGTGACGACGCCTGAACCTGATCGAGGTCGAAGAGGCGGTAATCGGTGCCGAACAGAAGCTTGTGGCTGAGCGGCCCGGTGTCTGCCGTCCCCTCGATCCGGTTGTCGCTGTTGATGGCGAGCGTCTTGCTGTGGTGGGCGAAGTTGATGCGGGAGAGATCCTGAGGCCCGTTGTAGGCATAGGCGTAGAGCGAGGCTTCCTCGACGTCGCTATAGGCGATGCGGGTCGATTGGGTTCCCTTCCAGCCGTTGCCGAAGTCGTGTCGAAGCTCGTAGCCGAGCGCACCCTGCTCGCGGTCGTAATCGTCGATATCCGGCTCGGTGAAGTTGGCCTTGCGGTCGATATAGCCATAGGGAGCCGCCACCACGGTTCCGACGTAAGGCAGGAAAGATCCACCATTATGGACGCCGTCGAGGTGCGTGTAGTTGGCAAGGATCGTCAGCTCCGTCATGTCGCCGAGGTCGATCTTCATCGATGGCGACACCGTGCCGCGGAAGTTTTCCTCGAAATCGGTGTAGCCGTTTCCGCCGGCGATGCGGCCGCTGACGCGCGCCGCGACCGTGTCGGAGAGTTGGTCGCCCATATCGAAGCCGAGCGAGGCGGTGCCGTTGTTGTCTATGCTGGTTTCAATCTTGCGGATGCGCTCGCCGGTAGGCCGCTTGGATACCAGGTTGACGAGACCGCCCGGATTGCTGCCGCCGTAGAGCACCGACGAAGCCCCGCGCAGCGTCTCGATCCGTTCGAGATCGTTGCTGTCGACCAGGAATCCACCGAAGGCGTAGCTGTAGTTCTGCAGCCCATCGAGATAGATGCCGCTCTGCGTCGCCTGGAATCCGCGGATGAACAGCCAGTTGGTGTCGGGGTCGGACCCGAATGGCTGGGTGAAAACGCCGGGCGTGTAGCGCAGGGCCTCGTCCACCTGGTCGGCGCCCCTCGCGTCGATCTCCTCGCGGCCCATGACCGACACAGACTGGGGAACCCGCTCTAGCGGCAGATCGGTCTTGGCGCCGGCCGTCGTTGTCTTGGCAACGTAACCCTTCACCGGCGCCGTGCCTGAGCCACCTTCGCCTTGAACGACGATCTCGTCGAGTTCCACAGCCGGTTTCGTCGACTGGGCATGAGCTGCGCCGACAAGCGGCAGGCTGGCAAACGTCAGCGCCAAGACGCTGGTTAGGGCAATGCGGTCGGACGGCATCGATCGGTTCTCCGGTGATGTCGACCACGGCGCATCCTTAGCCGGCCCGGCCAAGGGCGCCGCGGTCGTTCCTGAACCGACTGGATAGGTCAAGTCGCGATCTGTCGATTGAACGAAGCCGGGACGTTTGGAACGAAAGCGGGGTGGCGTTTGGGGCTTTCCACGGTCACGGTTCGGACGGGGCCATGCTGCGCGCGCTGTTCGCGGCGCCAGAGCGCCGGCGTCCGCCCCGTAAGTCGGCGGAACACCCGCGTGAAATGGGCCTGATCGGAAAACCCGGTGTCGACGGCGATTGCCGACAGGCAGTTTTCTTCGTGCAGCAGCAATTCCTTGGCCGCCTCGACGCGGCAATGCAGCAGGAACTGGTGCGGTGTCTTGCCGACCGCCGTGCGAAAAGCCACGCCGAAATGGTCCGGAGACAACCCGATCAACGCGGCGAGCTCGGCCAGAGATAGATTGCGGACGATGTTGGCCCGCACATAGTCGATGACCCTGTTCATCTGCCGGCGCGACAGTCCGGCGTCCAACTGTTGTCCGGTGGCCTGACGTAGATCCAGCAGCTCGGTAAGCAGCGCCAGCACGAGACTCTCGCCGTAGAGATCGTCGCGCCTGCCTTCGGTGCAGTCGTCGGCGATCAACGAGGCGAGAACGGACAGGGCGGGAGAAGAGAAGCCGATCCGAGGAGACAGGAACTGGCAGGGATGGATGCGTCCGCCGGACTGAGCGTCCAGCGCGGCGATGTCGAAATGCAGGTCGAGGTGCCTGAGGTCGTCGAGCCGGTCTACGAAACTCTCGATCGGGTAACCGGCTGGCACGAAACAAAGCCGCCTTTCTCCGTCGAGCCGGTGCTGACGACCGGCAGCGTCCCGGATGTCGATGCCGCCCTCCTCGATATCGCCCAGCAGTACGAACAGCCGCGGCGCACGCGACACGTATCTTCCGCTCGCGCCGGCTTCGCAGCTGACGCCCCATAGGTCGGCGATGCAGCCGTTCCAGGCACGCCAGCGGAGCTCGTCTCGCACGGTGATTCCGTAAGTATCGCTGATCATGTGTGGCCGAAAGTCGGTCGCCATCGCCTCGCTTCCCGCTGGATTGTCAGTTCGCGGAACCGACGCTAAAAAAGATGAGTGCATAAATCAAGTTTATAGGTTTGAATACCGATAGCCCCGAAATGGCGCTGACACTGCGACGCGTTTGCAATAACTGCGACAGTCTGTCTTTGAGGCAGATCAGTCGGAGGCCGCTCTCGACCGGCGCCAGTACCAACGGTTTGGGGCGGGCGGCCTGACCGGAATCCTCCGGTAAAAAATATGTATGTAAGACTCATGATAAAGTTGATACAGCCAGTCCGTACTGCAGAGCTCAGGGGGTCAGTTCAATGATCGGTTTCCGTCCCGTGCCCGTCCGGCGCTCGATTGCCTTCCTTCTGGCCGCGGCCCTGTCCGTTTCGGCCTCTGGCTCCCTTGCGCAGACCTCCGCACCTTCCGGCGCCTTCTCGCTGGAGCTCAACCGGCTTGACGGGGTCGGCGGAGATTGCCGCGTGACGCTGGTCGAAAAGAATGGAACGAGCGCAGCCTTCGCAGCATTGAAGCTCGATCTCGTGGTGTTCGATGCCGAGGGTATCGTGGCCAAGCGGGTCGGCGTCGATGCGGGGCCGCTCAAGGCGGGTCGGACGGTCGTGAAGACCTTCGATCTCAAGGGCATTGCCTGCGACGGGGTCGGTCGTCTGCTGATCAACGACGTATTGGGCTGCGAGGCGGAAGGGATTGCCGCCGATGCCTGCCTCGATCTGGTGGAGCCACGCTCGCGCGTCGCCGCTCCTTTCGACAAGTGAGACCACGATGAATCCAGAAACGCTTGCCGCCGGTGCCGCCGCCGTCGCCCTGCCACACGACCTGACGCCTTTCGGCATGTTCATGGCCGCCGATCTCGTGGTGAAGGCGGTCATGGCCGGCCTCATCGCCGCTTCGCTGGTAACCTGGGTGATCCTGGTCGGAAAGGTGCTGGAGCTCGGCGCTCTTGGTCGCGCCGCAAGGCGCGGGGCAGCCGTTGTCGCCCAGGAAGCCGGTATGGCCGGTCTAGCGCGGCATTCCCGCCTGCCGCGACCGCTGGCCCTGATGCTGGCGGAGATCGGCGAGGAAATCGCCCAGACCGGCATAGGCAACACCAGTCCCGGACCGGTTGCCGGCGGTCTGGTCGAGCGGGTGCGTTCGCGTCTCGCCCGTCTCGAGGCGGCGGCCGGCCGACGGGCGATGGCAGGGACCGGGCTTCTCGCCACCATCGGTTCGACAGCTCCGTTCGTCGGCCTGTTCGGCACCGTCTGGGGCATCATGAACGCCTTCGTCGGCATTTCCGAGAGCCAGACCACCAACCTTGCCGTGGTGGCCCCAGGTATCGCCGAAGCATTGCTTGCCACGGCCACCGGTCTCGTGGCCGCCATCCCGGCGGTGGTCGTCTACAATCATCTCGCTCGCCGGACGACCGCCTTTCGCGCCGAGATGACCGACCTCTCCGAGGGGCTCATCCGCACATTGTCGCGCGATCTCGAAACCGGTCGGCTCGACGCCGCCGCCCTTAACTGACCCAACGAAGCCGGCCGGTTCTTCCGGCTTGGCGCTTGAAGGAGCTTGCCATGGCTGCCCGGCTCGACGACGGAACCGAACTCTCCGAAAACCATGAAATCAACGTGACGCCGTTCATCGACGTCATGCTGGTCCTCCTCATCATCTTCATGGTGGCGGCGCCCCTGGCGACCGTCGATGTGCCGGTGGATCTGCCAGGTTCCACCGCCGCAGCAGCTCCGCGGCCGGACAAGCCGCTCTTCGTCACCGTCGGCGACGATCTTTCGATCAGCGTCGGAGAGGACAAGGTGGCGCGCGACGCGCTGGCCAGCCGTCTCGACGAGGCGACCGGCGGCGACAAGGCGGAGCGCATTTTTCTGCGTGCCGACAGGACTGTGGCCTACGGCGATCTGGCCGAAGCGATGAATCTGCTCAGGGCCGCCGGCTACCTCAAGGTGGCGCTGGTCGGCATAGAACAGGCCGCCAACCCGGTTCCGACCGGCGGTTGAGTAGGCTACTGGCGCAGTTCCAACAAGAGTGGCGCCGGGGTTTGCGTCGGAGGCGCGTCTTAACAAAGGGGATGGAGCTTTTCCGGTGGACTTGGCGCCACTGGGAAGCCTTCGGAAGCCGAGAGTTCTAACCGACCTGATGGGTATTCGTTCCAGATCGAAGACCGGGCTCCTGTCACGACGCTCCGGGCTGCTGCGCTGGTCGCTGGCCGGCGCCGCCGGCCTGGCGCTGCACGGCGTGGCCCTATGGTGGCTTGTTCCCGCCGATGGGCCGGCGGCGGCGGTTGCCGCGCCCGAAGCGATCGTCATGATCGATCTTCCGCCGGAGCCCGAGTTGCCGCCGCTCGAGAGTGTCGAGCAGGCGGCCGTCGAAGAGGTCACGGAAACCCAGCCCGAGGAGATCGCCGAGCTTTTGCCCGAGCCGGACCTTGTCGAGGACCTGCCGCCTCCCGACGAGATCGAAACTGTCGAGCCTGTCGAGGAACTGGCCGAGGCGCCGCCGGAGCCGGTGGAGACGTTGCCTGACGAGCCGGAAATGCTGCCTCCCTCCGAGGTCGCCATGCCGCTGCCTCCGCCACCCCCGCCCGAAATGGTCGAAACGGCCGAGGTGAAGCCCAAACCCGAACCGAAGAAGCCCGAGCGCAGGAAACCGACGCCGAAGAAGCAACCGGAGGCGAAACCGAAACCGCCAGCCGACGCCCAGGCGGCCGGTGCCGGCGCGGGGCGCGAGGCCGCCGATGCGCTCGCGGCCTATCGCAGCACGGTCCGGCGGGCGATCATCCGTAAGCGTCGGGCGAGCGACGCCGACAATGCCACCGGCCGGGCAACCGTGTCGTTGTCGATCGGCCGCGATGGCTCCATCGTTGGCCTTTCCGTCGGTGGCGCTCCCGCCGTCGCCGCCGCTGCCGAACGTCTCATCCGCCGAGTCGGAGCCTTCCCGCCCGTTCTCCAATCTCTCGATGCGCCCTTCAAGGTATCGGTTCCAATCGAGTTCAAGCGGGAGTGATTCCCGAGTGCGAGGGCATGGCCGGGCTGGGCCTCGGTACCCGACAATCCGTGAGAAAGGTCAAACCTCAGCCTCGGAGTTTGCGTTTCCGCAACGTTCGGAGGGGTAGAACCCCTTATTATGAGCGTCAGAATCCACAAAACGAGGTTGTAACATGAAAACTCTCCTCCTCGCCGCAGCGGCTCTCGCAGTTGCCATCCTTCCCGCCACCGCCGCCGACGTTCAGGTGAAGATGCTGAACAAGGGCGCCAAGGGCATGATGGTGTTCGAGCCGGATCTCGTGAAGGTCCAGCCGGGCGACACCGTGACCTTCGTTGCCACCGACCCCGGACATGACGCCCAGAGCGTTCCGGGCATGTTGCCCGAGGGCGCCCAGCCCTTCGAGGGCAAGATCGGCAAGGATGTCACCGTGACCTTCACCCAGCCGGGCGTCTACGGCGTCAAGTGCAAGCCGCACTACGTCATGGGCATGGTTGGCGTCGTCGTCGTGGGCGATCCGGCCCCCAACCTTGAGGCGGCCAAGGCGGCGAAGAACCCCGGCAAGGCCGGCAAGCTGTTCAAAGAACTGCTCGGCAGCCTCTGACATGACCGTCACAGCGGGGCGCCGGCATCTGCTTTCAGGTGCCTTCCGGCCGTTCTTCATGCTGGCGGCGCTGTGGATGGCCGGCTCGATCCTCATATGGGTGCCCCTCTACATGGGGCACGTCGAGCTGCCCACCGCCTTCGCCCCGCGTGACTGGCATATCCACGCCATGCTGTTCGGCGGCGTGCCGCCGATCATCGCCGGCTTCACGCTCACAGCCGTCTCAAGCTGGACGGGCCGGCCCACCATAGCTGGCCAACCGCTTGCCATCCTGGCTTTGATCTGGTTCGCCGGCCGGATCGCCGTGTCCGTGTCGGCTCTGATCGGGCCGGCCGGGGCGGCGGTGATCGATCTCGCCTTTCCCCTGGCGCTTGCTGTCGTGCTTGGCCGCGAGATCGTGTTGGCCGGCAACTGGCGGAATCTCAGGGTTGTCGGTCTCATCCTTCTCCTGGCGTTGACCAATGCCGGCTTCCATGCCGAAGCCGCAATCAACGGACTTGCCGACGTCTCCATTCGGGCTGCGCTGTCGGCGGTGCTGATGCTCATCCTGCTGATGGGCGGTCGCATCACGCCTGCCTTTACGCGTAACTGGCTGAAGGCGCGCGGCGAGACCAGGCTGCCCGCGCCCTTCGACCGCATTGACGCTGCTGCAATGGGCGTTTCCGGACTTGCCTTCGTAGCATGGACGATCGTTCCGGACTGGTCCGGTACGGCCGTCGCCCTGGGGCTTGCCGGCCTGATGACTGGAGCGAGGCTCGCTCGCTGGAGAGGACTTGCCACCCGAGGCGAGCCTCTGCTTCTGGTACTCCATGTGGCGATTGCCTCGGTCGCCGTCGGCTTCGTCGTCGAGGCTCTGGCCATCGTGTGGCCGGCTGTCGTCGACCCTGCCGCCGCTCTGCATCTCTGGACCGCCGGCAGCGTCGGACTGATCGTTCTCGGCGTGATGACGCGCGTCAGCCGAGGCCATACCGGCCGTCCCCTCGTTGCAGGCCGGCTCGAGGTGTTCATCTACGCCCTGGTATCGGCCGGAGCGATCCTGCGCATGGCGGCGCCCTACGCGGACGCGGCCTATTACCACCTCATCGGTTGCGCCGGGGTATTATGGGCGGCGGCCTTTCTGACCTTCGCCATCGGCTATGCCCGCATACTCGCCGGGCCGCGGGTCGATAAGACCTTGTGATCTACATCAATCGAATTTGTGCCAGCGCAACGAAGGTCCAAGCCGTCTCGTGAAAACATGATGGCATAGTTCATGTTGATGCGATTCCCGGGGGAAGGCGAGATGAGACAGACGGAGACGGCGACGCCCTGGTTCGTCAGGATGGTGACGGCCTTTTGCCTCGCATTCGTCCTGGCGCTTGTCGCCACGCCTTCCCAAGCCGCCGGTCTTGCCGACTTCCTTGGCAAGGTAGCCCCTTCGGACATGGTGCCGGGGGCTGATGCCTACGGTTCCATCCGTGAGGACTTGCCGGCCGCACCCGTCCTCAAGGCAGGCGAACGGATCGGCTGGGTGTTTCTCAACACGGATTTCGTGCCGGCGACCGGTTACTCCGGCAAGCCGATCCATATCCTCGTCGGTCTGGACGACAAGGCGGTGATCACCGGCGTCCGGCTCGTCAAGCATTCGGAGCCCATCGTTCTGGTCGGCATTCCCGAGGCCAAGATCACTGCGGTAATCGACAAATACACCGGTCTCGATCTGAAGCGCGAGGCCGACGGACCTGCCCACGACCTCGATATCGTCTCCGGTGCCACCGTGACCATCATGGTGATCGATGATTCGATCCGGCGGTCAGGGCTGAAAGCTGCGCGCGCGCTCGGGCTCGAAGGTTTCGCAGCGGTCGGCCCCGGCCCGGCCACCGATCTGAAGACGGTCGATCGCAGCAAGGATGCTGTGACCGACTGGACGACGCTCACCGGCGACGGATCGATACGCCGGTTCAGCATGTCGGTGGCCGAGATCAACGCCGCCTTCGAAAAGCAGGGTGACCCGCGCGCGGCTTCCCACCGCGAATCCGGCGCCGACGCCGATCCCTACATCGATATCTACGTCGGACTGGCCAGTCAGCCGTCGATCGGTCGTACCCTTCTTGGAGATGCCGCTTACGCCAACCTGATGCGCCGGCTCGACGACGGAGGCGAAGCGATCTTCGTGGCTAGCACGGGGAACTGGTCCTTCAAGGGGTCCGGATACGTGCGTGGCGGTATCTTCGACCGCATCACGCTGCTGCAGGGCGAGACCACGATCCGCTTTCGCGACAAGGATCACTTGCGCGTCGTCCGCATGGCGCCTTCCGATGCGCCGACGTTCAACGAGATGGACCTCTTCGTCATTCCCAAGGGGACCGGATTCGACCCGGCGGCAGCCTGGCGATTGCAGTTGCTGGTCTCGCGGGCCGTTGGCGCCATCGACAAGCTGTTTCTGACCTATGAGGTCGACTACGCGCTGCCATCAGGCTATCTCGTGACGCAACCCAAGCCGGCACCCTCCGCTGCGGCACCAGCCGCGACGCCCGCAGCGGCGGTCGATTCGGCCGACGAAATGCCGGCTCGCGACCGTCTCTGGCTCCGAATCTGGGAGGCCAAGCGTACCGAGGTAGCCATCGTCGTCGCGGCGCTGGCTGCGCTGACCGGCATCTTCTTCTTCCAGACCTTCGCCACGAAGAACGAGCGGGTGTTCCGGATAATCCGTCTCAGCTATCTCGCCTTCACGTTGGTCTTCATCGGCTGGTACGCCAACGCCCAGCTCTCGGTGGTCAACCTGCTCGCCGTTCTGTCGGCGCTGGTCAGCGATTTCCGCTGGGAAACCTTCCTGATGGATCCGCTGATCTTCATCCTGTGGTTCGCGGTGGCGGCGGCGCTGCTGTTCTGGGCGCGCGGCGCCTACTGCGGCTGGCTCTGCCCGTTCGGCGCCCTGCAGGAGTGGTCGAACCAGATCGCCCGCTGGCTGCGCATACCTCAGATACGCCTGCCCTGGGGCCTGCATGAGCGCCTCTGGCCGATCAAGTACATGATCTTCCTCGGTCTTCTCGGCATCTCCTTTTACTCGCTCGACATGGCCGAGCATTATGCCGAGGTCGAACCGTTCAAGACCGCGATCATCCTGAAGTTCGATCGTCCCTGGCCCTATGTGCTGTTTGCGCTCGCCATGCTCGCACCGGGCCTGTTCATCGAACGCTTCTATTGCCGTTATGTCTGCCCGCTCGGCGGCGGCCTCGCCATCCCGGCCCGGCTGCACATGTTCCGCTGGCTGAAGCGCTATCGCGAATGCGGCAATCCCTGCCAGACCTGCGCCCACGAATGTCCGGTGCAGGCGATCCGCCCGACGGGTGAGATCAACCCCAACGAATGCGTCTCCTGTCTGCACTGCCAGGTGCTCTACAGCAGCACGACCCGCTGCCCGGTGGTGATTGGCAAACTGCGCAAGCGGGAGCGCTTCGAACGCCAGAACGGTCTCGCCCAGACGGGGGCAACGGCATCCGGTGGCAACTCTGCCGTCCGGAGCGAAGTGGGCGGTTCGGCACAAGCCTGAAAAAGAAAACCGAGGAGAGCGATATGACTGAAGAGACGCATAATCTGTCCCGCCGGTCGCTTCTGGGCGGCACGGCCAAGACGGCGGTGTTCGCCGGCGTTGCGGCATCGGCCGTCGGCGGCCTGATGGCTACCGGCAGCACCAAGGCGGCGGAGTCGACAAACAAGGTCGAGGTGAAGCCCGGCGAACTCGACGAGTATTATGGCTTCTGGTCGTCCGGCCAGACCGGCGAGTTGCGCATCCTCGGCGTGCCGTCGATGCGCGAGTTGATCCGCGTGCCGGTGTTCAACCGCTGCTCGGCCACCGGTTGGGGCGCCACGAACGAAAGTCTCAAGGTGCTGACCGAAGGTCTCCTGCCGGAGACCAAGGAGTTCCTGGCCAAGCGTGGGTTGAAGACCTACCAGAACGGCGACCTGCATCATCCGCACATGTCATACACGGAAGGCACGTATGACGGTCGCTACCTGTTCATGAACGACAAGGCCAACACGCGGATCGCCCGCGTGCGCTGCGACGTGATGCGTTGCGACAAGATCCTCGAGATCCCCAACGCCTCGGATATCCATGGCATGCGGCCGCAGAAGTATCCGCGTACCGGCTACATCTTCGCCAACGGCGAGCATGAGGCCCCGCTGGTCAACGACGGCACGATCCTCGACGATCCCAAGGAGTATGTGAACATCTTCACCGCCGTCGACGGCGACAAGATGGAAGTCGCCTGGCAGGTGATCGTGTCGGGTAACCTCGACAACACCAACACCGACTACAAGGGCAACTACGCCTTCTCCACCTCCTACAACTCGGAAATGGGCGTCAACCTTGCCGAGATGACCGCCAACGAGACCGACCACGTCGTCATCTTCGACATCAAGGCGATCGAGGCGGGCGTTGCCGCCGGCGACTATCAGGAGCTCAACGGCGCCAAGGTGCTCGACGGGCGCAAGGGCAAGAACTCCAAGTACACCCGCTACGTGCCGATCCCCAACAGCCCGCACGGCGTCAACGCCTCGCCGGACGGCAAGTACATCATGATCAACGGCAAGCTGTCGCCGACGGTGTCGATCATCGACGTCGACAAGGTGGAGCCGCTGTTCAAGGACAACGCCGATCCGCGCTCCTGCGTCGTCGGCGAGCCTGAACTCGGCCTCGGCCCGCTTCATACCGCCTTCGACAACCGCGGCCATGCCTATACGACGCTGTTCCTCGACAGCCAGATGGTGAAGTGGGACATCGAAAAGGCGATCCGTGCCTACAAGGGTGAGAAGGTCGACCCGATCGTCCAGAAGATCGACGTCGCCTACCAGCCCGGCCACAACTCGACCTCCATGGGCGAAACCAAGGACGCCGACGGCAAGTGGCTGGTGTCGATGAACAAGTTCTCCAAGGACCGCTATCTCAACGTCGGTCCGCTCAAGCCGGAGAACGAGCAGCTCATCGACATCTCCGGCGACGAGATGAAGCTGGTGCACGACAGCCCGACCTTTGCCGAACCGCACGACAGCATTCTCGTGCGGGCCGACATCGTCAACCCGCTGGCGGTCTGGAAGCGCGACGATCCGTTCTTCGCCGACGCCGTCGCGCAGGCCAAGGCCGATGGCGTCGACCTTGAGGCCGACAGCACGGTGATCCGTGACGGCAACAAGGTGCGCGTCTACATGACGTCGGTGGCGCCGGCCTTCGGTCTCGAGAGCTTCGAGGTGACCGAGGGCGACGAGGTCACCGTCTACGTCACCAACCTGGATGACGTGGAGGACCTCACCCACGGCTTCACCATTTCCAACTACGGCATCGCCATGGAAGTGGCGCCCCAGGCGACTGCGTCGGTGACCTTCACCGCCGACCGGCCGGGCGTGCATTGGTTCTACTGCCAGTGGTTCTGCCACGCTCTCCACATGGAGATGCGCGGCCGCATGCTGGTGAAGCCGAAGTCGGCCTGAGGTTAGCTCATGAAGGCGCTCCACCTCATCGCCACGGTTTTTCTCTGTTGCGCCGGTCCCGCCGGCGCAGCCGAGATCGCCGTCGGCCATGAGGCGGACGCACTCGGCGAAGCCATCCGAAACGCCGCGCCGGGGGATGTTCTCCGGCTCGGCAACGCCCAATACGCCGGCCCGGTCGCCATCGACAGGCCGCTGACTCTGATCGGTGATCGGGACAGCCGCATCGTCGGCAACGGCGAGGGTACTGTCGTCTCGGTCGAGGCCGACGACGTGACCCTGAAAGGGCTCTACATCACCGGTTCAGGCCGCAAGCTCGACAGGCTGGACAGCGGCATCGCGCTCGCCAAGGGAACGCGCCGCGCCCTGGTCGAGGGCAACCGCATCGTCATGAACCTGATCGGCGTCGACGTTCAGGGCGCAATCGACGCCACGGTGCGCGGCAACACGATCGTCGGCCGAACCGACATGCGCCGGGCCGAGATGGGCTCCGGCATCTATGTCTGGAATGCGCCGGGCCTTCTCGTCGAACACAATGACATCCGTCGCGGCCGGGACGGCATTTTCGTCTCAACATCGATGAAGGCGCGCTACCGCTTCAACCGCATGCAGGAGCTGCGCTTCGCTTTCCACTCGATGTACGCCAACGACATCGTGCTGGAGAACAACCTGTCGCGCGGCAACACGCTTGGTTTCGCCTTCATGTTCTCGCGCAATGTCACGGCGACCGACAATCTTTCGGTGGGCGACGCCACCCATGGCCTGTTCCTGAACTCGGTGAATGGCTCGGTTCTTCTTCACAACGAAGTCCGCGATGGCGGCGAGAAGTGCCTTTTCGTCTATGGTGCCGTGCGCAACCGCTTTGAAGGCAACCGCCTCGAAGGCTGCGATATCGGTATTCACCTGACCGGAGGCGCCTCCGAGAACGTGCTGACCGGCAACGCCATCATAGGCAATCGCACGCAGGTGAAATACGTCGGAACCCGCTGGCTGGAGTGGAGCGGCGTTCCCGAGGCCGCCGGTCGGACGGATAAGGCGCGCGGCAACTACTGGTCCGATCACGTCGCCTTCGACATTGATGGCGACGGCATTGCCGACAGCCCTTATCGCCCCAACGACACCGTGGACGTCTTAATATGGGGCCAGCCGATGGCCCGCCTGCTTCTCGGTGCGCCGGCGGTCCAGCTCATTCGCTGGGCGCAGTCGCGCTTTCCGGGTTTGTTGCCGGGCGGCGCCATCGACAGCCATCCGTTGATGTCGCCTGAAGGGACAGGGCCGCGTCCTGTCGCCACGCCTTTTTCGGTCGGCTTTGCGCCCGCTGGGGAGAACTGACATGACGGACGCCAACATTCTCTCCGTGGAAGAGCTGACTGTTCGCTTCGGCGCCGTGACGGCGGTGGACGGCGTCAGCCTTACCGTCGCACCGGGCGAGCGGGTGGCGCTGCTCGGCCACAACGGCGCCGGCAAGTCGACCCTGTTCAAGACCGTCCTCGGCTTCCTGAAACCGGCCGCCGGTCGTCTGTCCATTGGCGGCGTCATCCCCGGCTCGGATGCGGCACGCCGCGCGGTCAGCTATCTGCCCGAACAGGTGGCCTTTCCAAAGGCTTTGACCGGCGCCGAGATTCTCACCCATTTCGCTCGTCTGAAAGGCGTCTCACCGAAGGCGGCATTGCCGCTTCTTGAAGTCGTCGGTATCGCCGATGCCGCCAGACGGGCCGTCGGCACCTATTCCAAGGGCATGCGTCAGCGCCTCGGCCTTGCTCAGGCCCTGATCGGGGCACCGCGCCTTTTGCTGCTGGACGAACCGACCTCCGGCCTCGATCCCGTTTCGCGGCGCGAGTTTTATGATGTGCTGGAGGCCTCGTCCCGCGCCGGCACGGCGGTGCTGCTGTCCTCTCACTCGCTTTCGGAGATCGAGAACCGCATCGACCGCATCGCCATCCTGGCCAAAGGGAAGCTGCGCGCCGAAGGGGCACTTTCCGACCTGTCTCGCCGGGCCGGCTTGCCGATCCGCATCCGCATCGAGGCGGCCGAAGGCCGTGTCGAGGCCGTGCATGCCTACCTCGGCGGCGAGCGCGTCAACGGTCGGTCGGTCGTCGTCACCTGCCGCGCCGAGGACAAGGTGGCCGCGCTGGCCCGCCTCGCCGAACTCGGCTCCGATGTCGCCGACATCGACATCGCCCTGCCGGATCTCGACGACGTCTACCGCCACTATTCCGGCCTCACCGTCGAAGGAGCGACCCAATGACCGGTTTCGACCGCATGGCGACGGTGGCCACAACCGAGTTCCGTCTCGCCTTCCGCAACCGCTGGGTTCTGCTGGCAACGCTGGCCTTCACGCTGTTCGCGCTGGCCCTGGCCTTCCTCGGCTCCGGGCCAAGCGGCGCTCTCAAGGCCGATGCACTGACCCTGACGGCGGCGAGCCTGTCGACACTTACCGTCTACCTGGTGCCGCTGATGGCGCTGCTCGTCTCCTATGACAGCATTGCCGGCGAGATCGAACGCGGAACGCTGGCTTTGGTGCTGGCGACGCCTCTGAAGCGCGGCGAACTGGTCCTTGCGAAGTTCTGCGGCCATCTCGCCGTTCTGACCCTGGCCATCGCCATCGGTTACGGCATCGCTGGTGTAGTGATCGCTGGCGTTCACGGCGCCGACGACGCCGGTCTCCTCGCCTGGGGGCGGCTCGTCGCCACCGCCGTGCTGTTGGGGGCTGTCTTCATTGCCTCGGGCATGGCCCTGTCCGGCCTGCCACGCCAGACCGGTACCGCCGCCGCGCTCGCCATCGGCGCCTGGCTGGTCCTGGTCGTGCTTTACGACCTCGCGCTGCTCGGCGCCGTCATCGTCGATCAGGGGGGCGTTTTCACCAAGACAGTGTTTCCGGCCCTCGTCCTCGCCAACCCCGGTGACGCTTTCCGCCTCTACAATCTGGCGCTGATCGAGTCGAACGCGCCGATCGCCGGCCTCGACGGGCTTGCCCACACGCTTCCCTTCCCGGTTTCCAGCGCGCTTGCCGTGCTCGTGCTGTGGCTCGCCGCAAGCCTTGCCGCCGCCTGGGCCCTTACCCGGAGAATCCGCCCATGATCAACCGCATCCTCTCCGCCCTGGCGCTCTCCGCCGCTCTGTCCCTGCCGCTCGCCGCCTGCAAGGAGGAAGCGGCGGCCAAGCCCGCTGCCATCGCCATGACCGATGAAGCACTCGGCTATTATTGCCAGATGTACCTCGCCGATCACGGCGGCCCCAAGGCTCAGATCCATGAGAAGGGGCAGGAGCAGCCGCTCTGGTTCTCGCAGGTGAGCGACGCCGTCACCTACCTGCGCGGCGGCGAGAAGCGTGGCGACGTCACCGCCGTCTACGTTTCCGACATGGAGAAGGCGCCGAACTGGGCCGAACCCGGCCGCGACAACTGGATTGACGCCGACGCGGCTGTGTTCGTCATCGGCAGCCGGCAGGCCGGCGCCATGGGCATGCCCGAGGCGATCCCCTTCGGCAGCCAGAAGGCGGCTGATGAGTTCGTGGCACGCGAAGGCGGTGCAGTCGTCAAGCTGGCGGACATCCCGGACAAGTATCTCGGGCCGGCGAACGGTGGACCGGCCGATCACTCCGACATGCAGATGTGAGGCCCATCATGGCAGATTTCCTCGCCCGCCCGATTGGCCGGCGCCGCTTCATCCGCATTGGTGCGACGCTCGCGGCGACGGCCGCCTTCGGTATTCCGGCTTCGGCGGCGTCACCCGTGCGTCGCTGGTCCGGCAACGCCCTCGGTGCCCATGCCTCGATCGAGCTTGTCGGAACTGATGCAGACCTGGCTGAGGCGACTTTCGCGGTCGTGGAAAAGGAGATTGCACGCCTTGAGGGGCTGTTCAGTCTTTATCGTTCCGACAGCGCGCTCTCCCGTTTGAATGCCGCCGGCCGTCTCGATGCGCCTGAGGCCGACTTCCTGCGTCTTCTGGCGCTGGCACGCAGCGTCCACCGAGAGACCGGCGGCCTGTTCGATCCGACGGTTCAGCCCGTGTTCGCCGCCTATGCCGCCCATTATGCAGGCGGACGGAGCGATGCGCTTCCCTCGGCGGAACTTGCCGACCGGTTGGCGCTGGTCGGCTTGGATGAGGTGGCCTTCGACGAGGCCGCCATACGCTTCTCGCACCCCGGCATGGCGATGACTCTGAACGGTATTGCGCAGGGGTACGTCACCGATCGAGTGGCGGATCTTCTGAAGGCGCGCGGCTTCGACAACGTGCTGCTCGACATCGGCGAGATCCGGGCGCTCGGCGGTGGCCGCGATGGTGCCGGCTGGAAGGTCGGCCTTGCCGCCCGGTCGGATACCGATACGATGGCGGCAACGCTCCGTGTCCAGGATCGAGCCGTTGCCACCTCGATGACGACCGGCACCGTTCTCGATTCCGGCGGCCGCGTCGGTCATATCCTGCATCCCCGAAAGGGTGCGGTTGCTTCCGCCTTCTCGGCCGTCAGCGTCGTGACATCGGATGCCGCACTTGCCGACGCCCTGTCGACGGCGGCCGTGCTGATGACGGCGGACGAACTGTCGCGGTTCAGCCTTCCCGGCGTCGAGATGCACGCGACGCCGGCCTGACATTCGTTACGCCTCAGGCGGCAGGCGCTGCCATGCCACCGCAGCGGAGGTCGGTGTCTGCCACATCCTGCCGGCCATAGACCTTGAACATCGCAAACACATTCTGCATTTCGGCGCTGTCGAGGATCACCGGCGCGCCGACGGCGAGCGCGCGCCAGTACTGGGCGGCGATGGTCTCCACCTCGACCAGGAGCGAATAGGCCTTCTTGAGGTTGGCGCCAAGTACGATCAGGCCATGGTTGGCGAGCAGGCAGGCCAGGCGCCCGTCCAGCGCGGTCAGGGCATGGTCGGAAAGCGCCTGCGAGCCAAAGGTGGCATATTCGGCGCAACGGATGTTCTCGCCGCCTGCCGCGGCCACCATGTAGTGGACGGCCGGAATGTCGCGGCGCAGGCAGGAGATCACCGTCGAAAACATCGAATGAGTGTGGATCACCGTGTCGATGTCCGTCCGACGCTGCAGGATGTCCCGGTGGAAGCGCCATTCGCTGGTCGGCCGGCAGGGGCCGTAGTAGGTCCCGTCGAAAGTCATCTCGACGATCTGGTCTTCCGTCATCCCGGTATAGGGGATGCCGGTCGGCGTCACCAGAAAGCGATCCTTGCCGACGCGAACGCTGACGTTGCCCGAGGTGCCCTGGTTGACGCCCGAGGCGTTCATTTCGCGGCACGTGCTGATGATCTCTGTCCGAAGGGCGAGATGGGAAAGGGCGGAAAGGCTGGCAGGCATTCTGGGGTCCTCGATGAGGGGGCGATCAGAGCGGGTTCGACACGCTGGACGGGCAATGACACTTGGCGCGGATGGGTGCCTATGTTAACTCAGATTGTCAATTGTCGATCCGGGGTGGCGCATTTCGGGCGATAGGGTTGGGAAGATCATGGCATTACGCTCTAGGACGAAGGACAGGGCCGACCGGTCGGGGGCGGCCGAGGCGGATAGTCGGACACCGCTGCCGCGGCCGGGGGAATACCTCACCGATCCGCTTCTCTGGGCGTCCTGGCTTTATCATCACGACGAGATGACCCAGAGCCAGATCGCCGACCTGATGGGCGTGTCGCGGGCGACGGTGGTGAACTACCTGCAGCAGGCGCGCGATCTGCACTACGTCAAGGTGGTGGTGCGCCCGGAACTTCTGAACTCGATCGACCTCGCCCAGCAGCTCAAGCAGGCTTTCGGCCTCACCGAATGCATGGTCATCCCCTTCGACGGCGGCGTGCGGCCGCCGAGCGAGCGTATCGGCCGCGCCGGTGCCCAGTATCTCGACCAGATCCTGGTGAACGGCGACGTTCTGGGCGTCGCCTGGGGGCGTACCGTGCTGTCTCTGGCCGAGAACCTGCCGGAAAGGGCCATGCCCGACAGTTGCGTTGTGCAGGTGATCGGCAGCCAGCGCTCGGCTTATGACGGCTTCACGGCCGAGGAATGCGTCGCCTTCATTGCCCGGCGGCTGCATGCCCGGTCCATCAACCTGCATGCCCCGGCGGCCCTGTCCAACGCCGCCTTGCGCGACGCGCTGATGCGTGAACCGACGATCCAGGAGCAATTCGCCCGCATCCGCTCTTGCAACAAGCTGCTGTTCGGCGTCTGCACGGTCAAGGCCAACAGCCTGGTGTTCGCTTCCGGCCTGATCTCCGTCGACGAGAGCAAGTACTACATCGCCAATGGCGCCGTCGGCGTCATCGCCGGACGCTTCTACGACATCGAGGGCAACTGGCTGCGCGGCACCATGGACGACCGGATGATCGGCATCACCCTCGACGACGTCCGCAGCGTGCCGACCCGCATCGCCGCCGCCGGCGGTCCGGACAAGACCGACGCCATTCTCGGCGCGCTGCGCGGTGGTTACGTCACGGCCCTGATCACCGACGAACCGACGGCTCGCAATATTCTCGGACGGCTCTAGGCCGGTCCGAGGGGCGGGCTGCTTTTGCCTCGATATGATTGAAAGAGGCGCCGGCCGGGGGGAGCCGGCGCGCGCCCTTGCGCCGACTCGGATATCCGATGCGGGGCAAGGGCGGTTTGTCATGTGGCCTTCTGCTCCGGATAGAGCTTGAGAAGACCCTCGCGGCTGGCGGCGGCGACGCCGCGCTCGGTGATGAGGCCGGTGACGAGACGGGCCGGCGTCACGTCGAAGCCGAAGTTGAGCGCCGGGCTTCCCTTGGGCAGGATGTCCACCGTCTCCAGCCGGCCATCGGCCGTGCGGCCGGTGATATGGCTGAGTTCGCGGGCGTCGCGCTCTTCGATGGGGATCCCGCGCACGCCGTCTTCCAGCGTCCAGTCAATGGTGGTGAACGGCAGGCCGACGTAGAAGGGTACGCCGTTGTCATGGGCGGCGAGAGCCTTCAGGTAGGTGCCGATCTTGTTGCAGACGTCGCCGGTCGCCGTGGTGCGGTCGGTGCCGACGATCGCCATGTCGACGAGGCCGTGCTGCATCAGGTGGCCGCCCTGGTTGTCGGCGATCACCGTATGGTCGACGCCATGCTGGCCGAGTTCGAACGCGGTGAGGCTGGCGCCCTGGTTGCGCGGCCGCGTCTCGTCGACCCAGACGTGGACGGGGATGCCCGCTTCGAACGCCATATAGATCGGGGCAAGGGCCGTACCCCAGTCGATGCAGGCCAGCCAGCCGGCGTTGCAGTGGGTGAGCACGTTGAAGCGCGACGGCTTTCCCTTCTTCTCCCAGAGCTCGCGGATGATGGAAAGGCCGTGGCGGCCGATCGCCTTGCAGGTCTCGACGTCCTCGTCGCAGATCTCGGCGGCGCGGCGATAGGCAAGCCCCATGCGCTCGGACGGCGCGACCTTGGTGAGGCGGCCCTTGAGGTCATCGAGCCCCCAGCGCAGGTTGACCGCCGTCGGCCGGGTGGCAAGCAGCGCCGTATAGGCCCGCTCGAGGTTCTCGTCCGAGGAATCCTCGCGCATGGCCAGTGCCAGGCCATAGGCGCCGGTGGCGCCGATCAGTGGCGCGCCGCGCACCACCATGTCGCGGATGGCGGTTGCCGCCTCCTGCCAGGAGCGTAGCGTCCGGGTCTTCACCTCGAAGGGCAGCTTGGTCTGGTCGATGATCTCGACGCCCCAGCTGTCGTCCGCGACCCAGATCGTCCGCATGGATTTGCCGTAGATTTTCATGAAAGCCTCCGGTTGCCGCCGCGTGCCTCGGTGCGCCGGGCGGTCCGCTTGTGACGGGCGGCGCATGGCCGCCCCTGGGGTTCGTTCAAGTGAGACCGCATGCCGTCAGCGGGTGGCGTCGGCGGCAACCACGGCGGCAGCTACCGCGTCGATATCGGCAAAGCGCGTCCGGTTGACGACGAGGTCTCGGCCGAGGCGCAGAGCCCGCCGCTCGCCGCTCGCCCTCAGATCCTTGTCGGTGATGCTTTCGAAGTCGGCAACATGGGCGAGACCGAGAATGCGGCGGATCATCTTGCAGCCGGCAAAGCCCAGCGTGTCCTCGAACAGCGCACGCATGTAGAGGGCCTGTTCCTCTGCCAGAGCCGCGCGGCTTGCCGCGTCGGTGAACAGCTCGGCGGTGAAGGCGTCGCCCTTGCCTTCCGTCGACCACAGCTCGACGAAGCGAGCCGAGAACAGCGTCCAGACGTCGGTGATCTGCTTCAGGATCCAGGCGCGATAAGCGTCGCGTCCACCCTTCTTTTCTTCATGACCGATCTGGCTGAGATAGGCGAGGATGAGGTTGCCGATGAGGGCGCCGACGTCGAAGCCCATCGGCCCGAAGAAGGCGAACTCGGGGTCGATGACGCGCACATCCGTGCTGGTCGCCATGATCGAGCCGGAATGCAGATCGCCGTGAACCAGCGCCTCGGCATGGCTCAGGAACTTGAGCTTCATCGCCTGGGCCGCCGCCTTGAGCGGGCCATCGGCACGGAACTCAAGGGCAATATCGTCGAGCTGCGGCGATGTCCAGTGGTTGAGCTTGGCCGCCCTGTAGGGATCGGTGAACACCAGATCCTCGGTGATCCGGCAAAGCTCGGTGTTGGCGCAGAACACCGCCATCTGCTTCTTCTTCTCGGCGGCCGGCAGGTAGAGGTCGGACGTCTTGAACAGTGATTGCGCCATGAACTCGGACAGGGTCGCCGCGAAGCGCGGAAACTCCACGCCGTCGATCAACCCCTTGCGCATGATGATATGCGGGGTGAGGAACTCCATGACGACGAGCGCCTGCATGGCGTCGAACAGCACGACCTTTGGGACCAGACCGGGAGCGGCGGCATTCTCGGTGATCAGGGCCTGGGTTTCGAAGAAGGAACGGTCGAGCGGCAGCGGCCAGGAGTCGCCGACGAGGCGGACGTAGGGAAGGGCCTGCTTGACGATCAGCGCTCCCTTCGGGCCGCGCACGATGAACACCAGGTTGAGGTTGCCGTCGCCGACCTCGGTGACCTTCCAGTCCGATGATGCGCCGCCGAGGGTGGTCACCGCTTCCGAAAAGCCTGCGAGATAGGGCGCCAGCGTGCTCTCGGTCATCGGCCGGTAATCGGCGCCGCCGGTGCGGGCGCTCCGAACGTCTGTCATGGGGTCTTCTCCATCCCTCGCTATTCGAACCCCGCCACGACAGCTGTCGCTCCTCATGCTGGCAAGGGTTGCTGGAGGCGGAGGTTGTTCCGCTTTTAGTCATTTGTCAAGATAGATTGACAATTGACGTTCTTGTGGCTAGGTTGCCGCCATCGGGGTCTGGAGGGGCCCTCTGCCAAACATCCGTGGAGGCGGTTTTCGGCATGACAGAACCAGGGAGGGAGGTGATCCGCATCCGTGGGCTGAACAAGCGTTTCGGCAGCACGCACGCGGTCATCGACGTCGATCTCGACATTCGGCGCGGCGAAGTGCTGGCGCTGATGGGCGCCAACGGCGCCGGCAAGTCGACGCTGATCAAGATTCTCTGCGGCGTACACCCCGCCGACTCCGGAACCATGGAGATCGATGGCGAGGCGGTCGACTTCCGCTCGCCGATCGAGGCCTGCGAGGCCGGCATTCACACCGTCCACCAGATCATCAACGATGGCGTCGTCCAGCAGCTCACGGTGGCCGAGAACCTGGCGCTGGATGAGATCTGCCGCCCGGAAGGGCCGATGCTGCTCAGCCGGACCGCCATCACGGCGCGAGCCCGCGAGATCCAGGCGATCCTCGGCCTCGATCTGCCGCTCGGCAGGGCCATGAGCGAACTCGGGCAGGCGGAGCGTCAGCTCGTGGCCATCGCCCGCGCTTTGTCGCACGATCCCAAGGTGCTGATCCTCGACGAGCCGACCTCGTCGCTGTCGGAGGCCGAAGCTGCGCGGCTGTTCGTGCTGATCGAGGATCTCCGGGCGCGCGGTGTCGCCATCGTCTACATCAGTCACCGCATGTCCGACATCCGTCGCCTTGCCGACCGTGCCGTCGTCATGCGGGACGGCCGTACGCGCGCCGAGTTCGCAAGGCCGCTCGATTTCGACGGCATCGTCCATGCGATGGTCGGTCATCGCGTGAGCGAGGGCACACGCGCCGCCGTTTCCGGTGGTCGCACCGTGGTCGAAATCCGCGATTTCGCCCTCACGCCGACGTCGGCGCCCTTCGATCTTGACCTCCGCGAGGGCGAAGTCGTGGTGCTCACCGGCCTGATCGGCGCCGGCAAGACCGAGTTTGCCGAGTGTCTGTTCGGCACCGCCACTCCGCACGCCGGCTCGGTGACGATCGACGGAAAGCCGCTCAGCGCCGCGTCGCCGCAACACGCCATCGCTCAGGGCGTGTTCATGGCCCACGAGGACCGAGGCAACTCGTCGCTGGTCTCCGAGTTCTCGGTGCTGCACAACATGACGCTGCCGTTTCTCAGGCATTTCTCCAAACTGTCATTGGTGGTGCCGGACCAGGAACGGCGAGCGGCCACCGGCCAGGTCGGCGATCTCGCCATCAAGTGCGCATCCATCGACGTGCCGATCGGCTCTCTGTCCGGCGGTAACCAGCAAAAGGTCGTTCTCGGACGTTGGCTGATTCAGCCCTGCCGGCTGCTGATCCTCGACGAACCCTTCCAGGGCGTCGACATCGGCGCCCGCCAGGACATTGGCCGCCGGCTGCGCGAAACCGCTGCCGGACGGGCAACGCTGGTCATCTGTGCCGATCTTGAGGAGGCGACCGAGATCGCCGACCGCATCGTCGTGATGCGCGACTTTTCGGTGGTCGGCGGGCACTCCATCGACGGGCTGTCGCTCGATGCCCTGGTCGCGGAAATCAGCGGCGCCGGCACCCACGCAACCTTCGCCTGACGCTTCGTAGGACAAAAGGCTTTCATCATGAGCACCCAGTCTCCCAATCCGGCCGCGCCGGTGGGCGCCGCGCAAGCTGGCGCCTCGAAGTCCGCCTTTACCGTCAAGGACTTCGTCATCAAGTTCGGTCTCCTGATCATCCTCGCGGTGATGATCATCATCTTCTGGCGGTTGGAGCCGGCCTTCGCCAACGCCCGCAACATGTTCTCCATCCTGCAGGCCGTGTCGGTCACCGCGCTTCTGGCGCTTGGCGTGACCGTCACGCTGGCCATCGCCGGCTTCGATCTTTCCATCGGCTCCACGGCGGCCATGTCGTTGATGGCGTCGAGCTATGTGATGGTGATCTTGAACCAGGGCACGGTGCTGGCCGTCATCGTCTGCCTGCTTCTCGGCGCCTTTATCGGCTTTCTGAATGGCGTTCTGATCGTCAAGGGCCGCATCCCCGACCTTCTGGCGACGCTGGGCATGATGTTCCTGCTGCTCGGCCTGCAACTGATCCCGACCGGCGGCCGCTCGATCGCCAAGGGCATGACCCTGTCTGACGGCTCGGCGGCGACTGGCAGCTTCACCGACACCTTCCTGGCGCTCGGCCGCTACCGCCTGTTCGACCTGGTGCCTCTTCCGGTGATCATCATGCTGGTGGCCGCCGTCATTCTCTGGGTGTTCATGGAACGCTCGCGCTATGGCCGCGTGCTCTATGCCATCGGCGGCAACGAGAAGGCCACGCGTCTCGCCGGTGCCCCGGTCGAACGCTACAAGATCGCCGCCTACATGATCTCCGGTCTGTTCGCCTCGATCGGCGGCATCCTGCTGGCCGCGCGCGTCGGGCGCGGCGACGTGACGTCCGGCTCATCGTTGCTGCTCGACTCGGTGGCCGCCGCGCTGATCGGTTACGCGGTGCTCGGCGCCAAGAAGCCCAACGTATTCGGGACGGCGATCGGCGCCCTGTTCGTCGGCACGCTGCTCAACGGCCTGACCATGCTCAACGCCCCCTACTATGCGCAGGACTTCGTCAAGGGCCTCGTCCTTGTCTTCGCCCTGCTCTTCACCTTCGGCTTCGCGTCCTCGCAGCGTCGCTGAGCCGGCTTCGGCCCAAATGGAAAACGCGAGGTAAGCCGCGGCGCGCGGAGGAGGCACGCCCGGCGACGACAATGGAAACGTCATTTGAGGAGTGAGAAAATGACTATCGACAGAAGGACATTTCTTGCCGGCCTTGCCACCGCCACGGTAGCTGGCGGCCTGCCGCTCCGTGCCGCCTTCGCAGAGGGCATCGCAGGTGCCCCGGGCATCGTCGGCGAGCGCAAGATCAAGATCGCGCTGGTGCGCTATCTCTCCACCGGCGACTTCTTCCAGTTCTATCTTGCCGGCGTGACGCGCCAGGCCGAAGCGCTCGGCTTCGACCTGCACGTGCTCGATTCCCGCCAGGACGCCGCGCTTCAGGCCGAAATGCTGCAGCAGGCGATGAACCTCGGCGTCGACGGCATCATCCTGCAACACGGCCTGACCGAGACGCTGAAGGATCCGGCCGCCCAGGCCGTGGAAGAAGGCTTCAAGGTCGTCGCCTTCGATGTCAACTGCGAAAACCCCGCCATCCCGCAGATCGAGCAGAACGATCGCGAGCTGGCCCGTCTCGCCCTCGAGCAGGCGATCGCCGACAATGGCGAGAGCTTCAAGGCCGGTTACGTCTACGTGCCCGGCATCGCGCCGCTCGATCGTCGCGACGAGACATGGCAGGCCTTCAAGAAGAAGTATCCTGGTATCCAGGAAGTGGCTCACTGGGGCACGATGAACAACCCGATCGCCAACTCGGTAGCCGACCAAACGGCCGCCGTGCTGCGCGCCAATCCGGACATCACCGTCATCTTCGCGCCCTACGACGAGTTCGCCAAGGGCGCCAAGACGGCCGTCGATGAGGCAGGTCTCAGCGAGCAGATCAAGATCTACTCGGCCGATATCTCGACGCCGGACATTTCGGCCATGGTCGAGGACAAGAGCGCCTGGGCGGCCACGGCCGCAACGTCGTCGGCTGTCGTCGGCGAGGTCTGTGTGCGCACGCTGGCCCTGCAGTTGGCCGGCGTCGAGACAGGTGCTCAGGTGGTGGTGCCGCCGACGCTGATCACCCGGCAGATGCTGCTTGAGAAGGGCATCAAGAACATGGACGACCTCGCGGCCAAGCTGCCGCAGTTCTCCAAGGCCGACGTGTCGATGGCGCCCTGGATCGCCGAACCGAAGCGCTGATCGATCTTCGGACAAAAGGAAACGGACTGCTCCTCCGCCGGGGTGCCATCCCAGGCACTCCCGTTCCAGAAAGCCGGCATCCCTCGGGGTGCCGGCTTTTTCGCGTCTTTCGCATGCCCCGAGTGGTTGCCGTCGCCAAAGTCTGTGGCGGAGTTCCCACCGATAGAAGCGCTTTCTGCCTGTCGCGCTGGTGCGCCAGGTCACTTTTCTCCGAACGACCTCTTGCCGAAACCGGTTTCGGTGCGGAAGCTCCCATTCCAGGGAGGATACGAACGTGCTTGTCAGGGATAGCGAGCCCGAAGAGCGCCGGGCGCCGAGAGCCAGGATATCCGACGTCGCGCAGGCGCTTGGCCTGACCAAGGCGACCGTCTCGCGCGCGCTCAATGGCTACACCGACATATCCGAGAGCACGCGGGCCCGCGTCCGCCACAAGGCGGCCGAGCTTGGTTACACTCCGCTCAGCCATGCGCAGGCGATCCGGACCGGCCGCGCTCGTTCGCTCGGCATCGTCCTCCAGGTCGGCGATCAGGACGGGCAGCGTCCTTTCGTCGCCGATTTCCTTGCCGGCCTGTCTTCGGCGGCCAGTGCCGAGAACTGGACCCTGACCGTCGCCACGGCCACGACCGAAGAAGACATGCTCGCGACCATGGGGCGCCTCATCGACGAGCGGAAGGCGGACGGCTTCGTGCTGCCGCGCACGAAGGTCGCCGACGAGCGCATTCGCATGTTGCGCCGCCTGTCCATACCCTTCGTCCTGTTCGGCCGAACTGCCGATCCGGAGAGTTGCGCCTATTTCGACATCCTCGGCGAGGATGCCATGGTTCTCGCCGTTCGCCATCTGCACGGCCTCGGCCATCGGCGCATCGGCTACATCGGCGGTGGTGACGGCTTCTACTATTCCGCCGTCCGAAGCGCTGGCTATCGAACCGGCATCGAAGCTGTTGGTCTTCCTTTCGATCCGGCCATCGTCGGTGGCGGCGCCTACACGGTCGATGCCGGAATGCGCGAAGCGGACAGGTTGCTGGCCGCCGACGAGCCGCCGACGGCGATCCTCTGCGCCACCGACATGTGCGCCCTCGGCGTATGCCGGCGGGCGATGGCCTTGGGGCTCAGGGTCGGCGGGGACCTCTCTGTCATCGGTTACGACGGCGTCCCCGAAGGCGCGTGGTCGACGCCGCCGCTCGCCACCTTCGAGGTCGACAGCCGCGTCGCCGGTCTGCACCTCGCCAATCTCCTGATTCGCCGTATCCGCGGCGAAAACCCGGCCGATCTGAGGGAAACCGCCCACGCGCGCTTCCTCGATCGCGGCTCCGCCGCACGGCCGATGATGAGTTCGGCCGAACTTCGCGAGCACGTGGCGCGCGCGACCGGCCGGCGTTCGGAGCGTCGGCCCGACCGATAGAAGCCAATCTGGCCGATCCGTCTGGGAGGGCGGCGGCAACAGGGATTGGTTGCCCGACAGTCGCAAGATGATCGAAAAGGGAGGATGACATGTCCCGAGCTTCAAGAGTTACCGCAAGACTGATGGTCTGCACGGCGATAGGACTGCTGACTTTGCCCGCCTTCGCCGCCGATCTCAGGCTTTGGACGACGGAGGAACAGCCCGAGCGTCTAGCCAAGCAGCAGGAGATCGCCGCTGCTTTTGAGAAGGAGACCGGCACCAGTGTTGACGTGATTCCGGTGACCGAGAGCGATCTCGGAACGCGCGCCACGGCCGCTTACGCGGCTGGCGACCTGCCGGATGTGATCTATCACACGCTTCAATATGCGCTGCCCTGGGCCGAAGCCGGCATTCTCGACACGGAGGCGGCGACGGACGTCATCGAACAGCTCGGCAAGGACACGTTTGCGCCCGGCGCCCTGGCGATGGCTGCGCAGGCAGACGGATGGGCGTCGGTGCCTGTCGATGGATGGACGCAGATGATCGTCTATCGCAAGGACCTCTTCGACGCCGCAGGGCTCGAGGCGCCATCCACCTACGCCAATGTGGTGGCTGCCATCGACAAGCTGTCCAAGCCGCCGGAAATCTACGGCTTCGTCGCCGCCACCAAGATCGACGACAACTACATGAGTCAGATGCTGGAGCACATCTTCCTCGCCAACGGCGTGTCGCCGGTGAACAAGGATGGCTTTGCACCGCTCGACGAAGCCAGGACCGTGGAGGTGCTGGAGTTCTACAAGAAGCTCGCGGAAGCCTCGCCCCCAGGTGAGCTCTACTGGCAGCAGTCGCGCGAACTCTATTTCGCCGGCAAGGCGGCGATGATCATCTGGTCGCCGTTCATCCTCGACGAGATGGCCGGGTTGCGTGATGCCGCGCCGGTCACCATCAACAAGGATCCGACGACCACCGAGCTTGCCAAGAAGACGGGTATCGTGACGAAGCTTGCC
This sequence comes from Pleomorphomonas sp., assembly GCA_030603685.1. Lineage (GTDB taxonomy): Bacteria > Pseudomonadota > Alphaproteobacteria > Rhizobiales > Pleomorphomonadaceae > Pleomorphomonas. The sequence goes on from JAUVXG010000008.1 coordinate 43,181, forward strand.
GGCCCCTCCAACCCCGAGGGAGCCGCCTGGGCCGACATTCGCTACTTCGGCATCACGACCGACGCCGATACGGATGCGGCCGAGGCTTTCGTGAAATACTCGATGGATCAGGGCTATACCGCCACGCTGTCGATGGCGCCAGAGGGCAAGTTCCCGGTTCGCCGGGGAACGGCCGACGAGCCGGAGAAGTTCGAGAAGGCCTGGGCGGAGCTGCCGGTCGGTGTCGATCGCAAGATGCCGCTCGGCGACCTCTACTCGGCGGACGTGATCAAGGAAGTGACCGGCGGTCTCGACGTGGCCGAGCGCTGGGGCGTCAAGGAGGGGCAGCTGTCGCTGGCCTCCAAGATGAACAACAGCCGCGAGATCAACCGGATCGTCCGCGAGTATCTCGACGGTGCTCGTGATGCCAAGGCCACTGTCGCGTTGCTCAACACCGAGCTTGCGAAGATCAAGTGATGAAGAGACGAGGATCGGGCGACCGTGCCCGGTCCCTGAACCAGCATCCGGGCGCAACACGCGCCCGGACATGCCGGAGTGTTGACTCATGACTGCCATCTCCCCGCCCAGGGGGAGCGGCCCGCTGGCCCGCCGGGAAGCCCGCCTCGCCTGGTCCATGCTGCTGCCGACCATCTCGATCGTCTCGCTGGTGGTGCTGCTACCGCTTCTCGCCGTGTTCTGGATTTCGGTGAAGCCGGTCACGCTGTCCGATCTCCGTCCCCCGGCGCCGATCGTTCGGGAGGATCTTCGCGGGCGCCCCGCCACGGCTGGCGACGAGGCCGACATCCGCTACCGTTTGCGCAACTCAAGCCAGTCCAAGGAAATCCGCGACGTCGTTCTGAGCGACGTTCTGCCGGACGGGCTCGACGTGCGGACCCTTGATCCACGTTGCCAGCTCGACGGACGCCAGCTGACCTGCCGCCTGGGTACCTGGCAGGGTGGTTTCCGGGACGAGCTGCGTATCCCGGTCACCGTTGGAGCGTCCTACCTTGACGGCGGCGACGTCGAGGCCAGCCCGCCGGTGATCGACGGCGACGCCGAGAACGTCCTGACCAACCTCACCTTCACCACGGCCAACTTTGCCAGCATCTTCGACGGCGGCGAGTTCTGGACGGCGTTCGTCATCACGCTCGTCTACACGGTGGCCGGCACCGTTGGCGCCATGGTGCTGGGGCTTTTCGCCGCCCTTCTGTTGAACAAGAGCTTCCGGGGGCAGGGCGTGCTGCGCGGGCTCTACCTGTTTCCCTATGTTGCGCCGGTCATTGCCGTCGCCTTCACCTGGGTCATCCTGCTCGACCCGTTCTCTGGTTCGATCAACACCCTGCTGGTGCGCATGGGCGTGACGGCCGAGACGATCAACTTCTTCGGTCAGAAACCGCTGGCTCTGATCATGGTGATCGTCTTCGAGGCCTGGCGCTATTTCCCGCTGTCCTTCCTGTTCATTCTCGCCCGTCTGCAGTCGATCGACAGTGACATGTACGAGGCGGCCGACATGGACGGCGCATCGCCATTCCAGAAGTTCTGGTATCTCAGCCTGCCGCAGCTGATGGGCATCCTCTCGGTGCTGTTCCTGCTGCGCTTCATCTGGACGTTCAACAAGTTCGACGACATCTTCCTGCTCACCGGCGGTAACGCGGGAACCAGGACGCTGACGGTCGACGTCTACGAGCAGGCTTTTGCCGTGTCCAACATCGGCGCCGGCGCCGCCGTGGCCGTCGTGGTGTTCCTCTGCCTGGTCGTCTTCTCGGCGTTGTTCTTTCGTTTCGTCAGCCGGGAGGAAGGACTATGAAGGCGCTGAGGTCGGGATACTTCACCGGCGCGGTTCTTGGCGCCATATGGTCCATCATCGCGGCGTGGACGATGGCGGTCGCGGTGAGCTTGTCCGCGGGCAGCCCTGCCGTGCCGGTCGCCACCGGCTGTCTGGCGGTCGGCGTCGTTTCTGGACTGGGCGCGGCGTTTCAGCTTCGCCCCATCATCGTGATTGCGCTGGCCGTGATGGCGGCTTTTGCCGCCGTCGTCATCGGGATCGGTCCGCTCGCGGCGGTCGAAGGCGGCGGCTCGTCGATCGTTGTTTCGGCAAGCAGCCTCGTTCTCGCCGTCGCCATCGCCGGCCCGGTTGTCGCATTCATGACGGGCCTGCCGGGGGGCGCCATGACGCGGCACGAGGTGGAGGCTGCGATCATCCGCTTTCTCACCGGCTTCGGCTACCTGTTCTTCACGGCGATCGTGGTCATTCCCTTCTACGTGATGGTGATGACCAGCCTCAAGAGCCAGCAGGAGCTGCTGCTCAACCCGCTCGACTTCACCGTCGATCTCTCCAAGGGGTGGGACCTCTTCCGGGGGTATGGCGAGCTGTTCACCCGCTACCGCTTCGGCACCTACATGTGGACATCCTTCTACGTGTCGGTGGTGACGGTGCTGGTCACGCTGCTGTTCTCGGTGCCCGGAGCCTATGCGGTGGCGCGCCTGCGGTTTCGGGGGCGCAAGGCCTTCTCGCGCGGCATCCTGCTCATCTACATGGTGCCGATGATCGTGCTGGCACTGCCGATCTACATTGCCTTTTCGGTCACCGGCTTGCGCAACTCCATTCCGGGCTTGCTGCTGATCTACCCTGTGACGACCATCCCGGTCGCCCTCTACATGCTGCAAGGCTACTTCCGCGGCCTGCCGGCGGAGGTCGAGGAAGCCGGACTGATGGACGGCCTCAACCGCCTGCAGGTGATTGCCAAGATCACCCTGCCGCTCTCGCTGCCGGCGCTGGCGTCGGTGTCGCTCTATGTCTTCATGATCGCCTGGAACGAGTTCCTGCTTGCCTTCATGCTCCTCGACGATCCCGCGATCTTCACACTGACGCGTGCGGTTACCAGCCTCAACTCCTCCGAAGTGCCAAGGCAGTACCTGATGGCCGGCGCGGTGGTCGCCACCGTGCCGATCATGGTGCTGTTCCTCGGCCTCGAGAAATTCATGACCAAGGGCCTGACGGCCGGAAGCGTCAAGGGATGACCATGGATTACGAAGACCTCGACCGACGTGCGCGCGACATCCTGCGCGGTAACGACCGTGGCGGATACACCCTGCCGACCGACGGCCTCTATCCCTACCAGTGGAACTGGGACAGTGCCTTCGCCGCCTGGGGATTCGCCGAGTTCGACCTGGCGAGGGCCTGGACCGAGCTCGAAACGCTGTTTTCCGGCCAATGGCCGAACGGCATGGTGCCGCACATCCTGTTCCACCGCCCCAACGCCGGCTACTTCCCTGGGCCCGACGTCTGGGGTGCGGAGGGCATTGGTCTCATCCTGTCATCCGGCATCAGCCAGCCGCCGGTCGCGGCCACCTTCGTACGGGCGATCTTCGAGAAGGACCGGACCCTCGGCGAGCCCCATGCTCGAGCTCTCTTTCCCAAGCTCGTGGCCTGGCATCGCTGGTTCCGCGACTGGCGGACCGAGGCAGGCGCGGTGGTGGTGACGCATCCGTGGGAGGCAGGCCGGGACAATGCGCCCGATTGGGATGGGGCAATGGCCGCCATCGATCCTGTCGGGGTCGGCGAGTACAAGCGCCGCGACACCAGCCATGTCGATCCGGCGATGCGGCCGACAAAATACGACTACGACCGCTATATCTGGCTCGTGCAGCTCGGCCGTCGCCTGCGTTGGGACGAGGCGGCGATGAGGACCGAGAATCCCTTCCGCGTCGCCGATCCGGCGATGACCTTCATCCTGATGCGCGCCAACCGCGACCTCGCCATCCTCGGCCGTGCGCTTGGCGAGGATGTCGGCGAGATCGAGACCTGGATTGGCGAGCTTGAAGCCGGCGCCGCCGGACTTTGGAACGAAGAGATCGGCGCCTACGACAGTTTCGATACCCGTGCGCGGAAGTTTTCCGGCTGCGTGACCTGCGCCTCTTTCCTGAACTGGTATGGTGGGGTCGACGACGAGCGCATGCTGTCGCAGATCGAGCGCGTCTGGTCCGCCAAACGCTACGCGGTGCCGAGCCTTGATCCCGGCCATCCCCAGTTCAACTCGAAGCGTTACTGGCGCGGTCCTGTGTGGGCCGTCTTCAACACGCTGATCGGGCTCGGTCTGGAAAGCTGCGGGCGGAGGGATCATGCGGCGCGCCTGCGCGAAACCACCCGTGAGCTGATCGGCGAACACGGTTTTGCGGAGTATTTCGACCCGATCGACGGCAGCCCGGCAGGTGGTGGCACGTTTACCTGGACCGCCGCCGTCTGGCTGGCCTGGGCGTCACCGTCGGCAAGGGGGGCATGATGGGCAGGATCGAACTTCAGCACGTCGAGAAATGGTTTGGCGACCTGCAGGTCATCAAGGGTATCGATCTCGCCATCGAGGACGGCGAGTTCGTGGTGTTCGTCGGCCCGTCGGGCTGCGGAAAGTCGACCCTGCTGCGGATGATCGGCGGCCTTGAGGAAACCTCGCGCGGGCGCCTTCTGATTGATGGGCGTGACGTGACCGCCGATCCGCCCGCCAAGCGCGGGCTGACCATGGTGTTCCAGTCCTACGCCCTCTATCCGCACATGACCGTGCGCGAGAACATGGGCTTCTCGCTCAAGACGGCCGGGCGCCCGAAGGCGGAAATCGAGGCCAAGGTGGCGGAGGCCGCCCGTATCCTCAAGCTGGAGTCCTATCTGGACCGCCGGCCGAAGGCGCTTTCCGGCGGCCAGAGGCAGCGCGTCGCCATCGGCCGGTCGATCGTGCGCGATCCCACGGCCTTTCTGTTCGACGAGCCGCTCTCCAATCTCGACGCGGCGCTTCGGGTGGAGATGCGCTACGAGATCACCAAGCTGCACCGCAGCCTGCAACGCACCATGATCTACGTCACTCACGACCAGACGGAGGCGATGACGCTGGCCGACCGCATCGTGGTGCTCGAATATGGCCGGATTGCCCAGGTGGGCACGCCGCGCGAGCTTTATGAGGCGCCGAACAACCTTTTCGTGGCGCAGTTCATCGGCAGTCCCAAGATGAACGTGATCCCTTGTCGCGCCGAAAGCGGGCGTTACCAGCTTGAGGGCGGTCGTGGTGGCGACTTTGCCGGCACACGCCCTGCCAACCGGCTCGGCATTCGCCCCGAACACATCGCTCTTGGTGAGGCCGGGAGTGGCGTCTGCGATGGTATCGTCGACGTGATCGAGTATCTCGGCGCGGATACCTTCGTGATCATCGACGCCGGTCCGCTGGGGCAGATGACCTGTCGCGTCGCCGGGGATACGACGGCAAGGCTCGGCGAGCGCGTCGGTCTCGCCTTCGAGGGGCCGGTGCATTTCTTCGACGAGGCCGGGTTGGCGGTCTCGCACGAATAGGCCTCGTCCCTTTGCGATCCATGGTGAGCGGCGCGGTTCAGGGCCGCCCGCGATGGTCTTGCATTTCCCGTTCGTCGATTGCTTTTGGGCTGGAGGCCTCTCCGCCAACGCAAAGTCGTGCGCGGATGCGGTTAGTACTTGCGAACGGTTCCTATTCATATAGGATAGGGGGGGATCCTATCATGCACACCAAGACGAACAAAAAACCCTTGCTCGCCCGTGTCAGGCGTATCGCCGGACAGATAGCCGCCATCGAGAAAGCGCTGGAGGATGAGGCGGAGTGCGCCGTCGTTCTGCACCAGGTGGCGGGCGTTCGCGGCGCCGTGCTGGGTCTGATGGACGAGTTGATCGAGGGGCACCTTCACGAGCATGTCGCCCGCCCGGGGATCGACGATTCCACGCGTTCGGCAGCGGTCGACGAACTGATGGACGTCATTCGCCGCTATGGAAAATGAGGCAGTGGAATGCAGCGGTCTGAAGTTGGCGGAGTTGTCCACGATCACGTCTTTCTCGGTCGCGATCATGATCGCAACACCCGCCGGGTCCTCTGGGTCGTTCTGCTGACGCTGGGAATGATGGTCGGCGAAATCGTCGCCGGTCTCATGTTCAACTCCATGGCACTGCTTGCCGACGGGTTTCACATGGCCACGCACGCCGGTGCGCTGACAGTGGCGGCCGTTGCCTATTTCCTGGCGCGCCGATACGCGGGAGAGCGACGGTTTACGTTCGGGACCGGCAAGATCGGCGATCTCGCGGGCTTCGCGTCGGCTCTGGTTCTCGGCCTGGTGGCGCTCGGCATCGCCGTGGAGTCGGTTCTCCGCTTCCTCAGTCCGCAGCCGGTGGCTTTCTCGGAAGCGACGGCCATCGCCGTACTCGGTCTCCTGGTCAATCTTCTGAGCGCCGTTCTGCTTGGTCCCGACCACCACCATCATCACCACGACACCCACGACCATGCCGAACATGACCACGACAACAACCTGCGCTCCGCCTACGTGCACGTGCTGGCGGACGCCCTGACGTCGATCCTTGCCATTGCCGCGCTTCTTGGCGGACGTTTCCTGGGGTGGGTGTGGCTGGACCCGGTCATGGGGCTCGTCGGAGCGACCGTTATAGCGGTCTGGTCCTGGTCGCTGATGCGCGCGGCATCCTCGGTGCTTCTCGACATGGCCGATCCGCATGTCGAAGAAGAAATCCGCGGGTTGGTCGAGAAGAAGGCGGGGGTTCAGGTCGTCGACCTTCACCTCTGGCGCGTCGGTCCCGCCGGCCATGCCGCCATCGTGTCGGTGATCGGCGACGACGCGGAGGGCGTTCGTCGTCGCCTCCGGCCCGTGCACGAGGTGGTCCATCTGACGGTTGAAACAAGGTAGGGCCGGTCCCATCTGCCCCGAGGTGCTGCCCGTCTGATATCATCGCCTCTCCGGCGGCCCGGTCGCGAGGAGAGAAGGGCCATGAACTTCCTTAGGTTTCTGTTTCGGCGGCATCCCTGGCCGACGGTTGTCCTGGCTGTTGGGCTGGTCGCCCTGGTCTGGTTCGGTGGCCGCTTCGTGTCGGAAGTGCTGTATTTCGCCGATCCTGCCCACCGAGAGCAGCAACTTGCCGGCTGGATGTCGCCACGTTACGTCGCAAAGTCGTGGGAATTGCCGCCAGCCGTCGTGGCGAACATCATGCAGCTCGCGCCCGGTCATCGGCACACCACCTTGGATCAGGTGGCCGCGAGCCAGAACGTCACCATCGAGGAGTTGCAGAAGCGTGTGGAGGCCGCCAAGGCGGCGCTGGGGGCGGAGCGGCACAACGGACGGCCAGGTGAGTTCCCGGCCGGCGGGCAGACGAATGACTGACACGCTTCTGGCACTGGTGCCAACCTATGGAAGCTGGCTGGTTCTGGTTGCCCTACTTCTATCCTGCCTTGCGTTGCCCGTGCCCTCGTCCATTCTGGTTATGACGGCAGGTGGTTTCGCCGCGTCCGGCGACCTCGTGCTCTGGCAGGTCCAGGCCATGGCCCTCGCCGGCTTCGTTGTCGGCGACCAGATTGCCTATGCGCTGGCCCGGACCGGCGGCAGGCCCCTGATCACCCGTCTCCGATGTCGCCCTGGCGCCGATCGCCTGTTTTGTCGCGCGCAGATGCTGCTCGACCGACACGGATTGCTGGCTGTCTTTCTAAGCCGCACCATTTTCAGTCCGCTCGGTCCCTATCTCGGCTACCTCTCCGGCTCTCTCGGCCTGCCGTGGCTTTCGTTCACGCTGGCTGCGGTCGCCGGCGCTCTCTGCTGGTGCGCGGGCTACAGCCTGCTCGGCTATGCCTTCGCAACGCAGATCGCCGACATCGCCTTGATGATCGGCAATGCCATGGGCTTCCTTCTCGGTGGCCTCCTGGTCGCCGCCACCACCTGGTATCTGTGGCGCAGCTGGCGCGCCGAGACGGCGAACGATGTCGATCAGCCACCCGCCGCGTAGAGGCGGGCATAGCCGCCGCCGCGCTTCAGAAGGTCGTCGTGACTGCCCTGCTCGGCGATGCCGTCGGCGTCGACCACCACGATGCGGTGCGCATTGCGAATGGTACTGAGCCGATGGGCGATGACCAGCGAGGTGCGTCCCTTGGCAAGTTCGGCCAGCGATGCCTGGATTTCCCGCTCCGTCGCCGTATCCAGCGCCGAGGTGGCCTCGTCGAGAATCAGGATCGGCGGATCCTTCAGGAACATGCGGGCGATGGCAATGCGCTGCTTCTGGCCGCCGCTGAGCTTGACGCCGCGTTCACCGACGATGGTGTCGAGCCCATCGGGGAGCTCGGCCAGCAGGCTGCCGAGCTGGGCGCGCTCGGCCGCTGCCGCGATTTCGCTTTCCGTGGCGTCCAGCCGACCGTAGGCGATGTTCTCACGGATGGTGCCGCCGAACAGGAACACATCCTGTTGCACGATGCCGATCTGCCGCCTCAGCGAGGCAACGGTCATGTTCCGGATGTCGATGCCGTCAATGGAGATGGCGCCCTCCGTCACCTCGTAGAACCGTGGCAGCAGCGAGCAGAGCGTGGTCTTGCCGACGCCGGACGGTCCGACGAAGGCAATCGTCTCGCCGGCGGCTATGTCGAGGTTGATGCCGGAAAGCAGCGGCCGGTCGCCGCCATAGCTGAAGCCGACATCCGAGAAGCTCACATGTCCCTTGAACGGCGGAGCGGCAATGGCCTCGGGCCTGTCGGCGATGTCCGGCTCCGTGCCCAGGAACTCAAGATAGCGGCGGAATCCGGCGATGCCCTTGGGGTAGGTTTCGATCACCGCGTTGATCTTCTCGACCGGCCGGAAGAACACGCCGACCAGCAGCAGGAAGCCGACGAAGCCGCCGGCGGTGAGATCGCCCGTCAGCACCAGCCGGCTGCCGGCGATCAGCACGACGAGCTGAACGAGGCGCATCGACAGGAAGGACAGCGCGTTGGTGGCGGCCATCAGCCTGTAGGCGGCCAGCTTGGTGGTCCGGTAGGCGGAGTTGTCGACGGCGAACAGCCGGCGCTCGTGATCCTCGTTGGCGAAGGCCTGCACGACGCGCATGCCGCCGACATTTTCCTCGATGCGTACGTTGAAGCCGGCAACGCGCCCGTAGAGCTGATGCCAGTTCTCGGTCATGCGACCACCGTAGCGGGCGGTGATGAAGGCGACCGCTGGCACGATGGCAGCGGTGATCAGCGCCAGCTCGACGTTGACCGACAGCATCAGGAGGAAGGCGCCGAAGAAGGTCATCACGGCGATGAACAGGTCCTCCGGTCCGTGATGGGCGATCTCGCCGATCTCTTCGAGGTCCTTGGTCAGCCGGGCGACCAGATGGCCGGACTTCTGGTTGTCGAAGTAGCGGAAGGAAAGCTTCTGCAAGTGGTCGAAGCTGCGGCGCCGCAGCTCGGTTTCGATGTTGATGCCGAGCATGTGGCCGAAGTAGACGACGATGGCATTGAGGCCGGCGCTGAGAAGATAGATCACGAGCAGAGCCAGCGCGGCGACGACGATCAGGGTCCAGTTGGCCGACGGCAGCAGCTGGTCGATGTAGATCTTGACCGCGAAGGGAAAGCCGAGCTCCAGCAAGCCGGCGACGACGGCGCAACAGAAGTCGAGCAGAAATAGCGCGCGGTAGGGGCGATAATAGGAAAAGAAGGTCTTGAGCATGGGGCGGACAATGCCCCATCCCAACCCGGCGCGAAAGGGTCGACGGCATTCAACACCAAGAGCGGCAGCGACCCGTGTCGCCGCCGCATCGGTAGGGGCGTCTATACCACGCCGGGCTTACGCGGCGGCATCGAGTTCGGCCATCTCCGCAGATGTGAGCTTCAGGCTTGCGGCGGCCACGTTCTCTTCGAGATGGGCGACGCTCGACGTGCCTGGAATCGGCAGCATCACCGGGCTGCGGGCGAGCAACCAGGCGAGCGCCACCTGTCCGGCCGTGGCGCCATGCGCTGTGGCAACGCGGTCGACGAGGCCGCCCGGCTGGGCCAGCTTGCCGGACGCCAGCGGGAACCAGGGAATGAAGCCGATGCCGCTCGCCTCGCAATGGGCGAGGACATCCTGACTGGCGCGATCAGTCAGGTTGTAGCGGTTCTGCACCGTGGCGACGGGGAACACCTTCCGTGCCGCCTCGATCTCGGCCACCGAGACCTCTGAAAGGCCGGCGTGCGCGATGATGCCCTCGTCGATGAGCCGGCGCACCGCGCCGAACTGTTCGTCGCGTGGCACCTTCGGGTCGATGCGGTGCAACTGCCAGAGGTGGATCTGCTCGACGCCCAGCTTGGCGCAGCTCTTCTTGGCCTGCTCGATCAGATAGTCCGGCCGGCCGTTCGGGCTCCATTGATCGGGACCGCCACGGGTGAGGCCGCCTTTGGTGGCGATCAGCAGGCCCTTGTAGGGATGAAGCGCCTCGCGGAGCAACTCTTCGGAGACATCGGGGCCATAGCTGTCGGCGGTGTCGATGAAGGTGACACCGATCTCCGGCAGCCGCCGCAGTGTGGCAAGCGCCGCCTCGCGGTTGGCGGGCGGGCCCCAGATGCCCTTTCCGGTGACGCGCATGGCGCCGAAGCCGAGACGATTGACCGTGAGGTCGCCGATCTTGAACTGCCCGGACAGGCCGGCGTCGATGGTGCTCATCCTCTTGTCCTTTCGCAATATGAGTTGCGCGGCGGCGGGAAGGATGCCTCCCGCCGCCAGCCAAAGGTGGTCAGGGAACGATGTAGCCGGCGGCGGTGAACAGCCGATACCACTCCTCGCGCGACAGCGTCACGCCGGCACCGGCCACGCACTCCTTGACGCGATCGGCGCGCGTCGTGCCGAGAACGACCTGCATCTTCGCCGGATGACGGGTGATCCAGGCAACGGCGATGCCGGTCGGGGTCACGCCATGGGCGGCGGCGATCTCGTCGAGCGCGTCATTGAGCTCGGCGCAGTTCTCTCGGTCGCCGATGAACGGACCGTCGAAGAAGCCCCGCTGGAACGGCGACCATGCCTGCAGCGTCATGCCTTCCTTGCGCGAATAGTCGAGCAGGCCGAGGTTGCGGTCGACCGACTGCTCGAGGCCGGCCATGTTGATGGCGACGCCCTGGGCGATCAGTGGCGCGTGGGTGATCGAGAGCTGCACCTGGTTGACGAGAAGCGGCTGTTTCACCGCCGTCTTCAACAGTTCGATCTGGCCCGGCGTCTGGTTGGAGACGCCGAAGTTCCGCACCTTGCCGGATGCCTGCAGCTTGTCGAAGGCCGAGGCGACTTCTTCCGGCTCGACCAGCGCATCGGGACGATGCAGGAGCAGCACGTCGAGATAGTCGGTCTTGAGCGCCTTCAACGATCCGTCGACGGCTTCAAGGAGGTGCGCTTCGGAAAAGTCGAAGTAGCCCTTGCGGATGCCGGCCTTGCTCTGGATGACGATCTTCTCGCGCTGGGCCGGCGTCAGGTTCATCGCCTCGCCGAACCGCTTTTCGCAAAGATGCAGCTCGCCGCCATAGATGTCGGCGTGGTCGATCATGTTGATGCCCGCCTCGATGGCGGTATTGACCAGAGTCCGGATCTCGGCGTCGCTCATTTGGGCGATGCGCATGAGGCCGAGGATGACTGAGGAGACCGAAAGGTCGCTTTTGGGAATCTGATAGGTCTGCATGGCTTGCCTTTGCATTGGTACCCACGCCGTCGTGCCTCTACGGCGACCGAACAAGCGGAAAAGGAACGCCGCGGACGATGCGCCCCCATCGGCCATCCGTCCAACAGATTACGGAGATGCCATTGATCTCCGCTGGGAATGACGAAGTATCCCGAGGACATCGCCGAGGTCTGGGCTCGATCGCGGCGCGATCAGTATTCCTTCTCGAAATAGACGCCGACCTTCGATTGTTCCTGCGTGGCTTCCGCCCGGGCCTTGACATCGTCGGTGATGTCGAGATTGACCGACACGCCGCTCCGTCCACCCTCACCGGCCGTGACGCCGAGATAGACGCGTTCGGTGATGTAGCGGCCGGCCGTCACTGCGGCATTGCCCTCGGCATCGGTGTTCACGTCGAGGTCGTCGAGGCCGACGCTGGCGCGCAGGCGGTCGACAATGCCATTGCCATCGCCGCCACCGGCGAGCTGGGTCACTGCCTCGGCCAACTGGGCGATCTGCAAGGCCGAAAGATCCGAGACCGAGCGCTTGAACAGGAAGCGGGCGAGGATTTCGTCCTGTGGCAGTTCCGGCGACGAAGAGAGGACGATGCTGGGATTGTCGGCATAGCCTTCGACGGTCGCCGTCACGGAAATCGATTCCGACGTGGTCGTCGCCGATAGGGACAGATAGGGGTTGAGATCGCCCTGAAGCGTCACGGTGCCTTCGGTCAGGTTGATGCGCTGGCCGATCACCAGCACCCGACCCCGGATCAGCGAGAATCTGCCCACGGGCTGCACGTTGTCCAGCGTGCCCCGTACCGTCAAACGACCGCCGAGCTCTGCGTCGATGCCACGGCCGCGCACGAACAACTGGCGCGGCGCATTGACGGTGACGTCGAGACCGACGGAAAGGCCGTCTCCCGATTTTGTCCGGTTGCCGCCGGCGGCTTGGCTGATGCGCTTCAGCGTGGCACTCACGTCATCAGGCGTGTTCTTGTGCCGAACCTCGATCAGGGTCGCTGCCCCGCCGCCGCCTTCGGGAACCGTGATCTCGGCACGGGCGACGTCCACCTTGCCGGTGACCATGAGGCCGTTGGCCATAGAGCCGCCAACCGCGAGAGAGGCGCCGAGATCGGCAGTCACGATCCGGCCGTCGGTGACTCGGGCCCTGGCGGCCGTGACGCGAACGTCGACCGGCAGGCCGGCCGAAAGGCCGACGCTGCCTTCGGCCGAAAGGCGCCCACCGCCCTTGACGGTTCCGGTCGCTCTCTCGATGCGGACACGGTCGCCGGAGAGCTGGAGCGCCACGTCGATGGCGTCGAGGCGCATGGTGGTCAGCGGATCGGAAACCGAAGCACCGCTGACCGTCACGCGACCGGAAAAGTCGGGTGAGGCAAGGCTACCCGACACTTTGACGGCAGCGTTGGCCGTCCCTGTCAGCCGGGTTCCACGTGTGGCGACAAAGGACTGCGCCAGGGCAAGGGGCAGGTTCGCCCTGACATCGACGCCGAGGCCGCCACCGGACAGTGGAATGACGCCATTGGCCTCGGCGCCAAGCCCGGCAGGACCGGTCAGCTTCGCGCTGGCGAGCGTTACCTTATTGCCCTCGAGCCGGCCGGATGCCGTTGCCGCAAAGCCGGAGAGGCCGGCCGCGGTGAGCTGCGGCGCGGCAATGCCGTCGGCCCGCACGGTGAAGGCCGTTGCGTTGTTCTCGCTCTTCGCCGTGCCGTCGAGGCTGGCCACGCTTGCTGCTTCGGTTGCAAGCCCCCGTGCCGTGAAACGACCGTCGATTTTCGGCGCACCGAGAAGATCGGCAATGGTTGCTTCGACGTCGGCTGAGGCAATCCGGGTACCGGCAACGGCGAGATTGGCCGCATTGATCTTGGCTTGCGCCGCTTGCCGGCCGTTCTCGGGCGTGAGGCTCACATCGGCGGAAAGCCGGCCGGAGAGATCGACGAGGACAAGCGGAGCCAGGGCGGAAAGGTCCGGCGAATCGATGGCCAGCCGGCCGGTCATCAGCCCATCGGCACTGATCGTCCCATCGCCGGTTACTCGACTGTCGGCAACCGAAAAGGAGAGATCCTCAATACGCCGCCTACCATCGCCTGTGCTCGTGAGTCCCGCGGAAACCGCAAGGGGTTTCCCCTTCAAACGGCCCGTACCATCGATCTTGCCGTTGAAATCGGTGCCATCCAGGCGACCGGTCAGATCGACCCCCAAGTTTTCGAGCGCGTTGCCAGCCAGCGTCAGACGATCGGAAGACAGCCGTGCCGTCAGATCGAGCGGTCCTCCGCTGCCGCGAACAGACAGCATGATGCCGGCCGCGCCTTTGGCTTTCGGCTCGACGCGGCCAACGTCCGGCAGCGTCAGCGTCGCCGTAACGTCGGTGCGTTCAAGGGCATGATTGCCATCGGCTGTCAGCGTCAGCGTCGGGTTGGCGACCCTTACGTTCTGAAGCGTGAGGCCCGAGGTATCGCGTGCAACGCGGCCGGTCAGCTTGGTCTCGCCGGACAGGAGGCCGTCCAGCCGATCGATACCGGCCGAAAGCGTATCGGCCTCGCCGTCGAGTGTCAGGTCGAACGCTCCGGTCGTGGGAACCAGGCTTCCGCTGGCAGCCAGCTCGATGCTGCCGGCAAGCGGTCGCCCGGCCAGCGCCGAGAAGGGCGCGAGCGAGGGAGCCAGAAGCGTCTGCTGTCCCTCGATGCGACCGTCCTCCACCTTGCCTGCGAACGACGCCTCGGCGGTGGGCGTCGCCAGCTTCAGGGCATCGATGGTCAGGGGAGCGCCAGCCGTCCAACGCCCGGAACCGGAGAAGGAGAGCTCGCCGCCCACGGCTTCACCGACGGCGGCGTCGGTGAAGCTGAGGCCGTTCGAGCCACCGCTGAGCGTGAAGTCGATGCGGCGGTTCTGCGCGTCGGCGAGATCGGTGGCGGCGCCACGGCCATTGATCGCCAGCGCTCCGGCACCGAAGCTCGGGGTCGACAGCCCTTCTGCCGCAAGCTCGAGGCTCCAGACACCGCCATGTCCGAAGGAAAAGCGCAACCGTCCTTCGCCGAGCCGTGTGGTGGCACCGGCGCCGCCGAGCGGCAGGGCGCCGTCCTTGCTTGCCAGGCGGCCGTCTATATCGATGGCCGTCGGGAAGTGGTCGGCGGCGAGTGCCGCCGAGCCCTGCAACGTCAGCACCGGCGCGGTGAGTTCCAAGTTGTCGATGGTGATCGGGCCGGCATCGTCGACGCGGCCCGAGAGATCCAAGGTCGAGCGGCCGGCCAGGTAGAGCGCGTAATCGGGCTGTGCCAGGGCCGCGAGATCGCCGCTGAGCGACGAGCCGAAACGGTAACCGTCGCCGTCGCGGGCGATGGTCGTGCGGCCGGCCAATCGGTTGACCCCATCGGTGGCCAGGGTCAGATCGGCGGCAAAATCGTCAAGCGGGCCGGAGCCTTTCAGCGTCAAGCCGACCGATGGCCGTCCCGGCAGGTTCAGGAGACTGGCCATGACGCCGTCCGCCGGCTCGTCGGCCTTGAGGTCGAGGTCGAGCGCCTTGGTCTCGGCCGCATAGGCCACCTTGAGCGTCAGTTCGCCGGGCTTGCTGTCGGTCCGGCGCACGGCAAGGTCGGCATCGAGCGAGCCATCGGCGAGATTGGCGGACGCGGTGACTGCGAGGCGG
>JAUVXG010000189.1 GCA_030603685.1 Pleomorphomonas sp.
AGCCGATTGCGAACTGTCCGCTGGCGGCTGCGCCCTTATGGGTGACGGTGGCGGTCATTGCCTTGAAGTCGACGTCGAGCGTCGCCTGTGCCTCGCCCTTGGTCCAGCTCAGCACCAGCCGGTTGGCCGACGGCTGCTCGACCGTGAACTCGCCATCGAAGGCCGGGTGGCTGTTGCGGAACCGGGCGAGATCGCAGAGCTTGCCGACCATTGGCTTGTCGAGCGCGGCGGCGACTTCCTCCGGCGTGTAGTAGTGCCGATTGATGTCGCGACCGACCTTGGTGCGCGCGAGCAGCTCCATGTCGTTCACGCCGCCGAGCAGGCCGACGTAGTAGACCTGCGGGATGCCCGGCGCGAAGAACTGAATGGCGCGGGCGATCAGATACTCGCCGTCGCGCTTACCGAGCGCGTCGTAGTAGGTGCAGTTAACCTGATAGAGATCGAGGTTGGACGCGGCGGCGCCGGTGGCCTGCCGGCTTTCGCCGCCGGAGCGCGCGTGCATGGTCTCGACCAGCGCGTCGAGGGCGGCTGGCGCCAGGAGACCCGGCCGGCCGTCGGTGGCCGCGCCGACGTCGATGACGCCGATGCCGTCGTGAGTGTCGAGCACGGTGATGGCGTTGCGCGGAGAGATCTTCAGCCATTCGCCGAGCGGTCCGGCCTCGCCAGTGAACAGGGCATGCAGCACCAGCGGCGGCAGCGCGAAATCGTAGACGCGGTCGACCTTCCTGGCGATCTCGATCTGGTCGCGATAGTAGCTGTGGATCTCGACCAGCACTTCCATGCCGAGCGCCCTGGCCTTGTCGGCCAGCTCACCGAGGAAGGCGTAGGTCTCCGGGATCATGAACGAGCTGGTCCCCGGCTTCTTGACGGCGTAGCCGGCCGCGTCGAGGCGGATGGCGGTGACGCCACCCTCCTTGAAGCGGGCGAGGATGGCGTCGAGATAGGCGCCGCCGCGCTGCGAGAAGACATCGATGTCAATCTGCTTCGGCGTGAAGGTGGTCCAGATGAGGCGCTTCGATCCGTCGCCGAAGGTCATCTTGTTGAAGGGGAAGCCCGGGCGCGGCCGGTAGATGGCGATGAGATCGTCCTCGGTGGCGCCGTTGGGGAACACCTTGCCGAAGGTGAGGAACATGTCGGCGAAGTCGGATGCCTCGCCCTTGGCCAGGAAGTCCTTGAAGGACGGCGCATCGGCCGAGACGTGGTTGACGATCATGTCGGCCATGATGTCGACGGAGGCCGACAGGGCGCGGACATCGCTCCAGTCTCCGAGGCGGGGATCGACGAGGGTGTGGTCGATTGGGTCGAAGCCGGCGTCGGCGCCGTCGATGGGGTCGAAGAAGGGCAGGGGATGGACGCCGCCGATGACGCCCTTGAGGGGACCGTCGACCAGCGCCTTGAGGTCGGAGAAGCCGCCAGCGGTCAGCCGGTCGACATAGGTGATGAGCTGGACTTGGTTCTTCACGGTCATGTCTCCCAGGGAGCCGTCCGGCTTGTTGTGGATTGCCGGGGCATCGGCGCGCCGCTCGGATCGGGGATCGGCCGATGGCAGGTTCCCCGGAGGAGAAACAAAAATCACTTCCGGGCGTCCCGGAAGTGATGGAATGGATGGCCGTCGCCGGTGGCGACGGCGGGTATCACTCGGGAATGAAGCCGCGCGTGAAGGCGTTGCCCTGTGCGTTGAATAGGTGGCAGTCGGTGCCGGAGAAGACGAACTGGCGCTGTTCGCCGGCCTTGACCGGCACGTCGCCGTCGAGCACGGCGATCAGCGGCGTCTCTTCGTCGCCGCGATGGGCCTGGACGATGGTCTGGTGGCCGAGGCGCTCGACGAAGGTGACCGTGACCGGCAGGCCGCCTTCGGTTCCGAGCTTGATGTGCTCGGGACGGATGCCGAGGGTCAGATCCTCGCCGACGCTGGCGCCGGTGGCATCGACGGCGACCTTGAGGGTGGGAACGCCATCGCCTGCCACGGTGATGCCGTCGGCCTCGACGGCGCTGGCCTTGACCTTCAGGAAGTTCATCTTGGGCGAGCCGATGAAGCCGGCGACGAACAGGTTCTGGGGACGATGGTAGAGTTCGAGCGGCGCGCCGACCTGTCGGACGTTGCCGGCTTCGAGCACGACGATCTTGACGGCCAGCGTCATGGCCTCGACCTGGTCGTGGGTGACGTAGATCATGGTCGACCCGAGGTCCTCGTGCAGCTTGGCGATCTCGGCGCGGGTCGAGACGCGCAGGGCGGCGTCGAGGTTGGAGAGCGGCTCGTCGAAGAGGAAGATCTTGGGTTCGCGGACGATGGCGCGGCCGATGGCGACGCGCTGGCGCTGACCACCGGAGAGCTGTCCTGGCTTGCGGTCCAGGAGGTGCTCGATGTGGAGGATCTTGGCCGCCTTGTCGACCTTCTCGGCGATCTCGGCCTTGGAGAATCCGGCGATCTCCAGGGCGAAGGCCATGTTGGCGAAGACCGACTTGTGCGGATAGAGCGCATAGGACTGGAACACCATGGCGATGCCGCGGTCCTTGGGGGCGATGTCGTTGCAGACCTTGTCGTCGATCAGGATCTCGCCGGAGGTGATCTCCTCGAGACCGGCCACCATGCGAAGCAGCGTCGATTTGCCGCAGCCGGACGGACCGACGAAGACGACGAACTCGCCGTCGCCGATGTCCATGTCGACACCCTTGATGATCTCTACGCGACCGAAGCTCTTGCGCACGTTGCGCATCGTGAGGCTCGCCATAACCTACTCCCTTGCGCCGGCCTCGGTATTCAAAGGCGTGAAAGCCGCCGAATACCGGAGCCTGCCGTTGTATCGATCAGCGCGCCGTGAGATTGACCGCGCGAGCCGGATAGGGTTGCCGGACTGCCGAGGCGGAAGTGAGGGCCTTGATCTCATCGGTCGTGAACTTCATCTCGGTCGCGGCAAGATTGCCTCGCAGTTGCTCGATCGTCCGGGCGCCGATGACGACTGAGCTGACGATCGGCTGCGCAAGAAGCCAGGCAAGCGAGACCTGTGCCGGCGTGGCGCCCGGGTGGGCGGCCGCCACGGCCTGGACGGCGTCGAGCGTTCGCCAGTTGGCGTCGGTTGCCCGGTGCGCCCAGGATTCCTCCCACTCGTCAGGCGTCGTGCCGATTCGACCGGTTGCGCCGTCCGGACGGGCGCCGCGTTGGTACTTGCCGGTCAGGAAGCCACCACCCAACGGTCCCCAGGGCACGAGGCCGACGCCTTCGGACGCGCAAAGGCCCTCAAGTTCGGCTTCGATACCGCGCTCGATGAGGGAGTACTGATACTGCGCGGCGATAAACCGCGCCCAGCCGTTGCGGTCGCTGAGCCCGAGCGACTTCATCACCTGCCAGGCCATGAAGTTGGAAACGCCGATGTAGCGCACCTTGCCGGCGGTCACGAGATCGTCGAAGGCGCGCAGCGACTCGTCGAGCGGCGTCAGGGCGTCCCAGCCGTGCATGTAGTAGACGTCGATATAATCAGTGCGCAGCCGGCGGAGGCTGGCCTCGAGCGCCTCGCAGATGTGCCGGCGCGACAGTCCGACCTTGTTGGGGTCGCTGCCCATGGGCCAGCGCGCCTTGGTGGCGAGGATGGCATCGGCGCGGCGGGCGCCGAGCGATGCGCCGACGATTTCCTCGGCTCGGCCCCCGGCATAGACGTCGGCGAGATCGAAGTGGTTGCCGCCGGCTTCGACATAGGCATCGATCAGCTTCTTGGCTTCGGTTTCCGGGGTGCCGCGATCGCTCGCCTCACCGAACACCATGGTGCCGAGCGCCAGTTCGGAGACGAGGAGACCGGAATTGCCCAGGCGGCGGTATTGCATCTTGAACCTCTTGAAAGTCACGATTTCACGGCGCCCGCGGTCAGGCCTCGAACGAAATAGCGTTGCAGTGAGAAGAACACGGCCAGCGGCAGGATCATGGAGATGAAGGCGCCAGCGGTCAGAAGGTGCCAGTCGTTGCCGCGCGAGCCGACGATTTCGGCGAGGCGCATGGTCAGGACTTGCACGTTCGGCTGGCTGCCGATGAAGATCAGCGACACCAGGTAGTCGTTCCAGACCCAGAGGAACTGGAAGATGGCGTAGGAGGCCAGGGCCGGTCCGGCCAGCGGCAGGATGATGGACCGGAATATCTTGAGATGGCTGGCGCCGTCGACGGTCGCCGCTTCCAGCAGTTCACGGGGCAGCGACGCGATGAAATTGTAGAGAAGATATATGGCGAGCGGCAGACCGAAACCGGCATGTGCGAGCCAGACCGCGAGATAGGTGCCATTCAGCCCGAGCTGGACATAATCGCTGAGCACCGGCACGAGCGACACCTGCAATGGCACTACCATCAGGGCGACGACGATCGAAAAGATCAGGCGACGGCCGGGAAATCTCACCCACGCGAAGCCGTAGGCGGCGAAAGCGGCCACCATCAGCGGCAGCAGTACCGAAGGCAGCGTCACGGCGAGACTGTTCAGGAAGGCGCCGGAGAGATCGTCGCCGCGCAGCGTTTCCTTGGCGCCATCCTCGTGAGTGATCTCGTATTGCTTGCCGGTCAGCACGTTGGCGTAGTTGTCGAGCGTGAGATGCGCCGTCATAGTCCAGCGCCGTTCCTCGACGCGCACGGTCCCGAGGCGACGATTGCCGACCCAGGTGACGCGTCGTCCGTCATCGGTTTCGATGCCGTTGCGCAACTGCTCGAAGGTTCCGCTCGCCCCGGCGAAGCTCATGGTGCCGCTTCGATCGGCGGTCGCATCCGGTTTGATGACCTCGACGACCTGCCATGCTCGATGCGGAAATATAGTCCACCAGCCGCTGTTGCGAACATCGTCGGGCGACCTGAAGGAGGAGATCAGCAGTCCGAGCGTCGGGATCAGCCACAGGACGCACAACAGGATGAGCATTGGCGTGGCCAGGCTGAAGCGGGCCCGGGGCGATTTGGACAGGCGTGCCATCAGAGCGGCTCGTTCTTGTTGAAGTGGCGGATGTTGTAGATGATCACCGGCATGACGGCGGCCAGCAGGATGATGGCGATGGCCGAACCCAGGCCGGCATTCCGGTTGACGAAATACTGGTTGTAGAACTGGGTGGCGATCACGTCGGTACCGAACTGTCCGCCAGTCATCACCAGCACGATGTCGAAGATCTTCAAGGTGAAGATCACCACAGTGGCCGACACGGCGATCAGCGTGGTTTGGATCGACGGGATGACGATCGAGAAGAAGATGCGCAACTCGCCGGCACCATCGATCCGAGCCGCCTCCAGCATGTCCGTCGGCACTGCCTTGATGGCGGCGGAGAACAGCACCATGGCATAGCCGGTCTGAAGCCAGACGACGATGACGATCAGGAACAGGTTGTTCCAGGGCTGGAGGAGAGTGATCCAGGCCTGTGGCTCGCCGCCGAAGGCGACGACGATGGCGTTGAGCAGGCCGATCTGCGCTTCGCTCGGGTCCTTGACGGCATAGATGAACTTCCAGATGACGCCAGCGCCGACCAGCGAAATAGCCATCGGCATGAAAATGATCGTCTTGGCGAGCTTCTCGTGGCGGCTGCGGTCGGCGAAGGCGGCGATGGCAAGTCCGAGCAGCACGGTGAGACCGGCGCCGAACACCAGCCACAGCAGGTTGTTGCGAAAGGTCACCAGCATGAACGGCTCGGTGAGCACCGTCACGTAGTTGGAAAGACCGACGAAAATGCTGCCGTCCCGGTTGAACAGGCTCGAATAGAAGGTGCGAACCATGGGAAGCGCGACGAAGTAGCCGACCATTGCCACGCCTGGGAGAACGAACGGCAGCGGCTGCAGTCGTCTCTCCCAGTTGGCCGGCAACTCCCGCAGGATTGCATCGACCGCCCCGTAGAGAATGGCGATGGCGACGGCGGCTCCGACAACGGCCAAGACCGCGACGAGAAGGCGCGGCAACTGACTGTCGCGAACGAGGAAGAAGCCGTACCAGATCATCAGAAGGGCGGCGGCGGCGACGATTGGAGCCACGGCAAGCCGCAATGCTCCGCCTGGGCGTCCTCGCCCGAACGCGCGTGTCATCTCCGACATCGAGAACCTCGTCAGGCCGGCCACCCATCGGGTGACTGAGTTGGCGCGGGGCCGGCGGCCCCGCGTCTGTGGTCGCTTCGGCTCTGCTTGAGCCTATGCTGGGTCAGTTCTTCGGCCAGGAGGCGTCGATGTTCTGGAGGGCGGTATCGAGATCTTCCGAACCGCTGATCCAGGCCGTCATTTCCTTCCAGAACGAGCCGGCGCCGACTTCGCCCGGCATCAGGTCCGAACCGTCGAAGCGAACCGCCGTGGCGTTTGCCAGGATTTCGGCGGCGCCCCGGTCGATGTCGTTGCCGTACCAGCTAAGTTCCGCGTCGCTGTGTGGCGAAACGGTCCCGCCGGACGCAAGCCAGGTCTTGAGATGTTCGCCACGGGCGAACCAGGCCATGACCGCGCGCACTTCCGGGCGATCGTTGAACATTGACCAGATGTCGCCGCCGACCAGCACCGGCCTGCCGTAGGCGGGATCGATGCCGGGCAGATAAAAGAAGCCGTAGTCGACCCCCGGCTTCAGGTCGCGGTCCTTCGGGAAGAAGCTGGTGATGAAGTTGCCCTGCTTGTGCAGCCAGCACTTCGGCGGATCGGCGAACATCGGCGACGGCGCGTCGCCGAACGACGTCGATACGATGGCCTTGGTGCCGCCGTAGACCATGCCGTCGCCGAGGAAGATGGCGCCTACCTGTTCGGCGGCCTTCTTCACCTGAGGCGAGGCGAACTTGAGTTCGCCGCTGGTCCATGCGTCGTAGTCGGCAACGGAGGTGGTGCGCAGCATCATCTCTTCCAGCCAGTCGGTCGCCGGCCAGCCGGTCGCCGCGCCGGACTCGATGCCGATGCACCAGGGGGTGTCGCCATCGTCGATGATCTGCTTCTCAAGCGCGACCATTTCGTCCCAGTTGCTGGGAACCTTGTAGCCGGCTTCGTCGAAGGGCTTCTTGGGATACCAGACGAGGCTCTTGACGTTGACGCGCTCCCAGATGCCGACAAGGGTCGGCTTGCCGTCCGGGCCGGGCTTGGTTCCCATGTCGAGCCAGCTCGGCTGATACTGCGCCTTGAGGTAATCGGCGCCGAGAACGCTTTCGAGGTCGACGAGCTTGCCGGTCTTGGAGAAGTTGCCCATCAGGCCCGGCTGGGGAAAGTCAACGAGGTCGGGGGTATTGCCGGCATCGACGCGCGTGGCGATCGTCGCTTCGAATTGCTTGGAGCTGGCGTATTGGATGTCGATTCCGGTCAGCTCCTCGAAAGCCTTGATGTTCTGATTGAACTTGACCTCGTCGGCATCGGCGAAGGCGCCGAAGGCAGTGACCGTCGTTCCCTTGTACTTGCCGGCGAGCGCATCCGTGAGCTCCTGCGGCATGGACGGATCGGCGTAAGCCGGCGTCGCAAGCGCGGAAGCGGCCAGCAGGACACTGAAAATGAGTGTCTTGGGTGAACCCGACATATTGTTATCCCTCCCTTGGTCATCACCTCTGTGACCGCTGACATGCGGGCACATCGATGCGGTCCGGCTCAGTGCGTGAGTCGGCTCAACATCGTCGAGTGCGATGTGGCATGGTGTGGGGGTGATGAACCTGTTTGCATGGCTTGCGCGATGCAACTGAATGGTTTTCATCTCCTTCCCGAGTAGCTATATACCCTCGATGTCCATCGATGGTCAATGGCATTTGTCCATCGATAGACAAAAAGTGAGCCTCCCGGCGAGACCAACTGGAGTGGGTGATGTCGACGATAAAGACCGTGGCCGAACGTGCCGGCGTTTCCCTCAAGACGGTATCCCGGGTGTTCAGTGCGCCGGATACTGTGTCCGAGGCCATGCGCGCGCGCGTTCTGCAGGCCGCAGCCGAGCTCGACTTCATTCCCGATCGGCGAGCCCAGGCCATGCGCTCAGGGCGTTCCGGCGTGATCGGACTTCTCACCGACGTCGCGGCATCGACTCCCTGTTCCATCGATATCGTCAGGGGTGTCGAGGAAGCTTTGGCCGAGCGCGGCATGTCGCTGTTGATCGGCAGCATGGAAAACCGAGCGGAAAGCTCGGAGTCGATCTTGCGCAGCTTCCGCGCGGTTCGGGTGGAGGGCGTCATCTACGCGGCAACATACCATCGGGAAATCCATGACTTCGCTCCACTGCAGTTGCCGAGCGTCATGGTCAACTGCTTCTCCCATCGACGTGGTCTGCCGACGGTCATTCCAGACGAAGAGGGCGGCGGCCTCTGCGTCGGTACCCACCTCATCGGTCTTGGCCATCGACGGGTCACCTATCTGACCCTGTCACCGGACATCGAGGCGACGCAGCTGCGCCTTGCCGGGTTGAGGCGAGCCTTTCGGGAATCCGGCATAGAGGAGCCGTCCGATCTCGCGGTTCCCGGCCAGTCGCGCGCCGGCACTTTCGATCGGGAGGAAGCCTTCGTCGCAGCACGACAATTGCTCGATCGCTCGGACAGGCCGACCGCCATTTTCTGCGGCAACGACGAGATGGCCATGCAGGTGTATCTCGCTGCGGCGGAGCTCGGCTTGAGCATTCCCCGCGACATATCCATCGTTGGCTTCGACGATCATCGTCAGTTCTCGGAAGGGCTGCGCCCGCAGCTTACAACGGTCGCGCTGCCTTATGTCACAATGGGCAATGTCGCGGTTGGCGTACTGCTCGACGACTGGGAAGACGCCTCGAAGGCCGAAAGCAGGCTCATCGAGAGTCCGCTGATTGTCCGGCAATCGACAGGGGCTCCCCCGTCCTTCAGGGCAGACTGAGGCGAGGCGTCTGAAAAGTCGGCGTGCCAATCAATGCCTACGGTGCACCTGTGGCTATCTCAACCGGATGAACGGTCAGGACGAGGGCTGATACAGGCCTCGTCCAGCGCTGCTCCGTCTCGTCAGCCGATTGCGAACTGTCCGCTGGCGGCTGCGCCCTTATGGGTGACGGTGGCGGTCATTGCCTTGAAGTCGACGTCGAGCGTCGCCTGTGCCTCGCCCTTGGTCCAGCTCAGCACCAGCCGGTTGGC
>JAUVXG010000119.1 GCA_030603685.1 Pleomorphomonas sp.
GTCCCCCGGGCTTCAGGGCCTGCCGCACCTTGTCGAAATAACCGCGCCAGTAGGCCTCGCCCACCGCCTCGAACATCTCGATCGACACGACGCGATCATACTGCCCCTCGACATCGCGATAGTCGCGGAGCTCCAGCGACACCTGTCCGTCGAGCCCGCGCGCCCGCATCTTCTCCTCGGCCACCGCGAGCTGAGCCGGCGACAGCGTGACGCCCTCGACCGCCTTGGCACCGGCGCCAGCGAGATGGGCGGCGAGCCCGCCCCAGCCGCAGCCGATCTCCAGCACCGACTGGTCGCCGTCGAGACCGAGCATGTCGGCGATACGCAAGAACTTGCGCCGCTGGGCGACATCGAGATCGTCGCCGTCCTCGTAGATGGCCGAGGAGTAGATCATCTCCCGGTCCAGCCACTCGGCGAAGAAGGCGTTGCCGAGATCGTAATGGGCCATGATGTTGCGTCGGCTGCCGGCCTTGGAATTGCGCCGGACCAGCATCAGCAGGCGCTGCATGAGCCGCACCGGCAACGACGCCTTGGCCACCTCGGTCAGGCTGTCGAGGTTGTCGGCGCAGAAGGTCAGGAAGGCCACGAGGTCCGGCGTGTCCCAGTCGCCGTCGACATAGGCCTCGGCAAAGCCGATGTCGCCGCCGCGCAGCAACCGATTGACCGCCCGCCAGCGCAGGATGCGGACTTCTGCCACCGCGCCGGGCTCGTGCCCGGCGGCGGACAGCTGCGAGCCGTCCGGCAGCGTCACGGAAAGGCGCCCCCGCTCGACATGGTTCAACAACCGGCGGACCAGATCGACGCGCAGCCGAGTCGGCAATGCCCAACCGACGATCGAGGGGATGATCATGGAGCTCGACAATGACGTCATCCGGAAGACCTTTCCGTTGGATTGAAACCCTTGGGGCCGCCGCCGGGGCGGGAATGGAAGGGCACGCGCTTCAGCCACAGCTTCAGCGCTTCCCAGTGAATGCCGGCCACCACCTTCAGCGTCATCAGCGGGAAGCGGGCGATAAGGCGGGAGATGGCGCGGTCGTCGAGCGCCTCGCGGGCCAGCGACATCGACGCCGTCAGCATCAGGCCCTCGCGATCATGATCCTCGATGGCGATGGTGAAGCGCTCGGCCGGCGGCTTGACGTGGAAACGGTAGCGCATTTCCATCGGCAGGAAGGGCGAGACGTAGAAGTCCTTCTCCGCCGCCTGGTGAATGGTGCCGGTCGTCTCCGCCGGCACGTCGGCGGCGTAGTGGTGCATGCCGCCGAAGGTGTTGCGCACCTCGTAGACGATGGCGGAGAGTCGCCCGTCGGCATTGCGGCAGAAATAGACGCTGAGCGGGTTGAAGACGAAACCGAACAGCCTGGGCATGGCGATCAGCGTCACCTGCGTGCCGTCCCAGCCAAGGCCGCGCTCCGCCGCCAGCTGCCGGATGCGCGAGGCCAGCGCGCCCTCCCCCGCCGGCCCATGGTCGGTCTCGCGGAAGGACAGCAGGTTCCAGCGGTTCACCGACAGCAGGCGACTCGCCCGGTCGAGCTCGCCGAGCCGGTCGAGATCGGCATGCAGCATGTAGACGCCGTATTTCAGGCTGTGCGCCGCGGGCCGGAGGCGACGGTGCATCACCTCGCCAATGTAGAGCGAAGGCGTCATGCCGCCGCCTCGCCCCAGACATCCGGGCCCAGATGGATGCGGCCGGATTCGTTCTTGACCAGCCACGGCCGGCGCGGCGCGCCCATCGCCTCGGCGGCGGCCAGCCCGGCCTGCAGGCCATCCTCATGGAACCCCGCCCCGAAGTAGGCGCCGGCGAACCACACGTTGGCGGCGCCCTGCAGGCTCCAGAGCTGCCGCTGCGCCTCGATGGCCGCCTGGTCAAACAGCGGGTGTTCGTAGGTGAACTGGCTGTAGACGCGGTCGAGGCGCGGCTCGACGACCGGATTGAGCGTCACGAACAGCGGCACCGACGGGTCGATGTGCTGCAGCCGGTTCATCCAGTAGGTGACCGAAGGGCCGGACGAACGGTCGCTGGTCGCCAGATAGTTCCAGGCCGCCCAGGCAGCCCGCCGACGCGGCATCAGCCGCTCGTCGCCGTGCAGCACCGCGGAATTGCGGCTGTAGCGGAAGGCGCCGAGGATCTGGCGTTCGGCCTCGGTCGGCGCCTTGATCACGGCGAGCGCCTGATCGGCGTGGCAGGCGACCAGCACCTTGTCGAAGCGGCGCTGGCGCAACCCGTCCTCGATCACCACGCCGGCCGTCGACCGCTCGACGATCTTCACGTCGCGGCCGATCATCACCTGCCCGTTGAGCGGCTCGGCCAGCTTGGCGACATAGGCGCGGCTGCCGCCCTTCACCGTGCGCCATTGCGGCCGGCCGCTGAGCTTGAGCAGGCCGTGATTGTCGCAGAAGCGGATGAAGGCCTCGGCCGGATAGGCGCCGACCTCGTCGGCCGGGGTCGACCAGATGGCCGCCGCCATCGGGTAGAGGTGATCCTCGCGGAAGGCGCGGCCATAGCTGTTGGCGTCGAGATAGTCGGCCAGCGTCACGCCGTCGAGCCGGCCGAGATCGCGCGGCGCCTGCCTGTAGAAGCGCAGCAGGTCGGTCATCATGGCATAGAAGCGCGGACGAACGAGGTTGGATGGTTGGGCGAGAAGGCCGGCGAGATCGGAACCCGCATACTCGAGCCGGCCGCCGTCGATCGACACGGCGAACGACATCTCCGTCGCCTCGGTCTCGATGCCGAGGTGGGCGAACAGGGCCGTCAGGTTCGGATAGGTGACCTCGTTGTAGACGATGAAGCCGGTATCGACCGGAATGGACGCGCCGTCCGTCGGCGCCAGCACGGTGTTGCTGTGGCCGCCGAGCCGCCGATCGATCTCGTAGAGCGTCACGTCGTGGCGGCCCGACAGCAGCCATGCCGCCGACAGACCGGAGATGCCCGACCCGATCACCGCGACCTCCAGTCGCCTGTCGGTATCCTTTGTCGCCTCGCGCATGTAACCTCCGCTTGCCGCCGAAACTGCTATACGTTCCATTCTACGATGGTCCCTGCGTGAAGGATCACCACGCGGACTGCGGAAATGGTCGTAGCATCGGCGCCGGTGATCCGTCGTTTCCAGGCAAACGTAGAAGAGGCATGAGACGTGAACGGGCGAACTCTTTTCCTCTCGCTGCAACCTCCGAACCGGCGGTCAGTTCCATGAGACCGGCCGACGCGGCGGTGCAGCCGTTCGATGGCGCCGAGGCGGCGCGCCTCGTCGCGGCCATCGCCCGCGAGGGCGACCGGCAGGCCTTCGCGCGGCTGTTCGCCTTCTACGCGCCCCGCCTCAGAACCTTCCTCGCCCGTCAGGGCTTCGGCGCCAGCGACTGCGATGACCTCATCCAGGACACCATGCTCGCCGTCTGGCGCAAGGCCGAGCGGTTCGACGCCGAGGCCGGCGCCGTCTCCACCTGGATCTTCACCATCTGCCGCAACCTCGGCATCGACCGCCGCCGCCGGCTGGGCCGCCGCCTCGCCGAGATCGAACCGGTCAGCGACATCGACCCCAGCCCGTCGGCCGAGGGCGAGATCATCACCCGCGAGGAGGAGACGCGGGTCCGTCGCGCCCTCGATCAGTTGCCGGCCGAGCAGGCCGAGGTCATCACCCTTTCCTTCTTTTCCCAATCGCCGCAGACCGAAATCGCGAGAGCGCTCGGCATACCGCTCGGTACCGTCAAGTCGCGCGTCCGCCTCGCCATGAACCGCCTGCGCCATCTCCTCGACGAGACGTCATGACCGTGAGCCGCCACCCAAGCCCCGAACTTCTGGCCCGCTACGCGGCCGGCTCGCTGTCGCCCGCCGCCGCGCTGGTGGTGGAGAGCCACCTTGCGCTCTGCAACACCTGCGCCGCCGCCCATCGCGAAGCACTGGCGCTGGCCGGCGTGCTCCTCGAGCGCCAGTCGCCGTCCGAACTCGACGCCAGCCTGTTCGAGCGGACGCTGGCCCGCCTCGACGAGAAGCGCCCCGCGCCCACGCCGGCTCAGGCCCGACGCCCCCCGCGCGACCTCGGCATCAGCCTGCCCGCCCCGATCGCCGAACGGGCAACGTCCGGCTGGCGCTGGATGGGGCCGGGCATGGCCTTCGCCCGCCTCGACGTGCCGGAAGACCCCAGGACCAACCTCGTGCTCCTGAAGATCGGCGCCGGCAAGCGCATGCCCACCCACGGCCATTCCGGCGAGGAACTGACGCTGGTGCTTCAGGGCGCCTTCGAGGACGAGCATGGGCGCTGCGCCGCCGGCGACCTCGCCGAGGAGGACGACGACACCCATCACACGCCCGTCGTCACCGGCGAGGAAACCTGCATCTGCCTCGCCTCCATCGAGGGGCGGCTCCGGCCGCACGGCCTGATCGGCCGCCTCGTCAGCCCGCTGATCGGACTGTAGCCATGCTGACCGGTGCACTTCTCTCCCTGGCGATCCTGGTGCTGGCGATGGGCGCTGCGGCGGTGATCGCCGAGCGCACGCGCCGGTCGGGCTTCATCGACGGTATCTGGGCGCTGTCGACCGGCGCCGCCACGCTGGCGCTGATCCTCGCTCTCTCCGCCCCCGTCGAGCGCCCGCTGATCGTCGCCGCGCTGGTCGCGGTCTGGGCGGTCCGGCTCGGCCGCCATCTCCTCACCCGCACGCTCAAAGGTGGCGGCGCCGACGATCCGCGCTACGCCGCGCTTCGTCGCGAATGGGGAGACTCCGCGCCGCGCAAGCTCTGCATGGTCCTTGAGGCGCAGGCCATCGCCGGCTGGCTGCTGGCGCTGTCGGCCGCCGCCGCCGCGTCGCGCCCAGGCCCGCTCGGCTGGCAGGACGCGTTCGCCCTTGCCATCGTCGTTACGGCGCTGGTGGGCGAGTGGTGGTCCGACCGAGAGCTCGCCGCCTTCCGGCGCGACGGCGCGGGCAAGGTCTGCGATCGCGGCCTCTGGGGCTGGTCGCGCCACCCCAACTATTTCTTCGAGTGGCTGTTCTGGGTCGGCATCGCCGTGCTCGGCCTCTCCGGCTTCAACGGGCAGACGGCGCTGGCGCTCGTCGCGCCGATCGCCATGTACTGGCTACTCGTCCATGTCTCCGGCATTCCGCCGCTGGAAAAGCACATGCTGGAAAGCCGGGGCGAGGCGTTCCGCGCCTATCAGGCCCGCGTCTCGCCCTTCTTTCCCTGGCCTCCCGGGCGGACCGGCTGAACCTGAGTCAGAACTCGTCGGGCGCCCCAGAGCACCGGGCCGAGTATCTATCTCGCGTTCTGCAAAGGCCTTTTCGCCTCGATCGCGGCGTCGGCATGGACATGGCTTGGGATGAGGATCCGAATAGTCAGGCCGCTCGGCGCGTTGTCTGCGAGAGAAATGGTGCCGTGATGCGCATGGACGATATCGGCGACAATGGATAGTCCGAGCCCAAAGCCTTCCTGCCCTTGCGTCCGCGCCTCATCTCCCTTGAAGAACGGCTCGAAAACCCGTGCTCTCAAGTGTTCCGGAACGCCGGGGCCGTTGTCGGTGACAAAGATCTCGCAGCCCGCCTTGCCGTTTCGCAGACCGACAATGACCTCGGTCGCGAACTTGACGCTGTTGTCGCAGAGGTTGGTCACCGCGCGCATGATGGCCAGCGGCTTGCAATCGATGACCATCCGATTGGGCCCCTCGAACCGGACAGGAAAGCCGACATCACTGAACTCCGCGCACACGGTTTGCAGCAGGCTGGCGACATCGGCCCGTTGTACCGGTTCGGTCGCGTAGTCCTCCCTGAGATATTTCAGAACTTCGTTCAGGAGACTGTCGATGCGCATGACGTCGGACAGCAGTCCATCGCGCACCGCCCCGTCCTCCATGCGATCGGCGCGAAGCCGCAAGCGAGTCAACGGGGTTCGAAGATCATGGCCAATGCCACGCAGCATTCGGGTCCTTGATTCCACCATCACCCGTATCCGGCTTCGCATCGCGTTGAGAGCACGGGCGAGCGCAACGATCTCGACAGATCCGCGTTCTTCGAAAACCTCCGTGCTGTTCAGAATGTCCGAATGGGTGGCCGTTTCGGAAATTCGCTTGATTGGCTCGGTTATGAAGCGGATGGCGAACACGAAAAAGAACGCGATCAGGACGACGATGGCGACAGAATAATACGGCCCCTCATTCAGAATCGAACTGTTCAGGATCGAATCCGGAAAACCGGACAGGATGAGGAGCGTGTCGTCGTCGACCTTTGATGCGATCACTCTCTCCCCGTTCCAGAAGGTACGCCAACCGCCCACGGGGAGGAGGACGTGATCGGTTGGAAAGAGCCAGTCGATGGCCATGGCCAGCGCGCCTTCGGGTTCCGACGGCCCGGTGAAGGTCTCGCTGACCGAGAAGGGTTCCAGCGAGAAATGCCAGCCGGCAGCGCGCGACGACGAAAGAATCTCTTCCCGTGTATCCGGCGCAGAGTTCTGCAGGAGCTCCGTCATCGTCTCAACCCGCGCGGCGATATCCTCCATGTCCGGCGCGGCATCCCTTACCCACTGCTCCAGTACTCTACCGACGACGCTGACAACGAGGAGCGCCATCACAATGATCAGCGTGATCTGGCCTCTTATCGTGATGGGGAGGAAACGCCTCGGCCTCATAGTTCCTCGACATTCGCGGTAAACATGTAGCCGCCGAGACGTATGGTCTTGATGACAACCGGGTTGCGGACATCATGCTCGATTTTCTGCCTCAACCGGCTGATGTGAACATCAATGCTGCGCTCGACCGGTCCGGCCAGACCGGCGTGGGTTAAACCCAGAAGCTCCTCGCGCGTCAGAACGCGGCCCGGATTTCGGCAAAAGGCAAGCAGGATATCGAACTCATGCGTCGTCAGGCCGATGCGTGCGTTGGTTGGATCGTAAAGCTGCCGCCGAATGGGATCCAGGAACCACCCATCAAAACGCAGTTGCCTTTGTCTCGGATCCTTCAGCGAAGGCAGGGCCGCGCGGCGCAGCAGGCCGCGTATCCGCGCGATGAGCTCCCGCAGGCTGAATGGTTTGGTGACATAGTCGTCGGCGCCGATCTCGAGACCGACGATCCTGTCGATTTCAGCGTCGGCCGCGGTCAGCATGAGGATGGGGATATTCGTGGTGACCCTCAGCCGCCGGCACAGACTAAGGCCGCTCTCGCCCGGCAGCATGACATCAAGGATCACCAGGTCGAAGTTGGCCGCCCGCATGCGCGCATCCATCGCAACGCCGTCTTCAGCGATCTCGGCGACCATTCCATTCTCGGCAAGACTATCGTGCAGCATGGAGGCGATCAGTCTGTCGTCCTCGACGATCAGAATTCGAGAAACGTCCGACAAGCCTTGGCTCCCTTCGCACTCGACACCTTGGCTATTTTTGAATAGCACGGCGGCGCATGTTCTTCGGCGACGGCAATATTAAGTTATGTTTCAGATCTCGTCTCCTTCGGGCCGAACTGAAACAACTCTTCACACGACCAAACATTCCGACCGTCCGCGTTGCAGCACAATAGCGTTTGTGAAACCGCCATGGCGGGCAAACGTGTGAAAGCAAGGATCGGAAATTTCATGTTCCTCAGTTCAAGGTCCGCAGCGCGCGGAACAGTTGCCATCGCGCTCGTTATTTCGCTCATGCCATCGCCTGTCTCCGCCGCCGATGCGCCGCCGGATTTCGATCCGGTTGCCGTGCCGGACATGCCCGATCCCCAGCGCTTCGATTTCCCGGTGCGCCAGACGCTTCACAACTGGGATGTCATGATCGGCGCTGGCGTGATGTATGAGCCCAAATATGAGGGAAGCGATGAGATGGAGTTCTCGCCGCTTCCGTTCGTCTCGGCGACCTTCTTCGATCGATTGACCATCGATCCGACCGGCGCCGAGCTGAAGGCCTACGAACAGGGTCCGTTCCAGTTCGATGTGAACCTCGGCTACGACTTCGGCCGCAAGGAAAAGGACTCGGGCGATCTGCGCGGGATGGGCAATGTTGATGGCGGCGTGACCGTCGGCGGCAAGACGACGTTGAGCTACGGACCGGCCGACTTTTTCGTCTCCGTCGACAAGACGCTCGGCGGCAGCGAAGGGCTCCTGGGCACGTTCGGTGCCGAAGTCACGCACCCGTTCAATGAAAAGCTGGTGTTCGGCGCGGGCGCATCCGCGACCTTCGCCGACAAGAACTACATGCAGTCCTATTTTGGGGTCACCGACGCTCAGGCCGCACGGTCCGGATACGCGACGTACAAGCCGGGTTCGGGCGTGAAAAGCGTCGATCTCTCGGTGTCCGCGACTTA
Source organism: Pleomorphomonas sp. (assembly GCA_030603685.1). Taxonomy (GTDB): domain Bacteria; phylum Pseudomonadota; class Alphaproteobacteria; order Rhizobiales; family Pleomorphomonadaceae; genus Pleomorphomonas. The sequence continues at coordinate 8,265 of JAUVXG010000119.1, forward strand.
CATGTTCAATGAAAACTGGATGGTCCGCGCTGAGCAGGAAGTCGGATTGCTGGTGGGGGGCGCCGCGGACAGCCCTCTCGTGAAGCGGGAGGTCCAGTCGAAGTCCATGCTGTTTCTGGGCTATCAGTTCTAGGGTCAGGATACCCCCGGTTCAGACATGAGCCCGCCGAGCGCCTGCCCGCCCAATCACGCAAGGCAAGAGCTTCAACCGCGCGGTCGCACCACGGCGGATGACGTGAGCGTGCCCCCGATCCGGATCTCGGCAGCAGGCGGTGATGACCTCGATCAGACTCCCGCGGATCTGATCGAGGTCATTGCCGACCGAAAGCTGCACCCAGACCGCACACCGCAACATCGGAGCAAAACCGACATGAAACCGATCGAGAACCCCCTGATGAGCCTGACGATGGGACGCCGCAGTTTTCTGGGTGGCGCGGCTGCACTTGGTGTCGGAGCCGGATTGTCCGCACCCGCCATTGTCTCACGCGCTGCCGCGGCAGAGCCTTCGGTCATCTCGTTGCGAGACCGGGACCTGCCGTTCATCGCCACGGAAGAGACCTACACGACAGACGAGTTGATAGCGCTGAACGCGATCAACGATGAACATGTGGAATACCTCAAGGGAACCGGTCTTGACGACCTCGGCCCCGGCCGCATCGGCGCAATGGATGAGGCAGGGATCAATGTGCAGATCCTCTCCGCCCATACGCCGGGCGTGCAGAATGTCCAGGGGCAGGAGGGCATCGACTTTGCGTATCGTCTCAACAAGATGATTGCCCAAGGCCCGATGGCCACCTATCCGGGGCGGTTCCAGGCCTATGCAACCTTGCCACTGCAGGATCCGGAGGCATCAGCCGACGAACTGGAACGCTCCGTTCGGGAAGATGGCTTTGTGGGGGCCATGACCAATGGATTCATTGGCGAGAAATTTCTCGACCATCCCGATTTCAAGCCCCTTCTGGCGCGTGCCGAGGCGCTTGATGTGCCGATCTACCTGCATCCAGGTTTCCCGCCTGAAAAAGTCTTCGACATCTACTATCGCACGACGCGGCCAGGCTATAACCAGGAGTTCCAGAACTACATTTTCAGCGGTTCGGGATATGGATGGCACCAGGAAGTCCTGACGCAGTGCCTTCGACTGATCCTGACCGGGGTATTCGACAGCCTCCCCAAATTGCAGTTCATTATCGGACACATGGGAGAGGGACTTCCGTTCTACTATGAGCGTATCGTGGGAGATTTGAGCGAGTCGACGGAAGGTTCTCTAAACAAACCCATCGGACAATATTTCAATGACAATTTCTGGTACACAACCAGCGCCTTCTTCCAGGATGAACTGCTTCATCTCCTACTGAAGTACGTCAGTGTGGATCGCGTGATGTTCGGAATCGATTACCCGTTCGCGGACATGAAGCAAGGAACCGACTGGTTTCGGGCAGTGGATCTTCCCCGTGAAGCCAAGGAGAAAATCGCGTTCCGGAATGCGGAAAGGCTGTTCGGCATAAAGGCCTGACGCATCGGCCCCGCCCTTCCGCCGCCGGGCGGGGCCGATGGATGCGCGACGCAGAACCGATGGCGACGAGCGTCGCGTGTCGCCCGAGATTGTCTCTTCTCCCTCAGGTAACAGGGTCGGCTCCGCAAGATGGCCTAGCTGGCAAGCTCGATCGACACCCGATCGGGATAGAAGGCGAGATAGCCGGCGATGTCGCCAACCGCATCGAAGGGTGTCTCGTAGGTCCATACGCTGTTCAGCCCGGCCTCTCCGAGAGACGGTATGCTGTAGTAGCTTGCCTCACCCTTGTACGGGCAATGGGTGGTGTGCTCCGAGCGCCGCAGCAGCGACATGTCGACATCGCTTCGCGGGATATACAGAACAGGCGGGTAGGACGCCTCCTGCAACGCCAGAGCGTCGCTGGTTTCTGCGATGTGAAGCGATCCTTTTCCAACGACGACCTTCGACGCGCATCTGCTGATGGTAATGGGATGACTTGCGTCGGGTATCAGTCTCTTGCGGTCGGCCATGAGATGTCCTTTCGCCTGAAGATCTGGGTCATACCGTTTCCGTCGGGTTTCGACCTTTCGGGCGGAACCTGACGGAAGCGGAAGCGCCCAACCGGGCGCCGGCTGGTCAGGCCGAAACCCGCTTGAGCCGCCCGCTTGAGCAGGATGAGTCCGGATCAAGCGGAACGCGTATCCTATGACATGCAAACAAGGCCGGAAGCCGACATGTCTTCCATTCGGCCAACTCAGGACGTGAGCCAGCGCGACAGCGCCAAGTAGCTGATGGCGGCGGCAAGCCCGCTGGCGATGGTTCCCCAGGCGATGTCGACGAGGGTGACCGTCAGCGGCCAGCCGCGAAGCGTCGCCTGATTGGTGAGGTCATAGGTGGAATAGGCGATGAAGCCCAGCGCCGCACCGGCGACGAGCGCCGTCTGCCACTTGCCGGCGGCAAGCGCCGGCTGGATGGCGAAATAGGCAAGGCCGCCGGCGTAGATCAGGTAGAAGATCGCCGCCGGCAGCGGCTGGAAGGGATCGGCGACGAGGTCGCCCATGGCCGGCTTGTAGAGGCGCGGCACCATGGTGCCGAGCCAGATGGCGTCGAGAACGAGAAAGCTGATCAATCCAGCCGCGTAGATGGCAATGGCCTGCATGACGACCTCCGTTGTGTCCGCCTTGATACGTTCGAGGACGCCATTCAGATCATGCGCGGCCGTCAACTCAGACCAGACCCCGGCTCGGCCAGCTTGCGATGGCGGCGGGCCAGCATTTCCGGCGACATGAAGCTCGCCATGGCCGTCTGCAACTTGTTGCTCCAGCCGGTGACGATGTCGGCCTCGCCCGCCATCAGCGCCCGATAGCCGGCGTGCGCGACGTAGCCGGCGTCATCCTTCTCGGCCTGCCCCATCTCGGTATCCATGAGGTTGGCGCGTTCGAAGAACTCGGTTTCCGTCGGGCCGGGCATCAGCACCGTCACGTGAACGCCGCTGTCGATCAGCTCCTCGCGAAGCGCGTAGGCGAAGCTGTCCACGAAGGACTTGGTGCCGTTGTAGACTGCCTGGAACGCGCCGGGAATGTAGCCGGCGATCGAGCCGGTGAACAGGATCCGGCCGAACCCCTGCTCGCGCATCTGCCGGCCGATCCGATGAACCAGATCGAGCGTGCCCACGACGTTGGTGTCGACCACCCGGCGGATGTCGTCGAACGACTGGTCGAGGAAGCCGTGGCCGAGGCCGCGTCCGGCATTGGCCATCAGCAGTTCCACCGGCCGGCCGTCGTCGGCGATGACATCGACCAGCCGGGCGATGCCCTCGGGCGTCGACAGATCCGCCTCGACGGCGCGGATGGAGACGCCATACTCGCCGAGAAGGTCGGCGGCTTCGTGGATTTCAGACTCGTCGGCGGCGATGACGAGGTCGTAGCCGTCGGCGGCGGCGCAGCGGGCGAGTTCGAAGCCGATGCCGGTCGAGGCGCCGGTGATCACCGCGATGCCGCGGTCGGGATAGGTCTGGCCCATGGAAATCTCCTCGCTTCTCTTGCCCGGCCGGCGCCGTATGGCGGGCGAGCGTATCGGGAGGAAACCCCGCGCAAGCGGCGATGTTCCCGAAAAGCGTGATCAACCCCCGACCGAAAGACAGGAACAATCGCCGGGATGACTTGTTGAGCCCGCGCGGCCGGCAACCCCGGCCCGAGCGGCCACTCCCCCAGTCATTCCCGAGGAGACCATCATGAACGACAACAAGAACACCGAGCATCACGAGCAGGACCCGGTCGAAGGCGCGCGCGACATCGTCGACCGCGAGCTGAAGCGCCAGGACAACGAGGCCGGCCGGCGAGCCGCCCAAGGCAAGCCGCTCGACCCGACCCTTCTGCCGCTCGAGGAACGTCCGCAGATCAACCAGAAGAAATGAATGGTCCGCTACTGCCCCGCGACTGGACGCGGCCCGGATCGCTGCGATCCGGGCCGATCTCAATCAGGCCGTCACGTCGCGGTCGAGCCCTTCGAGACAGGCCCGGAGATTTTCGAAGCGTGACGACACCTGCGTGGCCCCGCCGAGAAGCTGGCGCGCCGTCATCAGGGCGAAGGCCAGGACGTAGCGTTCCTTCTCGCCCATTTGCACGTGATCGCGAGAAAAGTCGGCGAGCGCGCCGATCTCCGGCGAGGTGGCCGAGTCGGCTTCCATGAGCTTCAACCGGTTGATGAGAATGCTCGGCCGCGCGACGTCGGTCTGCTCGGCGGTCAGATGCATTTTAAAGCGGTATTTTCGCTCGTTTGTGAGCCGTCCCATCAATGCGCTCCACTGGTGTCGATCGGACCCTTCGGCTTGGGCGCCAGCCAGGGCAGCATGGCGGCGAAGACGAAGACCACGGTGATGACCGCGAACATGTCCAGCGTGGCAAGTAGCACGCTCTGCTGCTCGACGATACGGCTGAGGCTGGCGACCGCCACCTCGTGCGAGGCGCCCCCGTCCATCATGCCGGCGATCACCCTGTCGCCGTTCTGCATGGCGCTGACCAGTTCGGTCTGGTTGACGCGCGCCGAGTTCGCCCATCCGGTCTGCACCAGCGAGGTGGCGAAAGCGCCGGCCAGCGTGCGCATGAAATTGGAGAGGCCGGCGGCGTTGGCCTGTTCCTCCGGCGTGACGCTGGCGATGGCAAGGCCGGTGACCGGCACGAAGAACATCACCATGAACGGCCCGGTGAGCAGCGTCGGCCAGGCCATCTGCAGGAACGTCACGTCCGAGTTGAAGCTCATGCGCCAGGCCGTCATGGCGCCGAGGCCGAGAATGCCGATCGACAGGATGGCGCGGGGATCGAACTTCTCCGTCGCCTTGCCGACGATGGGCGCCGACACGAAGGCCAGGAGGCCCATGATGCCGGTGGCATATCCCGCCCAGGTGGCGGTGTAGCCCATGTTTTGCTGCAGCCACAGCGGCAGGATGACGATCGAGGCGAAGAAGGCCGCGAAGCCGCCCGCGAAGGTGATCGCCGACGCCGTGAAGCCGCGATGACGGAAGATCCGGAGATCGACGATCGGGTGCGCCTCGGTGAGCTCGTAGATGACGAAGGCGAGGAAACCGACCGCCGCGACGACGGCGAGCACCTGGATTTCGGTGGAGGCGAACCAGTCGTGATTGCGCCCCTCGTCGAGCACGACCTGGAGCGCGGCCACCCACAGCACGAGAAGCGCGAGGCCGATGGCGTCGATCCGCGCCTTTCCCGTCGGGTCGGGCTGGCCCATGGTGGCGAAGAACACGACGGCACCGCCGAGAATGGCGATCGGCACCTGCTTGAAGAAGATCCACTGCCCGCCGATGCCGTCGCAGATGATGCCGCCGAGGATGGGCCCGGCGATCGGGCCGATCAGCGTCGTCATCGCCCAGATGACCGAGGCGATGGTGGCCTGCCTGGGCGGGAAGATCCGCATCAGCAGCATTTGCGACAGCGGCATGATCGGCCCGCCGAACAGGCCGAGCAGCACGCGCCCGCCGATCAGCATGCCGAGGGATTGCGACAGGCCGCACAGAAGCGATATCGCGGCGAAGGCGAAATAGCAGGTCAGGAAGACGCGCATCGCCCCGAAACGCCGGCTGAGCCAGCCGGTCAGCGGCACGGTGATCGCCTCGGCCACCGCGTAGGAGGTAATCACCCACGAGCCCTGCGACACGGAGACGCCGACCGAGCCGGCGATGGTCGGCACCGACACGTTGGCGATGGTGCTGTCGAGCACCACCAGGAAGTTGCCTGTGCCGATGGCCAGGGCGGCGACCATCAGCCGGGCGCCCGTCAACGGGGCGACAGTTTGCAGGGCGGGCGCGGTCATGGCGTCACTCGGCGATCGCGATGTCGGCGGTCATCGACAGGCCAACCTGCAACGGATGGGCGGCGAGTTCGGCCGGATCGAGCGCGATGCGCACCGGCAGGCGCTGCACCACCTTGATCCAGTTGCCGGTGGCGTTCTGGGCCGGAACCACCGAGAAGGCAGCGCCGGTGCCGCCGGAGAAGCCGACCACCGTGCCGGTGAACGCCACATCGCTGCCGTAGAGGTCGGAGACCAGCGTCACCTTCTGGCCAGCCTTGACGTGGGCGAGCTGCACTTCCTTGTAGTTGGCGTCGACATAGGCGGCCTGAAGCGGCACCACCACCATCAGCGTCATGCCCGGCTGGACGCGCTGGCCCACCTGCACCTGCCGGCGGGAGATGACGCCATCGACCGGCGCCCGCATCACCGTGCGTTCGAGGTTGACCTGGGCCTGGTCGCGCGCCGAACGGGCGGCCAGCACCTCCGGATTGTCGTCGATGCCGACGCCGGAGATCATGGCGGCGTTGGCCTCCTTGGCGGCCACGGCGGCGTCATGGGCGGCGGCGGTGCCGGCCGCGCCAGCACGGGCCGAGGCAAGGCTGGCCTCGGCGGTCTTCAGCAGGGTCTCGACGGCGGTGATCTCGTCCCCCGACACCGAGCCATTGTCGGCCAGCGTCTTGCGCCGATCGAGGTCGATCTTCGCCTTCGCGTAACCCGCCTCCGCGGAGGCAAGCTGGGCGGCGGCCTGCGCCTGATCGGCCTCGCGCCCGACGATCTGTGCGGCAAGCGCCTTGTCGTTGGCGACCAGCGCCGTCACGCGGCGGATGGCGTTCTGATAGGTCGCCTCGGCCATGGCGAGCGCCAGCCGGGCGTCGGTGTCGTCGAGGCGGACGAGCACGTCGCCCTTCTTCACCGCCTCGGTGTCGCTGACCAGCACTTCGACCACCGGCGCCGCCACCAGCGGCGTGATCTGCGCCACGTCGGCGCCGACATAGGCGTTGTCGGTGATGGCGTGCTTCGACGCATAGAGCGTGTCATAGGCGTAGTAGCCGCCGCCTGAGGCCGCCACGGCGAGGATGAGCCCGAGGAACAGCGGGCCGCGCTTCTTGGGATTGACGGCAGCCTTGGCGGCGTGGGTTTCTTCGACGTCGGCGTCGATCTTGCTCATGTCGTTCACGACTGCTTCTCCGTGCTGCGGAACCCGCCGCCGAGGGCGCGGACCATCGCGATATCAAGGGTAAAGGCGCGGGCCTGCAGGGCGGCCGTGGCGCGGCGGGCGCTGATCAGCGCGTCTTCGGCCGTCAGCACTTCGAGATAGGTGGCAAGGCCGCCGTTGTAGCGGTCGCTGACGACGCGCCACGCCTTTTCGGCGGCGGCGGCCGAGCGCCGGGTGTTGGCCAACTGGCTGGCAA
>JAUVXG010000245.1 GCA_030603685.1 Pleomorphomonas sp.
GGCGCTCTGCCTTGAGCACCCGATGCTGCCACCTGTGAAATCCGCGACACGCATTCATTTGAAAAGTCTAGCAGATCTCGGTGGTGGCGAAAACAGAGTGGAATCGCAGGGCATTCCGAATGCCGCCGGTAATGGGATGATGGCGGACGGAGTGAGATTCGAACTCACGGAGGGCTTGCACCCTCGGCGGTTTTCAAGACCGCTGCCTTAAACCACTCGGCCATCCGTCCATGCCGGCGCGCGACCATGTCGACTTTTCGTCGACTTGGCAAGGGATTCGCTCAGTCTCGCGAGCGAAGGAGCCTTGCCTTCTCGCGATTCCAGTCGCGCTCCTTGGTTGCCTGCCGCTTGTCGTGCAGCTTCTTGCCCTCGGCCACCGAGATCTCGCATTTGGCCATGCCCCGCTCGTTGAAATAGAGGCGGAGCGGCACGATGGTCATGCCCTGGCGCTGGATCGACGCAATCAGCCGGTCGATCTGCTTGCGGTGCAACAGAAGTTTCCTGGGCCGCCGCAGCTCGTGATTGAAGCGATTGCCCTGGAGATACTCAGGGATATGGGCGTTGTAGAGGTAGACCTCGCTGCCCGCGACGCCGACATAGGCTTCGCCGAGATTGATGCGCCCGGCACGCAGGCTTTTCACCTCCGTGCCGAGCAGCATGATGCCCGCCTCAAGCTTTTCGCCGAGCGCGTAGTGATAGCGCGCCGCCCTGTTATCGGCGACGACCTTCCGGTTCGGATCGGCCTTTTTCTTCTTCTGCGCCATCACCTGATGCCCATCAGCTCAAGAGGCCGGCGTGCTCGAGCGCCTTGCGCAGCGCCGTTTCCGTCGAGGGTGCCACCGGCACCAGCGGCAGACGCAGCTCGTTCTCCATCTTGCCGATCAGAGACAAGGCGTATTTGGCGCCTTGCGGATTCGGTTCGATGAACAGCGCGTGGTGCAGCGGGAACAGCTTGTCCTGGATCGACAGCGCCTTGGCGTAGTCGCCCGCGAGACAGGCGTTCTGGAACTCCGCGCAGAGACGCGGCGCGATGTTGGCCGTCACCGAAATGCAGCCATGACCGCCGTGCGCCATGAACGCCAGAGCGGTGGCGTCCTCGCCGGACAACTGGATGAAGCCTGGACCCATCGCCTGCCGCTGGGCGGACACGCGCTCGACTTTCGCCGTGGCATCCTTGACGCCGACGATGTTCCTGAGCTCGTTGAGGCGGGCCATCGTCTCCACGGACATGTCGATCACCGACCGACCGGGGATGTTGTAGATGAAGATCGGCAGGCCGACGGCGTCGTTGATCGCCTTGAAGTGACGATAAAGACCTTCCTGGTTCGGCTTGTTGTAGTAGGGGGTGACGACGAGAAGCGCGTTCGCCCCCGCCTTCTCGGCGAACTGGGCGAGATCGATCGCCTCCGCCGTATTGTTCGAGCCGGCGCCGGCGATCACCGGCACGCGGCCGGCCGTCACCTTGACGCAGGTTTCGACCACCCGTTTGTGCTCGTCATGGCTGAGTGTCGGGCTTTCGCCCGTGGTCCCCACCGGAACCAGGCCATGACTGCCTTCCGTGACCTGCCAGTCGACGAAAGCCTCGAAGGCCTTCCAGTCGATGGCGCCGTCGCGAAAAGGCGTGACGAGCGCGGTGATCGATCCCTTGAACATGATCCCTCTTCATGATGGACTGGGCAGGGTGCGAAGGTGCCCCCCGGTCCGCAGCCGGCGGACAATAAGGCGAGGTTGGGCGAAGAACAACTGCCCCGCCAGCCTTTGTGAAAATTTGCCACAAAGCCGTGTCACAAAATCGGCTTCACCCCACCCCCGTCGGCAGCGTCAAGGTTTCCTCAACAAAGTGGCGACATCTTGAAGTTAATTTTCACTTGATGAGGGTTGCCATGTTCAAGACGCCTTCGCTCGTTGCCGCTCTGCTGATCGCCCTGCCGGCCATGCTGTCGGAGCCGTCATCGGCCCTTGCCGCCGGTCCTTCCGCCGACATTACGGGCGCTCTGCCGAACCTGTCGCAAACCAATATCGATGGTCTGCGTTCGGCCCTGGACGCGCTCGACTCCAAGAACCTGGCCGGGGCCCTCTCGATCGCCGCCAACCTGTCCGAGATCGATCGCGACATCGTCACGTGGATGGCCATCCGACGGGGCGTCGAGGGCCTCACGCCCGGCACGATCACCGATTTCGCCCGCCGCCGGCCCGATTGGCCCTCCGTGGAGCTGATGCGTCGCCGTGCCGAGCAGGCGCTGTCGGACATGAACCTTTCCCCGGCCGACGAAATTGCCGCCTATGCGGGCTCGGCGCCGATTTCGGACAAGGGAACCAAATCGCTCGCCCGAGCCCTGATCGCCGCGGGGCGCAACTCCGATGCCTCCGCCCTGCTCGGCGCCTGGTGGGCGCGGGAACGGCTGTCGCCGGCCGAAGACAAGGCGACGATTGCCGAGTTCGGCGGGGTGCTGACGCGCGCCCAGCACAAGGCGCGCTACGACATGCTGATGTATGCCGACCGCGTCACGCAGGCTGCTGCACTCGCCCCCTATCTGCCGAACGGCTACGCCGCCCTCGCGGCCGCCAGGACAGCCGTTCTGCGCGGCAGCTCCGATGCCGGCCGCAAACTTGACGCGGTGCCGAAGGCCGCCCGCAAGGACCCGCTCTATGCCTTCACGCTGGCCGAATGGCACCGCCGCGCCGACCGGCCGGAGCAAGCGGCGAAAGTCATCCTGTCGGTCGACGCCAAGGCAACCGCACTCCACGGCGACGACTGGTGGGTGGAAAGGCGCATCGTCTCCCGCGACCTCATGGAGAAGAGCAATCACCGCCTGGCCTACAAGGTCGTCGCCAATCACGAGGGCGGCGGCGAAACGACCCTTCAGGAAGCCTATTTCCACGCCGGCTGGTATGCCCTGCGCTTCCTGAAGGATCCGCAGGCGGCGCTGAGGCACTTTGGCCAGTTGGAAAAGGTGTCGCAGAAGCCGATCTCCCGCGCCCGAGCCAACTACTGGATGGCCCGCGCCGAAGAGGCCGCCGGTCGCACCGAGAATGCGCGTACGCGTTATGGCCGCGCGGCGGCCGACGAGTTCACCTTCTATGGCCAGCTGGCGCGCGTGAAGCTCGGCCTCCCGAGCCTTGGCTTACCGCCGGCGCCAAAACCGACCGAAGCCGACCGCGCCGCCTTCGCGCGAACCGATCTTGCCCGCGTTCTGGTGCAGCTGCTCAGGACCGGGCGGGAGAGCGACGCCAATCTGCTGTATCTCGAGTTGGCGAAGACGCTGTCCACCGGCGGCCAGGTGGCGCTGCTTGCCGGATTCGCCGAGAGCCAGGGAGATCATCGCCTCGCTCTTCAGATCGGCAAGCTCGCCGCCGACCGGGGACTTGGGGCGGAACGCCTCGCCTTCCCGCTCGATGCCATCCCCGAGAGCGCCCGCCATCAGAAGCAGGTGGAGACGGCGATGGTCTATGGCATTGCTCGCCAGGAAAGCGCCTTTGACCCTCGTGCGCGCTCGAAGGCCGGCGCGCTCGGCCTTCTGCAGCTGATTCCGTCGACGGCAGCCAATACGGCGAAGGCGATTGGTGTCAAATACTCCAAGGATCGCCTCACCAGCGACGCCGGCTACAACGCCACGCTGGGGGCGGCCCATTTGCGCGAGCTGCTGGACGAGTTCGGCGGCTCCTACATCCTCACCTTCGCCGCCTACAACGCCGGAAAGAGCCGCGTCCGGGAGTGGGTGCAGCGCTTTGGCGACCCGCGCAACCCCGGTGTCGACCCGGTCGACTGGATCGAGAGCATTCCCTATGGGGAGACGCGCAACTACGTGCAGCGTGTGCTGGAGAATATTCAGGTCTATCGTGAACGGCTCGACGGGGCCCGCCTGGCTATCGCCGACGACCTCCGGCGCGGCAGCTGAATCATCATCAAGGCCGTGGCAGCGGGAACAGCGGGCAACCGTTCCAAACGCAAGCTCCTGAAGTGTGCCGCGGCACCGTCTGGATTCGCCGGCAAAGTCTCGACCGACGAGTCGGAGCGTGCCGATGCCGCCTTTCCACGACCAACCCGCAAAAGGAAATTTCCGAAAGAATTCAGGAGGATTCCGCCCTTTTTGCATGCGTGAGCCTCCACCTCGACAAAAAGTCGAAAAAGGCCGCTTGACTTCCCCGGAGGCATCCCCTAATTCACCGCTCACCAACACGGAACGCGGCGCTGCCGGCAAGACAGCGAGCGGTACGATACGGCCCAGCGGGGGTGTAGCTCAGTTGGTTAGAGTGCCGGCCTGTCACGCCGGAGGTCGCGGGTTCGAGCCCCGTCACTCCCGCCACTTTCTCCAAGAAGAAAAGTGAAATCATCGCTTAAGGCGATGTTCTTCATTTATCGCTTCATCACGCGCCGAAGTGTTTGGAACATCCTCCGCCCTGAAGCGTTAAGCCCCGTACCAACAAGCGGAGGCTTTTCTCATGTCCCAGCGATCCAATCTGATCCTTTCGGAAGCACTGTTGACCCTGGTGGATCGAGGCGAGTTGCAAGAAGGTTCCGACGCCTATCTCGCCGCCCAGAAGGTTGTCAGAGACGGCGAGGCGGCCTTGTCGGAAGAGGAAGAGCGCCTCTGGCGCGAAGAGGTTGCCCCGAAGCTTGGCGACGGATTCGCTGCCTGACGCTCAGCCGTCGCCGTTCAGGATGGCATGCGTCGGCAGCACGTCGACGCCGCCAGGCGCGATCAGGCCGCTCCAGACCCAATTGTGATGCTCGATGACGGCGCGGGCCGGCAGGTGAGGCCGATCGGAGACCGTATGCGCGTCGGCAACGGGAATCACCGGCCGGCCGAGCGTAACGGCCCGCCGGACGGTGGCATCGACGCAGAAATCGGTTGCCCAACCGGTCACGAACAGACGCTCGGCGCCGAGGTTGTCGAGAATCTCCGAAAGCGGGCTGTCATGAAAAGGATCGTTGAGCGTCTTGGCAACGACGAGATCGTCAGGGGCTCGCCGCAGTTCGGGAAGGAACCGCCAACCGGAAGTGCCCGGCTCGAAGCTGTCGCCTTTCTCACCGGCATGCTGGATGAACACCAGTCGGCCGCCCCGCTTGCGAATGGCGGCGCCGAGGGCATTGATGCGACCGACGACGCCGAGAAGATCGTATTTGGGCAATCCTTCCCTGAGGCCAACCTGCATATCGACGACGAGCATCACGTCCATGTCGGCCTCCTCGCCGCTCCATCCTCCAAAGACCGTCAGCCAAGCATGGCCGGACGAGCTTGACCATCCGGGCAAATCCCTGTGCCATGCAACAAAAGCCGGCAGCAGCAGCCGACGACTTGCCGGA
>JAUVXG010000249.1 GCA_030603685.1 Pleomorphomonas sp.
ATCCACGACATGATCGGTTTCGTGGCAGCGCCGGTGAACATCATCGGTACGGGCTGGGTGGCAAGCGCCGGAGCGCTGATCTACGTGTCGGTGCCCAAGGAGCGTCGTTTCTGCACGCCCAATACCCGCTTCCTGCTGCACCAACCGTCCGGTGGTACGGGCGGCATGGCGACCGACATCGAGATCCAGGCGCGCGAGATCATCAAGATGCGCGACCGCCTCAATCGGATTTTCGCCGATGCGACCGGCCAGCCGGTGGAGCGGATCGAAAAGGACACCGACCGCGACTACTGGATGAGTGCCGAGGAAGGCATCGCCTACGGTCTGGTCGGTCGGGTGGTTCGCACCGCTGCGGACATTTGACGGTATCCGGAACGGGGCGGCCCAACCGTCCCGTTCTTTCTGTTTGCGCGTTCGCCGACCCAACCGTGATCACTGGTGCGCTCAGGCTCCCATGCGGGACGTTGGTTTGCCAGGCGCGTGCGCGGTGAGGGATGCGAACATTCTAGGCCAATCAACGGATTGACCGCCTCGTGTGCGTCGGGTCATCTCCTTGCCTGGTTGACAGGGGCCTGACGACGGCCAGGAGGACGAGATTGGACGCCTTGAAAACGATCGCTCTTTCGCTTGGTCTCGTTCTTGTGGCAGGGGGCGTTCAGGCTCAATCGCCCAGTCCTTACGACATGACGTACGCGCTGCGAGACGGCAAAGCCTCGCCGCTTTACTCCGACATGAGCGAGAAGGCGGCGAAGAAGGGATCCATTCCCGGTGACGCCAAGGGAATCGTACTGCGCTGGTGTCGCGACGAGATTCCGTTCGGATCCTGGCAGTTCGGCAGCCGTAAGGCTCAACTGGCCTTGCTCGACGCGCGATGGTGCGAAGTATCCTACGGCGGCGTGGTGGGCAGCGTGCCCGGCAAAGTCCTGACGCCCCAATAACCGAACCATCCAGGTAGTTTCGAGAAGGGAGGGCAAGCGGCGTGTTCTATGTGCTCTCCAAGGTCGGATTTCTTTTTCTGCGTCCCTCCAATGCCCTTCTCCTAGCGCTGCTGCTCGGGGCTGGCATGCGGCTGCTCGGCTGGCGGCGGCGCGGCGCGGAGCTGATCGGCATCGCGCTCACATTGCTGGTCGCATGTGCGTGGACCGGCGTTCCCACCTTGCTGCTGCGGCCGCTCGAGCAGCGCTTCTCGGCGCCGGCCAACTCCGACCGGCTCGCTCCGGCCGGCATTTTGGTGTTGGGGGGCGTCATCGATACCGGGCTGTCGACCGAGCGAAGCTCGGTCGAGCTGATCGACGGCGCCGAGCGCCTGATCGCCGCCGCCGAGCTTGCTCGGCGCTACCCCGACGCGCGCGTTGTGCTCTCGGGTGGCTCCAATGGCGTTTTCGCAAACGACGAGCGCGCCGAGTCGACCATTGCGCACGACCTGCTCGTGGAGTTCGGCGTGGCGGCCGAGCGGATCACTATTGAGGACCGCTCCCGCAACACCCGAGAGAATGCCATCAACAGCTTCGCCACTGTCGAGCCAAAACCTCGGGAGCAGTGGCTGCTCGTCACCTCGGCCTTTCACATGCCGCGCGCCATCGGCGCCTTTCGCGCTGCCGGCTGGAGCGGGGTGGTTGCATGGCCGGTCGACTACCGTAATGGCGCCGCAACCGACTGGCTGGGCGGGCGCACAGCAGCCGAGGGGCTGACCATGACCGACATGGCAGTTCGGGAATGGATAGGCCTCGTCGCCTATCGGTTCGCCGGCTACACTGATGCGCTTTTGCCGCGACCGTGAGACGGCTGGTTACGCCTCGTCATCGCCATCAAGAAGAAAGTCGTCATCGAGCAGGTCGTCATCCGTCTTCGGCGTCTCGTAAACGGGCATCGGCTCGCCCTCGGCCCTGAGGCGGATGCGATAGAGACCGCGCACGCGATCGGGATCGACCGGCTTGCCCTTTCTCAGGAGGATGACCTTGCCCTCCTTGGCGAGGCGCGTCGCCTCATCCTTGATCGGCTTCATCAGACGGCGCCAGACCTTCTCGTCCTTGCCGGCGATGGCGCGGGCGACGGCGTCGGGGCCGATCGGCTTGCCGGATGGGGACTCGGAAGCCATCAGCAAGAGAACGTCGCGGATTTGTCCTGCCTTGACGCGGTGCGGGTCGACATCAGTCACTCGTATCTCCTCATGGCCTTCACGGCATTGGAGATGAACTGGCGGCGGGCGAGCACCACCGCGATGAAAGTCGAACTGGCGATCAGCGGCATCGGTCCGAGAAAGCAGCCGAGATAGCCGATCGACATGAAGAAGGCACGGAGGCCTCGGTTGAAGTTGGTGCCGGCCACCACAATGATGGACGAGGCCCGCGCCACCGCCTTGTCCATTTCCTTGGTTTCGGCCTCGGCCGGCGGCGGAAGCGCGCCCAGCAGGATCGAACCGAAGTTGAACATGCGGTAGGCCCAGCCGAACTTGAAGAAGGCATAGGCGTAGATGCCGAGCAGACCCACCACCTTGTACTCGAAGGCCGTCCGATCGGTGGCGGTCAGGTCGGACAGCGCCGAGACGACACCGACGGCATGATCGACGGAGTTCAGCAAGGTGAACCCACCGCCGATGGCCAGAAGCGAGGTCGAGGCGAAGAAGGCCGTGCCGTTCTGAAGGCCGGCGACGATGGCCGTATCGACCATGCGCAACTCTCGCGTCGCAGCCTGCCGCACCCAGCCGTGACGGCCGATGTTGATGAAGTGAGTGAGCGAGTGCTTGGCCCAGGGACTGTGTTCCGTGAGCCAGGCCTGACCGAACCACATGGCCAGGAACCAGACGAAGGCGGCAATATCGAAAGACGTGAAGGCGATCGTCATGGCGGGCTTCCGGGTTGACGGGACGGATCGAAGATACAGGCTTGCGATGTCTCCCAAAAGCGGCTGCGCGACGATCAGCTTTCCGCCGCGTCAGCCTCTTCGTACTCGGCCGACAGCGTCAGCCATTCTTCCTCGAACGTGTCGAGGTTACGCACGGCATCCGCTCGCTCCTTGGAGAGCCTGGCACCCTTGGCCGGATCGCTGGTGAACAAAGCCGGGTCCGCGAGAGCGGCGTCGATGCGGGCGATGAGCTTTCTCGCCTTGTCCATCTCCGCCTCGATGCCCTGAATGCGCTTCCTGAGCGGCGCGAGCTGGGCACGACGCTCTGCCGCAAGGCGGCGGCGGTCGGCATTGGTGACCTTTTGCTCGTCGCCTTTCGCCGTCCTGTCGGCATCGACCGGACCGGACAGGATGAAGCGCTTGTAGTCGTCCATATCGCCGTCGAAGGGAGTAATCGTTCCTTTGTCCACCAGCCATAGACGATCCATGGTTGCCTCGACCAAGTGCCGGTCGTGGCTGACCAGGATAACGGCGCCTTCGAAGTCGTTGAGGGCCTGGATGAGGCTTTCGCGGCTGTCGATGTCGAGATGGTTGGTCGGCTCGTCAAGGATCAGCAGGTTCGGCCCATGGAAGGTGGCGAGGCCGAGAAGAAGGCGCGCCTTCTCTCCACCCGACAGCTCCCGCGCCGGCGTGTCCATCTTGTTGGTATCGAGGCCCATCTGTGCAACCCGCGAGCGCACGCGGGCGTCGGGCGCGTCGGGCATCAGGCGGCGCACATGGGCAACGGCCGACTCGTCGGGGTGCAGTTCGTCGAGCTGGTGCTGAGCGAAGAAGGCGACCTCCAGCTTGCCGGCCTTGACGATATTGCCGGAGAAGGGAGCCAGTCGATCGGCCAGGGCCTTGGCAAAGGTCGACTTGCCGTTGCCGTTCTTGCCGAGCAGGGCGATACGGTCATCATCGTCGATGCGCAGCGTCAGGCGCTTCAGCACCGGCTTGTCCGGGTCATAGCCGAGATCGACCTTGTCGTAGGTGACAATGGGCGGCGCCAGCTTGGCCTTCGGGTTGGGAAAGGAGATCTGCTGGACGTGCTCTTCCACCACCTCGGCGATGATGTCGAGCTTTTCCAGCATCTTGATGCGGGACTGCGCCTGCGTCGCCTTGCTGGCCTTGTAGCGGAAGCGGTCGACGAAGGCCTGCAGGTGCTTGCGCCGCGCTTCGATCTTCTCGCGTGCCTTTTCCTGCAGCAGCATCTTCTCCTGCCGCTGGCGCGCAAACGAGGTGTAGCCGCCCTTCCACAGCGTCAGCTTGCCCTCGGACAGATGGCAGATGTGGTCGACGGCGCTGTCGAGAAGGTCGCGATCGTGGCTGATCAGCACCACCGTGTAGGGGTAGCGCTGGACATAGTTTGTAAGCCAGAGCGTGCCTTCGAGATCGAGGTAGTTGGTCGGTTCGTCGAGCAGCAGCAGGTCGGGCTCGGTGAACAGCACGGCCGCCAGGGCCACGCGCATGCGCCAACCGCCCGAGAAATCCGCGCAGGGACGGAGCTGGTCGGCGGCATCGAACCCGAGGCCGGACAGGATGGTGGCGGCGCGCGCTTCGGCGGAGTGCGCCTCGATGTCGGCAAGCCTCACCTGAATTTCGGCGATGCGGTGCGGATCGGAAGCCGTCTCAGCCTCGGCCATCAAGGCCGTCCGCTCGGTGTCGGCGGCCAGTACGAAGTCGATCAAGGAAGTGTCGGAACCCGGCGCTTCCTGGGCGACGCGGCCGATGCGAGCGCCGCGCTTGAGGTCGATCGATCCACTTTCTGCCGCAAGGTCGCCGGCGACCAGGTTGAACAGCGTGGTCTTGCCGGTACCGTTGCGGCCGACGAGACCGACCTTGGCACCGTCATGGATGGTGACGGAGGCGCCCTCGATGAGAGTGCGGCCGGCAATGCGGTAGGTGAGGTCGGATATGATCAACATGGCCCGGCGATTTCGCCCGAACCGCGGGGAAAGGCAAGACACAGCGGAGGAAAATTCGCACGACGATCGCAAGACACGATCGGCAGCCAACTTCGACCAGCAGCGCGTCGGCGCAGACCGGTATGGTTGTTAGTCCGCACTTGTGATGGTCGAACCGCGCGCCCACTTCGGTTCAAGTCATGAGATGGCGTCGGGGGAGCGCTATGCGG
>JAUVXG010000083.1 GCA_030603685.1 Pleomorphomonas sp.
CAACGATGACATCCGGAAGCTGCCCGAACAGGTCGCGATCCAGATGAACGATACGCATCCGGCGATCGCCGTCGCCGAACTGATGCGCATCCTCGCCGACGACTACCGGCTGACCTTCCCGGAAGCCTTCGAGATCACCCGCAACTGCCTCAGCTACACCAACCATACGCTGATGCCCGAGGCGCTGGAGCGCTGGAACACCAACCTGTTCCGCAAGGTGCTGCCGCGCCACATGCAGATCATCGAGTGGATCGACTACCATCACCTCGCCGAGGTGCAGGGACGCAATCTGCCGGTCTCGCTCGACGCCATTCGCATCATCGAGTGGGGCAGCGAGATCAAGATGGGCAGCCTCGCCTTCGTGGGCTCCCGCCGGGTCAATGGCGTGTCGGCGCTGCACACCGAGCTGATGAAGCAGACGGTGTTCAAGGACTACCACGTCCTCTACCCCGACCGCATCGTCAACGAGACCAACGGCATCACGCCGCGCCGCTGGCTCTACGAGTGCAATCCGGGCCTGCGCGCCCTGCTGCTCGAAGCGATCGGCGACGGCTGGGTCGACAACCTCGAGAAGATCGAGGAAGCCGCCAAGTTCGCCACCGACGCCAGCTTCCGCGAGAAGTTCGCTGCCGCCAAGCAGGCCAACAAGGTGCGCCTCGCCGCCGAAATCGAACGTCGCATCGGCCTGCGTGTCGACCCCACGGCGCTGTTCGATGTGCAGATCAAGCGCATGCACGAGTACAAGCGCCAGCTTCTCAACATCCTTGAGACCATCGCTCTCTACCAGGCGATCCGTCGTGGCCCCGGCGCCGAGTGGACGCCGCGCGTCAAGATCTTCGGTGGCAAGGCGGCGCCCGGCTATCAGATCGCCAAGCGCATCATCAAGCTGGCCAACGATGTCGCCCGGATCGTCAACAACGATCCGATCATCGGCGACCGGCTGAAGGTGGCCGTGCTGCCGAACTACAACGTGTCGCTGGCCGAGGTAATCATTCCGGCCGCCGACCTCTCCGAGCAGATCTCGACCGCCGGCATGGAGGCCTCCGGCACCGGCAACATGAAGCTGGCGCTCAACGGCGCGCTGACCATCGGCACGCTCGACGGTGCCAACGTCGAGATCGCCGAACGCGTCGGTCCGGACAACATCTACATCTTCGGCCTGACCGCCGACGACGTCGCCGGTCTGCGCCAGCGCGGCTACAACCCGAACGCCACCATCGACAGCGACCCGACCCTGAAGGGCGCCATCGACGCCATGGTCAACGGCACCTTCTCGCCGGACGACCATGGCCGCTTCAACGAAGTGGCCGATCGTCTCTGGCATACCGACTGGTTCCTGGTGACCGCCGACTTCCAGTCTTATTTCCAGACCCAGCGGACCGTCGACGTCGACTACCGCGACAGGACACGCTGGACGGAACGGTCGATCCTCAACACCACCAAGGTGGGCTGGTTCTCCTCGGACCGCACCATCCGCGGCTACTCCAAGGACGTCTGGGGCGTCGAGCCCAACTTCTGAGGCTGACGAACCGAAACGACAAAACGGGCGGCAAGGCTCATAGCCTGCCGCCCGTTCCGTTTTCCGCCCCGAGCGGCAGAATGACTGTCAGTGATCGCAGCTGTGGCGGGCCAGCGCGACGAGCGCCGCCGCACCTTCGCGGGCGAGCTCCGGATCGAAGGCCGAGCGAGTGATGCGCACGCGGAACGCCTCATCGACGCGCGGCAACGCCTCCCAGCGATAACGGCCCGGCACGATATCCTCGAAATGGCCGCGCAAGCCAACCGGTTCATGATCGTTGATCACCACCAGCGACTCGCCATCGGCCAGCCGATCGAAGCTGCCGAAAATGATGGCGCGACGGTTCACGCACGGAAGCCCGCGCACGTCGAGTTCGAGATCCCGGGTGGCAATGTCGGTCATGTTGTTTCTCCGCATGGTCTGTGGTCCGATCATACGGACGGTGCAGCCCCGACACTTTGCTCCGGCGCAAACCGGAGTAAATTTCTCTCCTATCTGCGAGGCTCAGAAGGATCCCGCTCGATCGAAGCAGAGTGACGCGCCTGTGACTGCATTGCTGACATAGGTTGACCTCATTCGGCGTGACTCCTACCACTTGGGGCCTTCGCGGATGCGACATGAGCGCCGATTTCCGTCCCCTCTCATGCGTAACCCTTCCGGGGCAGTCCTTCCTTCTGACAGAGCGATGGTGCAATGCAGCGTGTATTTGATGGACATAACGACGTTCTGATGCGTCTCTGGGACACGGCCAGCAAAGGTGGAGATCCGATCGCAGAGTTTCGGGACGGCACAACCTCGGGCCACATCGATGGCCCACGAGCACGGGCCGGCGGCCTCGTCGGCGGCCTTTGCGCCATTTTCGTGCCATCCAGACAGGGACCACGCCCGACGATCGACCATGGCACCTATGCCGCGCCTCTTGCCGAGCCGATCGACCAACCGGCAGCCCTTGCCGCCGCCGCCACCATGGCTGGCATTGCCCGTCGGCTCGACCGGGAAGGTATCTGGCGCCTGTGCACGTCCACCCAGGCGATTCGGCAAGCCATCGATGACGATGTGTTCGCCGCCGTGCTGCACATGGAGGGTTGCGACCCCATCGACGAGGACCTCTACGCGCTCGATCTTTTCTACGCCGCTGGCCTGAGGTCGCTCGGTCCGGTCTGGAGCCGCACCAACGCCTTCGGCCATGGCGTACCCTTTGCCTTCCCGAGTTCACCCGACACCGGCCCCGGCCTCACCGAAGCCGGTGTCCGCCTGGTAAAAACCTGCAATCGGCTCGGCATCATGGTCGACCTGTCGCACATCACCGAGCAGGGCTTCTGGGATGTGGCAAAGATCTCCGAAATGCCGCTCGTCGCCACGCACTCGAACGTGCATGCCATTACGCCGGTGACACGCAACCTCACCGACCGTCAGCTCGCGGCCATTCGCGAGACCGGCGGCATGGTCGGCCTGAATTACGCCACGTCCTTCCTGCGACCCGACGGACAGGAAAATGCGGCCACGCCCCTCACCGACATGGTCCGTCATGTGGATCATCTGGTGGAACATGTCGGCATCGACGGCGTCGGCCTCGGTTCGGACTACGACGGCGCCACCATACCGGCCGAAATCGGCGATGCCGCCGGCCAGCAGGCGCTTGTCGGCGCGTTGCGACAAGCGGGATACGGCGAAGCGGACCTCATCAAGCTCTGCCGCGACAACTGGCTGCGGGTGCTGGCGCAGACCTGGCGGGAGTGACTCGCCGGTCGATCCTTATCGCCAACCCCAATGTTAAAACCCCGGCCGCAAGCGACCGGGGTTTTTCTTAGTCTTGACCTGAACAGCAATCGAAGCGTCAGCCGCGCTGGTTGCCCGACGAGACGATGTCCATGTAGACGGCGGCAACCAGAATGATGCCCTTCACGATCTGCTGCCAGAAGGTGTCGATGCCCATCATGGACATGCCGTTGTCGAGGCTGGCCATGATGACCGCGCCCACCAGTGCGCCGGACACGGAGCCCACGCCGCCACGCATCGACGTACCGCCGATGAAGCAGGAGGCGATGGCATCCAGTTCGTTGCCGAAGCCGGCCGACGGCGTGCCGGCCGCAAGACGGGCGGTGGTGGTCAGGCCGGCGAAGGCGCACATCAGGCCCATCAGCGCGAACACCATCATCTTCACGTAGGCGACGTTCACACCCGAAAGACGGGTCGCCTCCATGTTGGAACCGACGGCATAGATATGACGGCCGAAGGTGGTCTTGTTGCCGACGATGGTGAACACGGCCAGAATGATCAGCAGCACCAGAACCGGCACCGGGACGCCCTGGTAGTCGTTGAGCGTCATCACGAAGCCAAGGATGATGACACCGGCAAACAGCAGGCGACCAACCTCAGCCGGCATCGTCGAGACGGACAGATTGTGCTTCTGGCGGTTCATGCGTGTGCGAAGCGCCAGGAAAACCAGCACCAGGAACAGCAGCACGCCACCGGCATCGCCGACCAGTTCCGGCAGATAGCCCTGACCGATGAACTTCAGATCGGAACTCACCGGAGCGATGGTGATGCCGCCCGTGAGACCGAGCACCATGCCTCGGAAGGCGAGCTGGCCGCCCAGCGTGACGATGAACGAGGGAATGCCGAGATAGGCGGTGAGCCAGCCGACCATCAGGCCGAAGAACAGGCCCATGACGATGACCAGTATGATCGTCGCCCATAGTGGCCATGAGTACGTGACGTCAAGCACCGCGGCTATGCCGCCGAGAAGGCCGAGCAGCGAGCCGACCGAAAGATCGATCTCTCCCGCGACAATGACGAACACCATCGCCGAAGCCAACATGCCGGTAATCGCCATCTGGCGAAGCAGGTTGGAGAAGTTGCGCGGCGTCAGGAACTGCGAACCGCCCAGATCGGAGTCATAGGTGAGGTAGCCGAAGAAAGCCCAGATGATCGCAATGACGATCAGGAGGGCGACGATCTTGTACTCGGACAGGAACTTCCTGACGTCTTTTTTTGTAAGTGTCATGATCGTACACCGGTATTCTTTGAAGGAAGAGCCTCAGGCGACTTCCGTGGTCGGTTGTCCAATGGCGGCGGCGAGAACCTTCTCCTGCGTCAAACCTTCGTTGACGTAGTTGCCCCGCAGCTTGCCTTCGCCCATGACCAGAACGCGGTCGCTGATGCCGAGCACCTCGGGCATTTCCGAAGAGATCATCAGCACTGCGACGCCCTGCTTGGCGAGTTCGAAGATCAGCTTGTAGATCTCGTACTTGGCGCCGACGTCGATACCGCGCGTCGGCTCGTCCAGGATCAACACCTTCGGCTCGGGCAACAGCATCTTGGCGACGACCGCCTTCTGCTGGTTGCCGCCCGACAGCGAAGCGATCGGCAGCAGAGGTTCCGCCGTCTTGACCTTCATGCGGATGATCTGGTTCTGGATCTCGGCCAGCTCGGCCTCGGACTGGATGAAGCCGCTCGTGGTGTAGCGCTTCAGGACCGACATGGTGATGTTGTAGCCGACACCCATCAGCGGCACGATGCCGTGCCGTTTGCGATCTTCCGGCACCATGCAGATGCCGAGCCTCACCGCGTCGCGAGGCGCGCGAACGCTGATTTCCTGTCCCTCGAGGAAGATCTTGCCCTCGTGGTCACCGTTCCAGCAACCGAACAGCTTGCAGGCAAGTTCGGTACGTCCGGCACCGACCAACCCGGCCACGCCCAGGATTTCACCCTTGCGGAGCTCGAAGGAAACGTTGTCCACCACCTTGCGTTCGCGGTTGGTCACGTCCCAGCACGAGATGTTCTTGGCCTCGAATACCACATCGCCGATGGCGTGCGTCTCGCGCGGGAAGAGGTTCTTCATCTCGCGTCCAACCATCATGGTGATGATCTTGTTGGTGTCGAGCTCGGCCATCGGCTGCGTCCCGATATGGGTTCCGTCGCGGATGACGGTCACCGTGTCGGCGATCTCGGCGACCTCTTCGAGCTTGTGCGAGATATAGACGCAGGCCATGCCGTTGGCCTTGAACTCCTTGATGAGATTGAGCAGCGTCTTCGTTTCAGCCGTCGTCAGGGCCGAAGTGGGCTCATCCAGGATCAGAAGCTTGGCGTTCTTGTTGAGCGCCTTGGCGATCTCCACAAGCTGCTGCTTGCCGCCCGAATAGTTGTAGACCGGCAGAGCGACGTTGATGTCGCTCATCTTGAGGCGGGCCATCAGCTTCTCGGCCTGGGCATTCATCAGGTCGTAGTCGATGAAGCCGGCCATGTTGCGTGGCTCGGAACCGAGGAAGATGTTCTCCGCCACCGTAAGGTGCGGCACCATCATCAACTCCTGATGGATGATGACGATACCCGCTTCCTCGGTCTCGCGGATGTTGCGCGCCTTGAGTTCCTTGCCTTCCCAGAGGATCTGTCCCGACCATGTACCGTAGGGATAGACCGCCGAGAGCACCTTCATCAGCGTCGACTTGCCTGCACCGTTCTCGCCGCAGAGTCCCACGCATTCGCCACGGCGAACCTGGAGATGAATCCCATCGATCGCCTTGACGCCATTAAAGTCCTTGGTGATGTCGTGCATCTCCAAGAGATAGTCTGACATGGACCGCACTCCCTTCGACGGCGCGAACGGCCTCGGGCAGGCCTCGCGCGCCATCCTTCTCCGATCGGAGCCAAAGGCCTCGAAGGCCCGTCGCTTCCCAAAACCGGCTTTCCGCCGAATACGACTCGACACGCCGCCCCCGCGGCTTGCCGACCCGGCACGGCGCCCTTGCAGGAAGCCGCGACACCTTCCGCTGTTCTCCGCATGAAGGCCGATCCCGAAGACATCGGCCAACAATCACCCGTCCCATGCGCTCGGAATTGGCTTCGACACGCGGAATCTCAGGCGACGCACACGCGACACGCCGAAGCGGCGGTTCAAGGCAATCACCGGACGGGCAAGCCGACGAACCTTCCCGATCCGATCGGCAAACAGCATGCCGGGGCGGGTTTTGCCCGCCCCGGTTGTTACGTCAGAGGATCACTTACCCTCGACCTGTTCCTTCGTGTAGAAGCCGTCCTCGACGACCTTCATCACGTTGTCCTTGGTCAGCGGGATCGGCGTCAGCAGCACGGAGTCGACTTCCTTCATGCCGTTGTCGAGCTTGGCCGAATATTCCACCGGCTCACCCTTGACGAGCTTGATCGACAGCTTGGCGGCTTCCGAAGCGATCAGCTGCAGCGGCTTGTAGACGGTGACCGTCTGCGTGCCTTCGATGACCCGCTTGATGGCGGCGAGATCGGCGTCCTGACCGGAGATGGCTACCTTGCCGGCAAGACCCTGAGCGGCGAGAGCCTGGATGGCACCGCCGGCCGTGCCGTCGTTCGACGCGACGACGGCGTCGATGTTGTTGTTGGCAGCCGTCAGCGCGTTCTCCATGATCGACAGCGCCTCGGTCGGGCTCCACTCCTTGACCCACTGCGAACCGATGATCTTCACCTTGCCGGCGTCGACGGCGGCCTGGAGAGCCTTCTCCTGACCGGCGCGAAGCAGCTTGGCGTTGTTGTCGGTCGGCGCGCCGCCGAGCATGTAGTAGTTGCCTTCCGGCACGACCTTGAGAACGGCCTCGGCCTGCAGATAACCGACGCGCTCGTTGTCGAAGGAGATGTAGGCGTCTTCGTCGGCGTTCAGGATCAGACGGTCATAGGAGACGATCTTGATACCGGCCTTGTGGGCTTCGTCGATGACTTCGCCGAACACCTGAGAGTTCATCGGCACGATGGCGATCGCGTCGACCTTCTGGGAAATCAGGTTCTCGACCTGATTGACCTGCTTCTGCTCGTTGGCGTCGGCGGAGGTCACGATCACCTCGGCGCCCAGTTCCTTGGCGGCGGCAATGAAATAGTCGCGGTCACGAGCCCAGCGCTCGACGCGCAGGTCGTCGATCGAGAAGCCGAGGACCGGCTTGTCGGCAGAAGCCTGAGCGGCCATGGGCAACGCAACGGCAGCAGCCAGGATCGTGCTCGAAAGAATGGTAGAAAGCTTCATTGTCACTCCTCCTGAAGGCCCCCTCGGGCCTGACCGCCTCCCCGGCGGCCTCCTTGCACCCAAACCACGACCGAATGCTTGATCCTTCGGTCACTTCCCCCAGCAATGCCCGTCATGGGCTTCGCCGTTGGTTCGGGATGTACCTCACGCGAGGATAGATGCCTCAAAGCAATGATGGACGCAACTCATTTTGATTGCGTAGATGCGTTGTGACCATCATCCATTTGACGAAGAAATTTCCTTGCTTCGCCATGAGGTTCCTTGAGACACGCGCATACCCGCGCAATCCCTCGCGCGAGCACAAACGATTCCCGACGCGCTTTTCCTTTCGGACAGCCGTCGAATTTGATGTGATTTCATCAAGGACGATCCCTCCATGTCCTCGATGTCGTTTCCCGGGGACCCTCCCTGTCGCCGGTAAATTTCGACCCTCAAATTATACTCATCACCCAACCTTGGCAAGAGACAATCAGGCCGATATCGACGAATGGTCCATCGGCAAACCGCAACAAAAACCCCGCCGTAGCGCGTGGCTGCGGCGGGGCATCGTCGGAACGGCTTCTAGCAGCGCTCGACATCCGGCGCTCAGGTCTTCTCGACCGGGCGGACGAAGGCCTCAGGGCGTTGGGGCGTCAGCGGAGAGCAAACCCTCCGCTCGCAACCGATCCCAGAGAGCCGGCGGAATCGAGGCGCGATACCAGTCGAAGTTCTGCTTGGCGGCACCAAGCCTGCTCATGCCGACAACGACAGCCTTGACCGCGGGATGGGCCAACGGGAAATGCACGGCTGCCGCAGGCATTTGCACGCCGGCCTCGGCACAGACGGCAGCGATTCGCCTCGCTTTTGCGACGATTTCCGGCGGGGCGGCGCCGTAGTCGTAATTGCCGCCCGCCTCAGGCGGTTTCACCAGGATGCCGGAGTTGAAGATGCCGACGGCGACCACGCCAACGCCCTTCTTTTCGGCCAGAGGCAGGAAGTCGGCGAGACCTGGCTGCTCCAGCAGCGTGTAGCGCCCCGCAAGCATCACGACGTCGAGGTCGAGCTTGGAGACCAGATCGGCGGCCACGTCGGCCTCGTTGATGCCGATGCCGATGGCCCTGAGGTCGCCGCTGCGCCTGAGTTCGTCGAGCGCGCGGTATCCGCTGTCGAGCGTCTCGCGATAGTGCTGATCGAAGCCGGCCTTGAGATTCCGCCGGTCGAGATCGTGGATGTAGGCGATGTCGATCGTTTGCGCCCCAAGCCGGTTGTAGGACTGCTCAAGCGACCGCATGAAGCCGTCGTAGGTATAGTCGAGAACCGGCCGCAACGGCAGCGGCCGCACCCACCCTCCCCGATCCGGCGCCTCGCCGCGACGATAGGGCACGAAGTAGCGACCGACCTTGGTCGACAGGAGATACTCCTCGCGAGGTTTGTTGCGCAGGAAGCGGCCAAGCCTCAGCTCGCTGAGGCCGTAACCGTAAAGCGGTGACGTGTCGTAGTAGCGGAAACCTTCGTCCCAGGCTTCGGCCAGGATGGAATCGGCCACATCGTCGGGCACGTCCCATGAAAGCGTGCCAAGGCCGGACGCCCCGAAGCCGAAGCGATAGGCCGGATTTTTCTCGAACGGATCTGTCATTGTGCCGAAGGCTCCGTATGCGCGCAGCAGGCCGCGACGAGATCCCGCCACGACCTGCCAACCGTCTTGATCTCTTGTCAGCCGTAAAGCGGCCCGAATGTTCCGCAGGCGCGGAAGTCGGAGCCTTCAGGATCCATGCCGAACATCGACCAGGCGCTCGGCCGGAAGATGGCGTCCTCTCCCACATTGTGCATGGCGACGGGAATGCGCAGCATGGATGCGAGCGCGATCAGGTCGCCGCCGATGTGACCATAGGAAATGGCCCCGTGGTTGGCTCCCCAGGCCGCCATCACCTTGTAGACCGACTTGAAAGGCCCCTCCCCGGTCAGCCGCGGCGCGAACCATGTGGTCGGCCACGTCGGATCGGTTCGCTTGTCCAGAATGTCGTGCACACGCTCCGGCAACGCCACCGTCTCGCCTTCCGCGATCTGCAACACCGGCCCGATGCCGGCCACCAGGCTCAAGCGCGTCATGGTCACCGGCATGCCGCCACGCGTGGCAAAGTCGGTCGACCAGCCGCCGCCCCGAAAATAGCCGTGATTGGCCTGACAGAAGCGCGTTGCTTCGAGCGTGCGCTGCTGGTCGGCCTCGGTCACGTCCCAGAACGGCTTGATGCCCGGCTTGTTGTCCACCATCATCTCGCCGGCGCCATCGAGACAGGTTGCGCCCGAGTTGATGAGGTGGATGAGACCGCCAGCCGCGGCGCCATCAACGACATGACCGGAGACACGCTTGATCGCCTCCGGACTCCAGTAGGTGCGAACATCGGAGAAGATCTGCGCCCGCGCCGTCAGGAGATTGCCGAACAGCATGCCGACGCCGTTGAGGCAGTCGTTCTCCGTGGCGAGGATCAGCGGCTGACGCGGACCGTTCCAATCGAACGACGTGTTCAGCATGGTCTCCATGAAGTCGCCGTTCGGCATGAAGTCGGTCCACTGCCGCTGCCCCTGGAAGCCGGCGGCGATGGCATGGTGACCGCATGACTCCTCGACGTAACCGAGTTCGGCCAGACGCGGGTTGCCCACCATCAGGTCGCGGGCGATGAGACACATCTTGACCGACGTCTCCCACTCCCAGCGCTTGCGCGCGGCATCGGAAGCCTTGTCGCCGTTGGGGTCATAGCCCTCCTTGCAGTTGGCGAGCGTCCAGGCGAGCGCCTTCTCGTATTCGACCGGGTCGTAAATGGAGAGCTGCAGTCGCCGCTGGAACTCGCTCATGTCGATGTACTCGGTGCGCATGCCGAGATAGCGCTGGAAGAAGTCGGCGTCGACGATCGAGCCGGCGATGCCCATCGATACAGCGCCCATCGAGAGATAGCTGCGGCCCCGCATGGTGGCGACGGCGATACCGGCGCGCACGAAACGCAGGATCTTGTCGCGTACGTCCTCGGGGATCGTCCGGTCCGAACCGTCCTGCACTTCGGAGCCGTAGATACCGAAGGCCGGCAAGCCCTTCTGGTTATGAGCGGCCAGCACGGCCGCAAGATAGACGGCGCCCGGGCGTTCGGTCCCGTTGAAGCCCCAGACCGCCTTGGGCATCAAGGGGTCCATGTCCATGGTCTCGGAGCCGTAGCACCAGCAGGGCGTGACGGTCAGCGAAGCGCCGACATTCTCACGGGCAAACTTTTCCGCGCAGGCTGCCGCCTCCGAGACGCCGCCGATGGTGGTATCGGCGATCACGCACTCGACCGGCTCCCCGGTGGGATGGCGCAACGTCGCAGTGACGAGCTCGGCCACCGCCTTGGCCATGCCCATCGTCTGGTCTTCGAGGCTCTCGCGCACACCATTGCGCCGGCCGTCGATGGCCGGGCGGATGCCGAGCTTCGGCAGATTCTTAAAAACGCCGTTCATGTCTCTCTCCCTTCCTCCCGATACCTTTGCCCAGGCCAACCTCCCGCCCGGCTTCAGAGGCGCTTCGATCCGCCATGCGGCGGTGGCTCAACCCTGTTCTTGACCGCGGTGTCGACGGCCTCGCCGGCCTGCTTGCCGTAGCTCTTGAAGCGCTCCAGCACGACGGTCATCTCCTCCTTGCCGAGGATCACGCCGCCGCCCAGCATGCGCGTGCCGATGTAGACGCGCGCCAGGTTCTCGACCTCCTCGAGAACGGCGAAGGCCTTGGCCGGCGTCTTGCCCAGCGCGATGACGCCATGGTTTCCCAGAAGACAGGCCATCCGGTCCTCCAGCGCCGAGAGCGCCTCGACCGACAGCTCGGCCGTACCGAACGGCGCATAGCCCGAGCACTTCACCACGTCGCCGCCGGAAACGCCGATCATGTAATGGACAGGCGGTATGTCGAGCCGACAACAGGCGAGGATGGAGCAGTTGACGGCGTGGCTATGCAGCACCGCGTCGACGTCGGGCCGTGCCTTCAGGATGTCGTAGTGAAAGCGCCACTCGGACGAGGGAACGAAGTCGCCGTAATAGCGTCCCTCCCAGTCCATCTCGACGATCTGCTCCGGTCGCATCTTGTCGTAGGCGATGCCGGATGGCGTGATCAGCAATCCGCCCTCGACCCGAACGCTGAGGTTGCCGGCCGCGCCGATGTTCAGCCCGGATGCATTCATCCTGAGGCAGGTCGCGATCATCTCCTCGCGCAGGTCGCGATCGTCAGTCATTTTTCGGTTGCCTCCTGAGGCACGGACGGAACGGCCGTCCCTTCCGCCGGAGCTTCGTCCCGGGTGTCGTGGTCGAGCGGCGCAATCAGCACTTCAACGCCGGCATCCTCCAGCATGCGCCGATCGCCGTCTGAGATCCCTTCGTCGGTCACGAAGACATCGACTTCGGAAAGCGGGAACACCACAAGGCTGCGCGCTTCGCCGAACTTGGTGCTGTCGGCCAGCACGACGAGGCGCGCCGCCTGTCGCCGCAGCGCCCGCGCCGCCCTCAGCGGCAACGGATCGTCCTCCATGATCCCGGCCGGCCCGACGGCGTGGCAGCCGATGAAGAATGTGCTGGCGGCAACGTGAAACGCCGGCGGATCATCGAAGGGGCTGAGCACGATGCCCTGCTGGGCCAGCACCTCGCCGCCGGTCAGGAAGACGCGATTGTCGGTCTTGAAGGCAAGATGATTGGCCACCGGCAGCGAGTCAGTCAGCACGGTCAGCCCCACGGCCGGCAGCATTTCCGAAAAACGAGCAACGGTGGATCCGCCATAGAGGATCAAGGTGTCCGGCGTCGATAGCAGCTCCACCGCCCGGCGCGCGATCGCCTCCTTCGCCGCGGCGGCGCGCTGCGCCTGCACGCCAAAAAAATAGGACGCGAGCGGCCGGCCGGCTGCCATCAGAGGCGCCACGCCGCCACGCACCTTGCGGATGCGTCCGGCCTCGCAAAGCTGATCGACGTCGCGACGCAGCGTTGCGCCGGACGCGTCGACCATGGTCAGAAGCTCCTCGTAGGACACGGCATCGCGTCCTTCGACGGCCTTCAGGATCAGGTTGAAGCGTTCTTCCTTCAGCATGCCCAGACCATAAGTCCGGGCGGCATGGAGCGTCAATCTGCCGATCGCAGATTTGGTCAAAATAGCTCATTTACTCGCAATATCTATCAAGCGGTCGATTTATGCCGATCCGGACGGCATATGGGCGACCAAAAAGGCAACATATGGCGCTTTTCGTCGCAAAGCCCCGGGCTGACGATCAATTCGTGCGCACTCGGCATTTCCCGCGCTTGATTCACTCATCGGGATTACCTAAGACCGTCCAAAACCCCGGCCAGAGATCGGCCGAAGACCCTGACGGAGGAAGTTCGATGCGTGCCTTGTTGTTTGCTCTCGCCGCCAGCGTTGCGGCGGTCCTGCCGGTCCATGCCGAAAACGTGACGGTCGACGTGACCGCCATCGTCGAGCATCCGGCGCTCGACGCCGTTCGCGACGGCGTCAAGGATGCGCTGGAAGCCGCCGGATACAAGGAAGGCGAGAATCTGACCTTCGTCTACAAGTCCGCTCAGGGCAATGCTGCCACCGCAGCTCAGATCGCCCGTCAGTTCGCCGGCGAAGAGCCCACCGTGATCGTGCCGATCTCGACCCCGTCGGCCCAGGCGGTTGCCGCGGCCACGCGCGACATCCCGATCGTCTTCTCCGCAGTGTCCGATCCGGTCGGCGCCCAGCTCGTGAAGAACATGGACAAGCCGGGCGGCAACGTCACCGGCCTCTCCGACATGTCACCGGTCGCCGAACACATCGCGCTTATCAAGGAAATCCTGCCGAACGTGAAAAAGCTGGGCTTCCTCTACAACTCGGGCGAAGCCAACTCGGTGTCGCTGCTGGCTGCCCTCAAGGCGGAAGCCGAAAAGGCCGGCGTCGAAGTGATCGAGTCCGCCGCCACCAAGACGGCCGAGGTGCAGGGTGCCATGCGCGCGCTGGTCGGAAAGGCCGATGCCGTCTACGTCCCGACCGACAACACCATCATCTCCGCCCTGGAGTCGGCGGTCGGCGTCGCCGAGGAGTCGAAGCTGCCGCTGTTCACGGCTGACACCGACAGCGTGGCGCGCGGCGCCATCGCCGCGCTCGGCTTCAACTACTACGATGTCGGCAAGCAGACCGGCGCCATCGTCGTTCGCGTGCTGAAGGGCGAGACCGTCGGCGACATTCCCGCCACCGTCGCCAAGGGCACCGACCTCGTCGTCAACAAGTCGGCCGCCACCAAGATGGGCGTGACCCTGCCGGAAGCCGTGGTCGCCCGTGCCACCAAGGTGATCGAGTAACCAGGACGTCGCGCCCCGTCGCCGATCGCGACGGGGCGCGTCTCCACGAGAAAGGCCGGTTTTCCGGCCGGGATATTCCGTTGGCGCCAAGTTGGCTCAACACGCCATTTCGGGATATCCAGCACTGAGGATCGTTGAGCGTGAGTCAAATCGCCCTTTGGGGGGCCGTCGAACTCGGCCTCGTCTATGCCTTCGTCGCGCTCGGCGTCTATCTCGCCTTCCGCGTCCTCGACTTCCCGGACCTCACCGTCGACGGCACGTTCCCGCTCGGTGCCGCCGTGACGGCCGTGCTGATCATGGCCGGCGTCAATCCCTGGTTCGCCGCCGCGGTCTCCATGCTGGCCGGCGCGCTGGCCGGGCTGGTGACGGCGGCGCTCAACGTCCGTTTCAAGATCCTGAACCTGCTCGCCTCGATCCTGACCATGATCGCCTTGTTCTCGGTCAATCTTCGCGTGATGGGCCGGCCGAACGTGGCGCTGCTGTCCGTCGACACCATGCTGACCCCATTTTACGGCAACGGCCTCAGGGACTTCATGGTGCGGCCGTTGTTCCTTCTGGTCTTGGCCATCGTGGCGCTGATCGTCGTCTGGCGCTACCTGGAGAGCGACGCCGGTCTCGCAATGCGCGCCACGGGCGCCAATGCCCGCATGGCCCGCGCCCAGGGCATCAACACCGACCGCCAGATCTATCTCGGCATCGCCCTTTCCAACGCCCTGGTCGCGCTCGGCGGCGCACTGTTCGCCCAGACCAACGGCTTTGCCGACGTCACTTCGGGTGTCGGCACCATCGTCGTCGGCCTCGCCGCGGTGATCATCGGCGAGACGCTGTTCGGTACCCGCCGCATTCTGATCGCCCTGATCGGCTGCGTCGTCGGCTCCATCGTCTACCGCATTGCCATCCAGTTGGCCCTGTCGAGCGACTCGCTCGGCCTGCAGGCATCCGATCTGAACTTGGTCACGGCCGTCCTCGTCACCTTCGCGTTGGTGCTGCCGCGCCTCAAGCGGGGAGTGCTTTCGTCATGATCGTCCTCGACAATATCCACGTCGTGTTCGGCCGCGGTACGCCGCTCGAGAAGAAAGCGCTGGCCGGCGTATCTCTGACCATCAAGGAAGGCGCCTTCACCACCGTCATCGGCTCCAACGGCGCCGGCAAGTCGACCCTGCTCGGCGTGCTGGCGGGCGATGTCATACCCGTCGAAGGCAGCGTGCGCATCGGCGAGGCCGATGTCACCAAGCTGCCCACCGCCGCCCGCGCCGGGCGCGTTGCGCGCGTCTTCCAGGATCCGCTCGCCGGCTCGTGCGGCGCCCTGTCGATCGAGGAGAACCTTGCGCTTGCCTACAAGCGGGGGCAGCGGCGCGGCCTCAAGCTGGCTCTCGGCCATCACCGCCGCAAGCTGTTCCGCGAGCACATCGCCGAACTCGATCTCGGCCTTGAAAACCGCATGACCGACCGCATGGCCATGCTGTCCGGCGGGCAGCGCCAGGCCGTGTCGCTGGTGATGGCCATGATGGCCGGCTGCGACGTGCTGCTGCTCGACGAGCACACCGCCGCCCTCGATCCGGGCATGGCCGAATTCGTGATGAAGCTCACCGAGAAGATCGTCGGCGCCAACAAGCTGACAACGCTGATGGTGACGCATTCGATGCGGCAAGCGCTCGATTACGGCGACCGGACCATCATGCTGCACGGTGGCGAGATCGTGCTCGACGTCGAAGGCAACAACCGCCGCAATCTCGACGTCGAGGACCTC
This sequence comes from Pleomorphomonas sp., assembly GCA_030603685.1. Classification (GTDB taxonomy): domain Bacteria; phylum Pseudomonadota; class Alphaproteobacteria; order Rhizobiales; family Pleomorphomonadaceae; genus Pleomorphomonas. The sequence goes on from JAUVXG010000083.1 coordinate 15,592, forward strand.
ATCGACATGTTCCGCCGCGTTCGCGGCCAGACCCTCGATGACGACGAGCTGTTGATCGCCGAATGACGAGGGCGGTTTCTCCGCCCTCTCCTACCCGATGACCCTTGCGATCAGCTCCCACAACGCCGGGGCCCGATAGTCGGGCACGGCGATGTCGGCGCCGTTCTGCTTCACCGTCGCCTCGTCGAGCGTCGTGGTCAGCCCCACCGTGGCGATCTTGGCCGCGTGAGCCGCCCGCAACCCCGGAGGCGCGTCTTCGAAGGCGATCGCCCGGTCGGCGGAAACGCCGAGCCGTTCGAGGCCGGTGAGGTAAGGCAGCGGATCGGGCTTGCCCCGCTCCAGCTCCGTGCCGATCACGATGGTGTGGAAATACTCGGCAACACCGAGCTGGGCCAGCATGTCGCTCACGTTGGGACGCGGCGCGTTGGAAACGACGGCCAGCCCGACCTTGTGCTCCACAGCCCAGTTCAGCACATCGATCAATCCATCGATCGGCTGGAGCCGACCGACGATCAGCCGCCGGAACAGCGCTTCCTTCTCGTCGGCAAGGCGCGGGTGCTCCGCCTCCGCGACATGCGGAAAAAGATTCTTGAAAATCAAAGAATTGGCCTGACCGGAAACATACTTCAGAAAGGTCGGTTCATCGATGTCGACCCCATAGGCCCTGCCGAACTCCACGAAGGCCTCGTGGTGGAAAGGGTCGCTGTCGGTCAGCGTTCCATCCATGTCGAACAGCAGGGCACGTGAAAACATCGGTTGGGACTCCGGTCGCGGCAGCGCGTCTTTGACGGCGGTTTGCATACACCGCGCATCCTGGCGGGTCCAGCCGCGCCGCACTCATTCGACAAGCCGGACTGCCGGACTTTTAATCTTCCATTCCGAATGCGCGATATGTATTGATCGCTTCATAAGCACAATAAAGCGGACCCAAATGGAACTACGCCAACTGCAGCATTTCGTCGCCGTCGCCGAGGAGATGCACTTCACCCGCGCCGCTCGCCGCGTCAACATCGTGCAGTCGGCGCTGTCGACATCGATCCGCGCGCTTGAAGAGGAACTTGCCGCCAAGCTGTTCATGCGCAACACGCGCCAGGTCCAGCTCACGGCCGCCGGCCGTGTCTTTCTCGACAAGGCGCGCCTCGCCCTTGAAGCCGTACGCGAAGCGCGCGACGCGGTTGCCGCCGTACAGGGGCTGACGCGCGGACGCCTTGCCATCGGCACGGTGCAGAGCCTGCCGGCCTTCGTCGACCTGCCGGCCCTTCTTGCCTCGTTCCACGAACTCTACCCCGGTATCGAAGTCCGCCTCTGCCAGGGCAATGCCGACCATCTCGTCGACAAGATACGGTCCGGCGCCATCGACCTCGCCATCGTGCCGCTGATCGAGGCGCCGCGCGGCATCGCCACCAAGATGATCGCCTGCGAATACCTCGTCGCCATATGCTCGAAGAATCATCCGCTGGCCGGCCGTACCGACGTTCCGCTTTCGGCCTTCCGCGACGAGCCCTTCGTCGATTTCGAGCAGGCATGGGGTACGCGCCAACTGGTCGACACGGGCTTCCGCCATGCTGGCGTCGATCGCCGCGTCGCTTTCGAGGTGAATGACCTCGGCACGCTGATCGAACTGGTATCGCGAGGGCTCGGCGTCGCGCTGGTCCCCGAGGCGATCGCCGAAGCGGAGGCCGAGACGCTCGGCGTCGTCCGTCTCGCCGAACCGCAGATGTGCTGGGAGCTGGCGGTTGCCTCGCTCGCCGGCAGCGGCGACGAGGTCATCCTCGACGGCGCGCCGAAGGCCTTCATGGATCTGCTGATCGCGTCCCCCAACGTCGAAGACGAGAAAGAGGCAGCGGCCTGAAGCGCCGCCCCTCTCCTTCCGCCGCCGTCAGCTCACGTACTTTCGCCAGTCGTGCTGCTCCTTGAAGCCCAGCACGCTGCGGATCTTCTCGTTGGAGATCGGCGCTTCATACCCGACGAGCGGGCGACTGTGGGGCGTGTTCGGACAAACCTTCTTGAGGAAGGCCTCCGTCGGCTCGCGGGCCGTGATCGTGTCGTTGACGGCGTTGAACACCTGAAAGCCCAGCCCGTCCTTGCCGACGGCAAGATGCACGATCTCGCCGAGATCGCGGGCATCGATATAGCTCCAGGCGTTGCGCTTGCGCGTCAGCGGGTCTTCCATGAAGCCGGGGAAGTTGGCGTATTCGTGCGGCTCGATGACGTTGCCGATCCTGAGCGCGTAGATGTCGGCGTTGTAACGCATGGCGAAGGCGCGCGCCGTCTTCTCGTTCACCACCTTGGACAGGCCATAGCTGTCCATCGGGTCGGTGTCGTAGTCCTCGGTCAGAGGGAACTGATGGAAGTCCTTGTCGCCCTCGGCAAAGCAGACGCCGAAGGTCGTCTCGCTCGAGGCGATGATCACCTTGCGGATGCCGAGCTTCATCGCCGCCTCAATGACGTTGTAGGTCGACATCACATTGGTCTGGAAGGTGTGATTGTCGGGCGTCAGCAGGATGCGCGGCACCGCCGCGAAGTGCACGACCGCATCGGGCAGCACCGGGCGGGAACCGCTGGCGAGGCTGCCGAAATCGAAATGCATCGACAGGGCGCTATAGACCTGCCCGGCATCGGTCAGGTCGCAGGCAAGCGTCGTCACGCCGGGGCAATCGAGCGGCTTCAGGTCGAGATTGAAGACGTCGTGCCCCTTTCCCTCGAGATAGGGCACCACATGGCGGCCGGCCTTGCCCGAGCCGCCGGTGAAGACGATCTTGCTTCCCATCATTGTCTCCGAAGTTTCAGGCGCCTGACATCGCGGTACGGCATCAGGTCATCAGTTGACCGCCATTCGCCTCGAGGACCTGCCCGATCATGTAGCCGGACAGGGTCTCGGAGGCGAGGAACAGGTAGGGCCCGACCATGTCTTCCGGCTTGGCGAGGCGCTGCAGCGGGATGGTGACGCGCATCGCTTCCAGATAGGCCTGATCGGAATAGCGCTCATGAAATGGCGTCTCTACGATTCCCGGCGCCACCGCGTTGACGCGGACGCCGAAGGGCGCGAACTCCTTGGCCATGCCGCGCGTCACGTTCTCGATGAACGCTTTGGCCGAACCGTAGGGACCGGCGCCGAGGCTGGCGCCGGTGCGGGCGGCGATCGACGTGGTGTTGACGATGAATCCCTGCTGTGCCTTGAGGAAAGGCAATGCGGCATGGGAAGCCACCAGCACGGAACGAACGTTGAGGCCGATCACCTCGTCGAACACCGTCTCGTCGAAGGCGGCATAGGGCATGCGCGCCACCATGCCGCCGGCATTGTTGATGAGGCCGTCGAGCCGCCCGAAGGCCATGGCCGTTTCCTCGACCACCCGGGCAACCTCGGCCGGCTTGGTGACGTCGCCATGAACGGCCGTCGCCTTGCCACCGTCGGCGCGGATGTCGGCGCAAAGCGCCTCGGCGGCGGCGGCGGACGCATTATAATGAACGCCAACGGACGCCCCTTGCTCGGCAAAGGCGCGAGCCAGGGCTGCGCCAATGCCTGAAGAAGCCCCCGTGATGAGCACGGCCTTGCCGGCGAGATCGGGAATGCTGAGCGGCTTCGTCATAAGGGACCTCCTTCGTCGCGCGATCACGGGAACAGAACAAGCAAAGCCTGTCCAGTCACCGCTGTCCATCGGCAAGCCGGCTATGCGGCTCCTAGAGCGACGTGACCATGAAGGTCTGGTACGGCGCTTCAAGGGCGGCGACTTCCTCGGCATCGAGGACGAGATCGAGGGCGGCAATGGCGTCGTCGAGGTGCCCCATCCGGCTGACGCCGACGATCGGCGACGTCACGCCGTTCACTTGCAGCACCCAGGCAAGCGCCACCTCGGCCATGGAGCGTCCGCGCGCCTTCGCTACCTTCTCGACGGCCGCCACCACTTCGGGCGCATTTCCCTCGGTGCGGTCGTACATGCCCTTGTTGTGGCGGTCGGTGGTGTTGCGCTTGGTCTCGGTGCCCCAGGGGCGCGTCAGCTTGCCGCCGCCGAGCGGGCTCCAGGGGATGACGGCGACGCCCTGATCGCGGCAGAGCGGCATCATCTCGCGCTCCTCCTCGCGATAGACGAGGCTCAGCTGGTTCTGCATCGAGACGAACTTGGTCCAGCCGTTGAGCTCGGCAACATGCTGCATCTTGGCGAACTGCCAGGCGAACATCGATGACGCCCCGATGTAGCGGGCCTTGCCGGCCTTCACCACGTCGTGGAGCGCCTCCATGGTCTCCTCCACAGGCGTGAAAGGATCGAAGCGGTGGATCTGATAGAGGTCGACATAGTCGGTGCCGAGCCGCTTCAGGCTGTTGTCGATCTCGCCGAGGATCGCCTTGCGCGACAGGCCATGGCCGTTCGGCCCCGGCCGCATCGGAAAGAACACCTTGGTGGCCAGCACGATCTCCTCGCGCGACGCCAGTTCCTTGAGGATCGTGCCGGTAATTTCCTCGCTGGAGCCGGTCG
>JAUVXG010000116.1 GCA_030603685.1 Pleomorphomonas sp.
CACTCTCTAGTGGTCCCATCCCGGCGCTCGCGTCGACGATGCGGGCCTTCGCAATGAACGCGGTACACAAACCACTAGTACGCTTTGTTTCCAATGGAGACGTCGAACCGTTGACCGGTAGCGCAAGGGCCGCCCGATGTCAGATCAAATTCGCTCCACCGGAGCCTGAAACTCGGCGCGCCGTTCTCCCCACTCGGCTCGTTCGGCCTCGCGATCGTGAACGCGCAACGGTTCCCAGGCCCTGATACTCTCCCACGTGCTGCGATCAATGCGGAAACGGTCGATGGCTACCGCGACGCCGCTGCCGACTGCAGAGGCCAACTCCTGCGCCACCATCTGGAAACCGCATTTCTCGATCACCCGCCGGCCCGTCTGGTTGGTAACCCGACAGGCGAACAACAATCTCTCATGCCTTTGGTGAAGAAAGGCATAATCGATCGCAGCATGGCAGGCTTCGGTCGCATAGCCCTGTCCCCAGTGACGTTCGCCGAGCCAGCAGCCGATCCAGCCGGGGCCGATGCGCCCATGCATGTCGAGCGTCAGAACGCCGATGGGTGTCGGCGCCGCGTCGAAGCCCTTGCGGCAGATGAGATGACGCTGACCACGCGGATCGACCGGCTCGGCGAGCCAGGCGCGCGCATGCTCGATGCGATAGGGGTAGGGCATGCCGACGAGGTTGCGGGCAACCGCGGCCGAGTTGGCGAGCCGGGAGATCGTCTCGGCATCTTCGTCTGTTGGCGGTCTCAGAATGAGCCGTCGCGTCTCAATGGCTGGCCTTACCGCTGCCATCAACGGCCAGCCGCAGGGACTGTCAGGTTCTTCGGTCTCGCTCAGCTCCGACATGGGGCTCTCCTCGCGCTCCAAATGAAATCAGGGGAAGTGGTGTCCCACTTCCCCTGTCACATCGCGCGCTGGGAGCGCGATCCGCTCGGGTCCGTGGGACGCCGGCGGGTCGCTTTCGCTCCATCCGGCTTACTCTGCTGCCACCGCCGTCGGTACGACCGAGACATACACTCGGCCGTTGCTCTTCGTGGCGAAGGACACGTTGCCTTCCGTCAGGGCGAAGATCGTGTGATCGACGCCCATGCCAACGTTGGTACCCGGGTGCCACTGGGTGCCGCGCTGGCGAATGATGATGTTGCCGGGAATGACGGCTTCGCCGCCGAACTTCTTCACGCCGAGGCGTCGACCGGCCGTATCGCGACCGTTGCGGGACGAACCGCCTGCCTTCTTATGAGCCATTTCAGTCTCCTGTCTGTCGTATCGTCCACTGGCGGAGCTGTTCGGCGCTCGACACCTTGATGGACGGTGGTCGGGTCAGGTTCCGGCAGCAGTGAGCCGGAACGGAATTTCGTCAGGCGGCGTTGATCGCCGTGATCTTGACCGTGGTCAGAAGCTGCCGGTGACCGCGCTTGCGCTTGGAGTTCTGGCGGCGGCGCTTCTTGAAGGAGATCACCTTGGGGCCACGGGTCTGCTCGACCACCTCGGCGACGACGGTGGCGCCGGCAACGGTGGGGGCGCCAACGGTGACGCCAGCGTCGGAACCGACGGCCAGCACTTCATCGAAGGTGACGGCGGCGCCGTCCTCAAGCTCGATCTTCTCAATGTTGAACACGTCGTCAACGGCAACCTTGTACTGCTTGCCGCCGGTCTTGATAACTGCGAACATGGTCATGCCAGTCCTTCTTCATATGGTTCTTGGCCGCGCCGCGTCTTTCGAGCGCGCGACTGTTCGACAAAACAGAAAATCCCGGACGATGGACCAGGCTCCCATTCAGCCGGCATCTCCGTACACGGAAAGGCTTCGCCGGTCAACGCCAGAAGGCCCGCGTTTCGGCCGGATGTTGGCCCGCAGACCGCCGAAAGTGTTTCCGCGCCGGTCAAAAAACCGATGATGGACGTCTGGCACCCCCTTGCCAGAGGCTTTGCTCGCGGTTATGGTCCGCGCCGCTTTCGACCGGGATCGCATCCCAGAAGCACCGCGGAGAGGTGGCAGAGTGGTCGATTGCACCGCACTCGAAATGCGGCATACTCGCAAGGGTATCGGGGGTTCAAATCCCTCCCTCTCCGCCATTTTCCCTCATTGCGCTTGCAGGTCGGCCTGATCGATCGGCGGTTGATTTTCGGCTTGGCACGCTTGGTGCTTCGTCAGGGACGTTGTTGCTTCCCTCTATCGAGGATCGAACCGTCCATGGAGCCCGTCAACGGCGCCTTCGACGTCCGCCTGATGCGGACCCTTCTTCTGCTCGTGACCGAATGCAGCGTGTCGCGCACCGCCGAGATTCTCGGCCAGACCCAACCGACCGTCAGCCTGGCGCTGAAGCGGCTTCGCGAACTGATCGGCGACCCGATCCTGGTGCGTTCGGGCAGCTCGCTTGTGCCCACCGAGCGCGGCCTGGAGCTCAGGGCTACATTGCAGCGTCTCCTCGCCGATATCGATGCTCTTCTGGCCCCGCCACCCAGTTTCGAGCCCGAGCGGACCGAACGAAGGTTTCGCATCGCTGCTGCCAACTGTCTGGACGCCGAGTTCCTGCCTCGGATCTTTGCCCGGCTTGCCGAGGAGGCGCCGAAGGCGTCGATCGATATTGCGACGCTGCCGGGGCATGACGACCTGATGGGCCATCTTGCCGACGGATCGCTCGATCTCGTCGTCGGCAACTGGCCACGGCCGCCGGAACAACTGCGCCTGGCGCCGCTGCTTTCCACACCGATCAAATGCGTGGTGGCCGCCGATCACCGGCTTGCCGGTACCATCGGTTCGCTCAGCATGGATCGTTATCTCGCGGAGCGACACCTGTCGCCTTCGGCCGACGTCATGAAGCAGTACAGTCCGATCGACGGCCGCCTGATGGAACTCGGGCTCAGCAGACAGATCGCCGCTTCGGTGCCCGAGTATGCCATCGTTCCTCACATGCTGGCCGGCTCCGATCTGGTCTTCACGACAGGAGCGCCGTTTGCCGAGCAAATGGCGCAAGGCGGCGATTTTGCCGTCATCGATGCGCCGGTCGAGTTCGGCCGCATGGACTTCTATCTGCTCTGGCATGACTGCAAGCACCATTCGCCGGCCCATATCTGGTTCCGGCATCTGGTGAAGGCCTCCGTCTCGGCGCTCCGCGATTCGGCCGATTCGGTGCCGCAGATACTGCGCGTCGCTGCCGAATGATGGCGCTTCAGCGGCTTGCCCAGAAAGCCCGGTGGAGCTCTGCGGCCTCGTCTTCCAGCATCGGGCCGATCACTTCGACGGTTCGCTGACCGCTTTCCAGCACCAGCCGACAGGGCAGGTCGAGCGTCGGGTTCTCCGGGTGATTGCCGGTGATCTGCCTCAGCTTGCTTTCCGAAAGCCCATAGACGATGCGGCCAATGCCTGCCCAATAGGCAGCTCCGGCGCACATGGCGCATGGTTCAGCAGACGAATAGAGCGTGGCGTCCACCAGTTCGGCGGGTCGGAAGCGCTGCGATGCCCGGGTCGCCAATACGCGCTCGGCATGGCCGGTCATGTCGTGATCGGGCAGATAGGCGTTGCCCTGTTCCATCAACACCGTTCCGTCGCCACTGACCAGCATGGCGCCAAAGGGATGACTGCCAGCGTCGGCCGCCTTGGCGGCGACGGCAAAGGCGTGGCGAAGGTGGGCTTCGTGGTCGAGATCGGGAAGCGGCATGGCGGTCCGGAACAAGCAGGGCATCGCCGGCTATCTTAGCGGAGATTTCTCGCGGTCAAAGGCGTCCCGACTTGGCGTCCGCCTATAGTGTCTATTGCGGCCGTCGAATGGACGCTGCCGGTGAGACCAATGCAAACTTCGCCAAAACAAGGGGAACAGGACCGCCTGACCGCAAGCGAAGAGGGGTTTCACATGCAGCGCTTCATTCTCAACCGTCGCCAGATGCTCGGGGGGCTCGCCGCCGGAGCCGGGCTTTCGCTCCTCGGTCCGATGGGCCGGGCTTCCGCCGCCGTTTCGGAAATCGTTTGGGCGACCTGGGACTCCAACGGTCATCCCGAATATGTCGAAGCCTTCGAGAAGGCGACCGGCACCAAGGTCAAGCTCTCCTTCCTGTCGAGCGAGGATGCGCAGTTCGCGGCGCTGAAGACCGGCTCGGCGGCTGACTGGGACGTCGTCAATCCGTCGCTCAACCAGGCCCGGCGCTACATCAAGGCCGGCGAGCTGATGCCGCTCGACCTCACGAAGGTGCCGAACCTTGCCCACATGTACGACGTGTTCAAGGCGACCGAGAAGGTCAAGGGCGAAGATGGCCAGACCTACGCCATCCCCTATCTCTGGGGTCTCAACCCCATCGTCTATCGGGCGGACATCCACACCGAGGAACCGACCTACTCGACGCTGTTCGACCCGAAGTTCAAGGGGCAGCTCGCCATGCGCGACTATGCCCTCGAATCGATTGCCATCGCCGCCCTGCACATCGGTATTCCGCGCGACCGCGCTTTCCTGCTTACCAGCGACGAACTCGCCGAGGTGAAGAAGGCGTTGATCGCCCAGAAACCCTTGCTCAGGACCTACTGGCAGACCATCGGCGATCTCACCAACCTCATCGCCACCGGCGAAGTGACGGCCGCCTTCTCCTGGCGCGTGCCCTATGACGCGCTGAAGGACAAGATGAAGGTGGCGATGGCCAAGCCGAAGGCCGGAATCATGGGCTGGTGCGACTGTTTCGCCATTCCGTCGAGCCTGCCGGAGGAAAAGATCGAGACCGCCTACAAGTTCGCCGACTACCTGCTCGGCGCCGACTATGCGTCCACCATCGCCGAGATCGGCAACTATGCCACCACTTCCTCGATCATCCGCGACAAGCTCACACCGGAGAAGCAGGAAGCCATCTTCATCGACGACCTCTCGGTCATGCAGAACTTCATGTGGCCGGAAGCCCCCGAGAACTACTCGGAGTGGCTGAAGGTCTGGAACGAGGTCAAGGCGGCCTGATCCATCGCCCGCGTCCTCCGCAGAAGACCATGCGGTGCGGGATTTGCTTGTCAAACGAGGTCGGGCGGGAACCGTCCGGCCTCGGAGACCAGGACGCTATATTGGTGAACAGCAGGATGGAAAAGCGGACGGAGCCGGCCTTGTCGCCGCTGCTTCTGGCCATGCGCGGTGTCGTCAAGACATTCGGACGCTCGACCGCGGTGGATGGCATCGACCTCGACGTTCCGGAGCGGGCGTTCCTGACGTTGCTCGGTCCCTCGGGGTGCGGCAAGACAACCGTTCTCAGGATGATCGCCGGGTTCGAGACGCCGGATGCCGGTGACATGCGTCTCGACAACACGCCGCTTGCCGGCGTGCCGCCCGAACGGCGCCCGGTCAATACGGTCTTCCAGTCCTATGCCCTTTTCCCCCACCTCACCGTCAACGAGAATGTCGCCTTTGCATTGAAGCTCAGGGGCGGCGTTCCCGACATTCCGGCGCGTGTGCGACGGGCACTTGAAGCCGTCCACATGACCGACTTCGGCGACCGCTATCCGCACCAGCTGTCCGGCGGGCAGCAACAGCGCGTGGCCGTGGCGCGGTCCATCATTGCCGAACCGCGTCTGCTCTTGCTGGACGAGCCGCTGTCGGCCCTCGATCGCAAGATGCGCGGTCATCTACAGATCGAACTGAAAGCGCTGCAACGACGCCTCGGCATCGCCTTCGTCTACGTGACGCACGATCAGGAGGAAGCCTTTGCGCTGTCCGACATCGTCGTCGTGATGAACAAGGGCCGCATCGCCCAGAAGGCCGATCCCCAGACGATTTACAGTCGCCCGGCCGACAGCTTCGTCGCGGACTTCATCGGCAATTCGACGCTGGTGGAGGGGCGGATCCTGGAACGTCGTGGCGATATGGCGACAATCGGCACCCCGCTTGGCGATATTACGGCCCCGGTTGCCGACGGTCTTGCCGGTGGAGAGGCCGCCATGCTGGTCATTCGGCCCGAGCTGCTTTCAACGCGCGGCGAAGGACCGGCAACCTTCAGCGGCATCGTCAACAACTGCGTCTTTCAGGGCGAACGAAACATGGTTCAGGCGGAGGTCGCCGGAATACCTTTGCGTTTTGCAGCCGAGGCGCCTCATGCCGCCGGAACATCGGTCGCCCTTTGGCTCGACGCCGACCACAGCTTCATCACGAGAATCGCCACATGACCTTCCGCCAGAGCCATCTCGCGCTGCCGGTGGCGGTGGCGATCATGGCCGGTTGCATAGCGCCGCTGGCCGTTCTCGTTGCCTTCAGCTTCTACGAAGTGGAAGACTTCGATCTGATCCCGGCTTTCTCGTTTCGGGCATGGGGCGATCTCGCCACGTCGACGACCGACTGGTTCCTGATCGGCAAGGCGGTGCTGTCGGGCGTCGCGACCACCGTGTTCACGGCCCTTCTCGGCTTTCCGGTGGCGCTGGCCCTGACGCGCCTCGCCACCTCGGCAAAAGGGCTTGCCATCATCGTGCTGCTGACGCCTCTCTATACCGGCGAGATCGTCCGCATCTACGCCTGGCGGATCGTGTTGGGCGGCGAGGGGTTGGTCAACACGCTGCTTCTAGGGCTGGGGTTGATCGACGAACCGCTGAAGTTTCTCCTGTTCTCGCCGTTCACCATCGGTCTTGTCCTCACCTACAACAACCTGCCCTTCATGGTGCTCGCCATCTGGGTGTCGGCCGAGATGGTCGACCGGCGACTGATCGAGGCGGCTCGCGATCTCGGCGCCCGGCCGGTCGACGCCTTCTTCCGCGTCATCTTTCCGCTGACCACGCCGGGGCTTGCTGCCGGCAGCCTCACCGTTTTCGCGCTTTCGGCCGGCGAGATGCTGACGCCCAGCCTTCTGGGCGGCACGTCGGGGGCTACCGCTATGGCGCTCGTCGACAATCTCTTCGGCACGGCGTTCGACTGGCCGCTCGCCTCGGCACTTGCCTTGGCGCTGCTGGCAACGTTGTTCCTTGTTGCCTCTGCCATGGCCGGGCTGTTGCTGCGCCTCAAGGGCGCACGCGCCGTGATCGGGAGGGCGTGATGGGACGAATCGGACTTTCCGTACTGATCGTCGCGGCTGGATTTCTCTATCTGCCACTCGTCGTGCTGGCGGTGTTTTCCTTCAACGACTCGGCGCTGATGGCATTCCCGCTCAGCGGCTTCACGCTCCAATGGTATCGGGAGCTGGCGCAGAACGACAATTTCCTCAGCGGATTCGTCACGTCCTTTCTGATCGCTCAGCCGGTCGGAATTCTCGCCATGCTGTTCGGCCTGATGGCGTCCCTCGCCCTGACGGCTCCCGGATTCCGTTGGCGCGGTCTGTTCGCCATTCTTTTGCTGACCCCCTTCCTGGTGCCGAAGAGCGTCCTGTCGATCGCCCAGGCGATGATCATGAGCCGCGTCGGCTTCGAGCGCGGCGCCACGGCGCTGATCCTGGCGCAGTCGCTGGTGGCGCTGCCGTTTGCCACGGCACTGATCTCGGCGGTGATGGTACGCTTCGATCGACGGCTGATCGAAGCGGCGCGCGATCTTGGCGCCTCCCCCTGGCAGGCGTTCCTGCGCGTGCTGCTCCCGCAGATCCGACCGGCCCTGTCGGGGGCCTATTCGGTCGGCGTCATCCTGTCGCTGGCCGATCTGACCATCGCCATGTTCCTCGCCGGCCGGACGCAGCCGCTGTCGCTGATGGTCGCCTCGGAGTTTCGTCGCGAGCTAAGGCCCGACCTCAACGCCATGCAGGTGGTCGTTCTGGCGCTGACCGCGCTGCTGGTCGGCCTCAGCGAGGTTTACCGCCGCCGACGGCTGCGCAGGCTGGCGGCGGAGGCCTGATCCTTTCAGCGGGAAAAGGCGGTTTTGGGTGTCAGGCGGTCAAGATCGAACGCTGCGACATCGGCAAGCAGCGAGACGAAGGCGGAGCCGGCGCGATCGACGATGATCCGTCCCTTTTCCGCGGTCGCTGCCTTGGCGTTGCCGGCAACACCCTTGGGATGAAGATCCTGCGCCTGCCAGCCAAAGCCGACGGCGCCCTCGGCCGTGAGCAGGCTGCCGGAGGCCTCGATTTCGACCGTCAGCGGCACGAAATCCTCCGCCTTGTTCATGGCGACGAGATCGCCGTGCAGATGCAGCATGGCACTGGTCTCAAGGTCGCCGCCATGGATGCCGTGGGCCGCCTCCGCGGCCGGAATGATGTCGTCGACCGCCGTGATGCGGAACCACGAGCAAGCGACCGCCAGCATGCCGAGCTTCACCCGGATGTCGCGGCAAACAATGTCGATCAGGGCGATCTGACCGCCATGGGCATTGAAGAACACCAGCTTGCGCACCCCGGCCCGATGAACGCTCTCGGCGATCTCGAACCAGATTCGCGCCAACGTTTCGCCCGATACGGCGATGGTGCCGGGAAAGGCCAGATGTTCGTCGGATTTGCCATATGGGAGCGGCGGCAAGACCAGCACGTTGGCGTTGGCGGCGAGCTTGCCGAGCGCGTCGGCGAGTACGCCGGCGTTGATTGCCGCGTCGACACGGACCGGCAAGTGCGGCCCGTGTTGTTCGACAGCGCCGACGGGCAGCACGACGATGGTTTTCGAGAGATCGCGATCGGCGAAGTCGGCGGTCGAAAGGTTCCACCAGGAAAAGGAGGTCATGGGAGAGCTCACACGGCCGCTTCGGCGGCGAGGGTCGCCTTGGCGATCTTGCCGGTCGGCGTCATGGGCAGGCTTATCGCCTTGCGGATGACGAGGGGCGTCAGGTCATAGGAAACGAGAGGCGCAATCGCCGCCTTGAGGGCGATCGGGTCGACCGTCTGGCCGGGGCGCTCGGTGACGAAGGCTATCGGCGTCGCCCCACCCCTCGGGTTGGGAATGCCGACCAGGGCGGCCAGCAAGACGCCGGGCTGGGTGGCGAGCGCTTCTTCGACGTCGCGCGGGAACCAGTCGACGCCATCGACTGTAACGAGTTCGGCGACCCGGCCTCGCATGGTCACATAACCATCGGCATCGATGCTGCCGAGATCGCCCGAATGAAGCCAGCCGCCGCGCGTCGTTTCGGCCGTCTTTTCCGGCCGTCCCCAGTAGCCCGCCATGAAGCCGCCCCTCAGGCAGATCTCGCCGACGGTGCCGATCGGGGCGCGTGTGCCGGAGGTGGTGAGGATCGCCACTTCCTTGTCGGGGGTGCCCGGCCCGATGCGCACGAGCTTGGTGTCGTCCGGCTCGAGTTCTGGGAAGCCGAGTGCGAAGAAGCCGCCGATCTCGCTCTGGCCGAAGCTTTCCACCAAGGGCAGCTTCAACACGTCGCGGAAGGCCTTCCGCAGCGTCGGCGGTACCGGTCCGCCGCCCGAGAGGCCAAAGCGCAGCGGCGACGGCAAACGGCCGCGTGCCTGCGATTCCTCAAGAAGCTCGGTCAGCACCACGGGATTGCCGACGAAGACGGTGGCGCCGGTTCGTTCCAGTGCTTCCCAGCCGCTCGCTTGCGTCCACTTGCCCATGACGTTGACGGTGGCACCCACAGCCATTGGTGGCAAAAGGTTGGCGACCAGCTGGTAGGAGCTCGAAAGAGCGGTTGGCCCGAAAGAGCGATCGTCTGCCCGGATGCGCAATCGCTCGCCGATGCAGCGGGCGGCGGTCACCGTCGGTTCATGGGCGAGACAGGCGCCCTTGGGTTTGCCGGTCGTGCCGGATGTGTAGGACAGATGGGCGATCGCCGAGGCATCCTCGGGATCGTTGGGCGGCGTGAAGCGGGCCGCCAGAAGCTCGGGCAATGCATGGGCGCCGTCCTGAGGCCCGTCCATGCAGATGAGATGGGAAACGCACCCCACGGCAGCTGCGGCGGCTTTCACCGGCCCTTCCATGTCGTGCGTGTAGATGATCGCCTTGGGTCGGTGGTCGTCGACATAATAGGCGAGATCGTCGGCGTATTTGACATTCACCAGGGCCGATATGGCGCCGAGCCGCCAGCTCCCCAGCATGGCGAGAAGATAGTCCATGCCGTTGTGGGCGAAGATCAGCACGCGATCTCCCGGTGCGACGCCGAGATGGGCCAAAGCCCCCGCCATCCTCTCCATGCTGTCAACTGCCTCCGAGGCAGTCAGGGCCACATCGCGGTCGACCCAGTTGAACGCGACGTTGTCAGGCGCACGCTCGGCGGCGCGGTAGAGCAAATGGTGCATCAGCATGGTCTTGCATTTCCCTCGACGGACGGACGGCGTCTTTCGGGTCGACCATGGGCAAGCCGGCGGACGAAGGAAATTCGACGCCCGACATAGAGTTCATTGAATGCCGCCAATTGACGATCATGCAGCTCGTCGCCGCCGGCCTCGTCGCCTCAGGGCAGCCAGACCGACGGCAAGACCACCTCCGCAAGGCCGCTGGCTTTCAGAACGCCCGCCGCGGCTTCGACGCCGGCGCGTGGCATGGGTGCCCAGGTCGCAGCCGGTCCGCGCACGCCATGGTGTTGGAAAGCATTCAGGCGGAGGCGCGTGTCCGGACCGAGTTCATGCACCAGGTCGGAAAGCGCCGCGATCTCTTCGGGGTGGTCGGTCTCGCCGGGAATCAGCAGGAAGCGCAGCTCGTAGAGTTTACCGGCGTCGGCAAGAAGCTTGGCCGAGGCGAGCGACAAGTCGTTGTCGGCGCCTGTCAAACGGCGATGGCGCTCGGGATCGAAGGCCTTGATGTCGAGCATCACGCCATCGGTGACTGGCAAAACCCTTTGCCAGCCTTCGGCGGGCAGGTTGCCGTTGCTGTCGATGAACAGCGTCAGATGGGCAAGATCCGGCGCTGCCTTGATGGCTGTGAACAGATCGATCAGGAAGTCGAGATGCAATGTCGCCTCGCCGCCGGATACGGTGAGGCCGTTGAGGAAGGGCGCGTTTCGGCGAAGAAGATCGAGCACGTCGCCCACAGTCATGCGTCGCACCATGGGATTGGCACGGGTCGGGCAGGCGGACAGACAGCTGTCGCAGGAAATGCAAGGGCCCGGGTCGTGGACGACCTTGCGACCATCCTTCGTCAAAGCGCCGGAGGGACAAACGGCGACGCAGGCGCCGCAGTCGCTGCAGACGCCGATGGTATGCGGGTTGTGGCAGGTCACGCAGCGATAGTTGCAGCCCTGCAGGAACAGCACGAAGCGGTTTCCCGGCCCGTCGACCACCGACCAAGTCAGGAACTTGCTGACGGCGGCGACGCCGTCAGACACCCGAACCTGCCATCAGCTCCAGCCCGACGACGCGTGGCTTGCGGTCGAGAATGTGCACGGTCTCGGCCGCTTCGGCACCGAGCGCCGTGGTGTTGACGCGTGAGCCCTTCGCCGCGTTGTAGAGCTTGACGTCGGACAGACGGATCATGAAGCCTGTGACGCGGACCAGATCGTTGCCGGTCACGTTGGCGGTGAACTCGCGGAAGCCGAGCTGCAGGGCGCCCTTGGCAAGCTGGAACACCGCTTCCGGGTTGGACCGCACGGTCTCGTCCAGGGTGAGGATTTCCGAGACCCCCGAGAGATAATGCTTGTGGTGCGGCAGGAGGGCCTGCACGTGGCTCACCGGATCCGGCTCGCTGCCATAGGGAATGCGAACGCCGGGCGTGGTGCCGGCGTCGCTGGACAGGCCGGCCTGGGCGTGCAGCATGGCGACGCCACGCCAGACATGCTCCATCGGCTCTCGCCCGACCAGTTCGGCGAGCCGCGCCGAAATGCGGTGCCCGAGTTCGTTGGCAGCGGCGTCGTGTCCGTATCGGCCGGGGCGACCAGCAAGATCCTGCAAGTGGTTGACCGCCTCCGCCATGGCGAAGATGCCGAACATGGCCGTGAAGCGGTCCTTATCGATCCAGCCTTCCTCAACGAGGAAATTGCCGTCGAAGAAACCCGACTGGCGGAAGAGATAGTCGACACGGGCGCGCATCAGGCGGGCATTGAGGTTGACGTAGCGCGGCAGCTGGACGTCTAGGAAATCGGCTTCGCCAGAGCTCGCCTCGGCCACCTTCTTCAGATTGACGCGGGCGAGCGATGCGGCGCCACCGCGAAGCGGCAGGGCGTTGTAGCAGCTGACGATGGCATAGCCCGGCTCGTCGAACACTTCGCGATGAACAGGATGGTTGGCGATATGCGGCTTGGAACAGGCGATGATGTTGTCGGTGCAAAGCCTCAGGATGGCGTCGCCGCTCACCTCGGGGTCGTAGAGGAAGGTCAGGTTGGGCGCCACCTGCTTCAGTTCCGCGTCGGCTTTCAGGATGGCGCGGGCGACGCGATTGTCGGTGGGGCCGATGTCGGCATGCAGGAAGGCGTCGGGCAGAACGCGGTCGATGTAGCGCCAGAAGAGCTTGATCTTGCGATAGAGCTCGTTATCGGAAACGCCGTCGCAGAAGGGCAGCAGCAGCGCGTCGAGATGGCCGATGAACACCGGCATGCCGGTGACCGAGGGTACGTGATGATAGGCGATCTGCAGCGTGTTGATCGCTTCGTCGAGGGTTTCCGGCTTGGGCAGTTCCAGATGCGCGGACCCGTTCTTCAGCACCACCTCGTAGTCCGGCAGCACGTAGCGTGGCTTGTAGGGGGCGTTGCCCTCGTACATGTCGCAGATGATGCGCGCGTCGAGCGCGGCGCGCGTCTCGGCGTCGAGCAGCACGTAGGGCAGCATGTTCTCGGCTTCGACCGCGAGCGCATGTTCCTTCTGCTTGAAGCTCAGGGTCGGGTTCTGCGCGATCCGGCGCAGCTGGCTCAGCGTTTCGGTCATGGCGGTTCCTCGTTGCGGGCGCGAGCATGATACGCCGCTCGAGGAGCGGCGCCCATGATTTGGCGCATCAAGCGAGATAAACGAAGGCTTGTCCAGCCGGAGGGTTACCGATCACCAGTCCATGCGTGTCATTCGGCGACTTAACCGCCCCCCTCGTCGGGGATTGCCAGGAGATGGCCGCAGGCCTTGCAATGGACGGCGTCCGGCTCGTGCCGCATGAGGGCGCATTTCGGGCAGCGGAAGGTGACCTTGTAGGGTCGGAACAGCGCCTGCGCGAGGCGCACGAACAGCGAAATGCCGACGATCATGGTGACGATGGAGGTCAGCTTCCCGGCGGTGCCGGGGAGGGTGATGTCTCCAAAGCCTGTGGTGGTTACGGTCGCCACCGTGAAATACAGGGCGTCGACCCAGCCTTCCATACCCGAGCCCGGTCTCGCAAAGGCGGTGTAGACGAAGCCTGTGATGATGAAGAGGGTGGTTACGAGATTGATCGCCGCCCGACCGACGTCTTCCCACTCCGGATAGCCATACCGGCGGAGCGCGCGCCAGAAGAGTCCTTTCTGGGATAGCGTCCATAGACGCAAGATGCGCAGAAAACCGAGATTGGCGAGCCAAAGGGGGGCCAGCAGCGTCGCAAGCACGACGAAGTCCACCCAGGCCGCCGGCCGTCGGAGCCATTGAGCGATGCTGATGGCCGCCGCCGCCCGCGCCGTCAGGTCGGCGACAAGCAGGAGCGCGACGGCGTAGTCGAACCAGAGGAAGGCGCCCAAGTCCTGCAGGACGGGACTGAGGATGAAGAAGCCGATGATGACGAGATCGACCGTCGCGACTGCCCATTGGAAACGGGTCGCCACCGGATCCGTTCCGACATAAAGCTGGCGCAGGCGCTGGCGCCAGCCCGCGCGATCCAGAACGTCTTCCGGTTCGTCGTTGTAACGAGGCCGGAAATGCAAAAGCGCTTCGACGCTGGGGCCGTCGTCAGGGTACTTGTCCGAAGTGCTGGGGTGTGTGTCCCGAGGCTCGGTCACGATGGAGCAGATCCTTCCCATGGCGCCTGCAGGGGCGATGAATGGCGCCCGTCGGTCCCCAGGCTGATTTCATCATGCCTGGAGGGTTCCTACAACCCGATGAACAACCACGTGGCAAGGCGGCGCGTTCCGCCACGGGCGCACGAGCGTTTGGCAACGACGAAAGCCGGCCCGGCCCGTCAGCTCGAACTTGTTATAAACTTGTAAAAATGAAGGCGCGGGCTGTCTTGCTCACGGTGGAACCCTGAACGAGGGACCGTTTCGACGCTCCCCCAGGCTACTGATTGAACAAGCAAATACTTGCCGTCGAATGTCCGGCTTGGGCTGGGCTACTGGAAATCCCGGTCCGAAATTCCGCCCGCATGATCGTTTTTTGACAAGTTGATGGTGATGCGGTCCATGACCAAGAAGGCCGAAACCGAGCTGATTTCCCTATCTTTCAAGGTTGGTATGGCTGCTTTCCGCAGAAGGGGAAACACCAGTAATCTTACAACATATTGACAACCGATCAAATGACGCGTCTTCTGAGGGGGGAGAGAGGATCGAGCGGCAATCCGTTTCAAGAGTTGCGCCGCGGACGACTTCGGCTTGATGGCTGGGATTCCGGCGTCACGCGGCCGGAGGAGAGGTTCCTGCCTTCCGCCACATTGCCGGCAGCGCGCGCTTTCCGGATACGAGAGGAACCACCGTTGATCCCACATCTGGCAATCACCATGGGCGACCCCGCCGGCGTCGGTCCCGAGATCATCGCCAAGGCCTGCAAGGTTCTGAAGCCGCAGCTCGACGCGGACGAGCTGCGCCTTCTGGTCATCGGTTCCAACGATGCGCTCGACCGGGCCTGTCGGACCTTTGCGCCGGAACTCGACATTCCTTCGGTGGAGGCGGATGGCGACTGGCCGGGGCTCGCTGCGCTGCAGGCCTGTCCCGAAGGGGAGCCGATCCTGCCTGGCGTACTGTCGACGGACGGTGGGCGCTTCGCCTACCACGCCGTCGAGCAGGCGGTGCAACTGGCAAAGGCGGGCCGCATCCACGGCATCGTCACGGCGCCGCTCAACAAGGAAGCGCTCAACAAGGCTGGCTTCCATTTTGCGGGCCACACCGACCTTCTCGCTCATCTGACGGGCGCCAAGGGATCGGTGATGATGCTCGCCCACGGCAATATGCGAGTGAGCCATGTCACCACTCACATTGCCCTTGAGGACGTGCCGAAGAAGCTGACTCCGGAGCGGTTGCGTTACGTCATCGACCTCACGGCGGAAACGCTCGAGGGGCTCGGCCTGCCGCGCCGTCGCATCGCCGTCGCCGCTCTCAACCCTCACGCTGGCGAGGGTGGCCTGTTCGGCCGCCAGGATATCGAAGTGAGCGAACCGGTGATCGCGCAGTGCGTGGCCGAGGGGCTCGACGTCGTCGGGCCGGTGCCGGGCGACACCGTGTTCGTCAAGCTGCACGCCGGCCAGTTCGATGCGGTGATCGCCATGTATCACGACCAGGGTCACATCCCCGTCAAGTTGCTTGGCTTCAACGTCGATCCGAAGACCGGCAAATGGGACTCTTTGTCCGGCGTCAACATTACGCTCGGCCTGCCGATCATCCGCACCTCGGTCGACCACGGCACGGCGTTCGACATCGCCGGCAAGGGCATTGCCAACGAGCTGAGCTTGCTCGAGGCGGTGGACTATGCGCTTCGGTTGGCGGCGACGCGCGTCACCGGGCTCAAGGGAGACGGCAAGCCATGATCGCCCCGCTGAACGCGCTGGGAACGCCGATCGATCTCATCCAGCCGCCTCGCCTGATCTTCGGTCGGGGCACCGCGGCCGAAGCCGGCCGTTGGCTGGCTTCCCATGGCATCCGCCGCCCGATGGTCGTGACCGACACC
>JAUVXG010000160.1 GCA_030603685.1 Pleomorphomonas sp.
CCGGTCAGAAACTTATGCAGGAGGCTCACCTGAGCGGCGTATCGACCCCTTCGCCCAGCGCTTCCGGCAACCCTGTTTTGACCCGGCGCGCCTTGCGCACGCAGGGCGTGCGACTCCTGGACGACGGGCGGCAGGGCGACGAGGTGGTGGCCTGTGGGCTCGTCGGCGCGGTGCGCATGGATTCGGGCATCTACGCCAACTTCGGTCGGCGCATGCAGCTCAGCGACCTCGAGATGGAGGTGCCGCTCAAGGAAGAGGTGTCGATCAAGATCTTCCTGGAAGGGCACGTCGAGGCGTCGATCGACGGCGAGCCGATCCCCATGCCGCGCCGCACCGCACAGGGGCGCTGGGTGCCCTCGGCGATCATCGCCTCGCACCGGCAGGGCGCGCGGCTGCGCCGCACGGCGCGCAAGGGGCAGTATCTCGACAAGATGGTGATCGGCCTGCCGCGCGACTGGCTGAGGCGCTGGCAGGGCTTCGCCGACACGCCGTCCGGCCTGCAGGCGCTGATCGACGGTCGTCCCGGCTTCTGGCGCTGGCAGCCGAGTTCGCGCGTCGAATTCCTGGTGCGGCAGATGTTCGACATCGCCGCCCGCAAGCCGGCCTTTGCCACCATGCAGCTGGAAAGCCATACCATGGCGATCGTCTCGGAGGCGCTCGGCGACACCTTCGCCTCGGGCGCCGACGCGGTGGCCGCGCCGGGCGGGCTGACGGCCACCGAGCAGCAGCGGCTCTATGCGCTGGTCAAGTGCATCGACCGCAAGCCCGGCTGCGAATTGTGCCTGACCGACGTGGTGGGCGAACTCGCCACCAGCCCGGCGACGCTGCAGCGACTGGTGCGCAAGGCGCACAACTGCTCGCTGGCCGAGTTCATCCGCAACAAGTATCTCGACGACGCCCGGCAGGCGCTGATGTTCACCGACCGGCCGATCTCCGATATCGCCTACGCGGCCGGCTACACGCACCTCTCCAACTTCACCGCCGCCTTCCGCCGCCGGTTCGGCCACCCGCCGTCGCAGTTGCGGCGGCAGGGCGCTGGATAGGATCGAGGCCGCTTACCAGACGAGATCGACGGCGGTGTCGACCGCCCGCCGGGTGCCCTTGACCACGGCGCCGGAGAAGACTTCCGCCCTGTCGACCAGCACCTTGCCCTTGTCGAGGGCGACGCCGAGCGGGCCGCGCGGCGGCGGCGCGGGAACGGGCTCGCCGCCGGTAGCTTCGAGCGGCAGCGGCGGCACCGGGGCGGCGGGCATCGAGGAAGCGACCGGCAGGGCCGCGGGCAGGGGCGGCGGCGCCACGCCGGCTGCCAGCGGATCGCGCGTCTCGCAGGCGGGCAGGCAGCTGTCGAAATGGGCGACGCCGGCCGGGGTCGTCTCGCGCACCCGGAAAATCGTGCTGACGGCGCTCTTGGGTTTCAGGACGGGCTTGTCGGGCGGCAGCGGCGCGATCGGTTGATCGGTCGTGATCGGCAGGTCGAGCGAGGCGGTGGTGAGCGGCGTTCCGCCGACGCTGGCGACGCCGGAGGCCTCGAAGGGTTGGGCGACTTCGGCGGAGGGCGGCGTCGTCGCGGCGAGGCGTGGCGCGGCCTGCTGGCTGCCGACCACGAAGACCGCGCCGGCGCAGGCGGCGCCGACGCCGATGCCCAGCGCCCACTGCCAGAAGATCACCGTGGAGGCGAAACGCCCCGATCGACCGCTGCTGACCATCTCGATGTCCTCGGAAAAACGTCGGAGGATCGAGTGTTCGCACGGATTCGTGGCTTTTTGTTTCGGCGAGATGGGCGAAACGAAGGCATTGTTTGACGTTGTGTTGCGGCCCCGATCAGGGTGCGCCATCGCCGTGGCTGTCGCGCTCGACCCAGACCATGCGGTCGAGCAGCCAGAGCTTGGAGAGCATGGCGACGGCAAGGCCGGTGCCGGTCAGCGACAGGTCGAGGAGGACGAGGCCGGCGAGGAGGAGCAGCGCGCCGGCGATGCCGAGCGCGGTCAGGGCCCGGACGACCGGCCGGTGGTGGGCAAGGGCGGGGTCCCGGCTACGGGCGAGCCAGATGCGCTCGCCGATGACGCCGCGCGACATCCAGTTGTCGGTCGAGGCCGGCGGCGGGAAGAGACGCGGGTTGAGCCAGGTCCAGGCGAGCACGAGGGCAACGGGCGCCAGCGCCCACCAGTCGATCCACACCCGGCTCCAGGCGGCGAGCGCCAGAAGCGGCAGGACGGACAGGCGCGACCAGCCGCTCCAGGGGTTGGTGTGCCGCGACCATGCGGCATCGCTCATGCCCATCATGGTTTCGGCGGCGCGGAAGCTCTTGTCCTCGTGCATGGTTGGCAACCTACCACGATCGGTGGCGGGAGGACATCGACGGCGAGCGCACCTTCGTGATGGCGCAGATCGCAAAAAGACCGGGCGAACCCGGCCTTCTCTGAAGCGCCTCGATGATCAGGGCCGGTCCGTCCGTGGTCAAGGAACGGAAGCACGCGTGGAGTTTGAAACTCGCGGTCACTCGTGTGGGCGCTGCCGAAGGACCAGGGGCTGTTCGCCCGCTCAGGACTGCGGGGCCGCGGCCACCGGCGTCGCGGCCGGACGCGGGCGGGCCGGGCGCACCTTGGGCTTGGGCATCGGCAGCAGGCCGTCGCGCTGGGCCTTCTTGCGGGCGAGCTTGCGCGAGCGCCGGATGGCGTCGGCCTGTTCGCGCTTGCGCTTCTCGGAGGGTTTCTCATAGGCGCGGTGCGCCTTCATTTCGCGAAGAACGCCCTCGCGCTGCAGCTTTTTCTTGAGGACGCGAAGAGCCTGGTCGACGTTGTTGTCTCGTACGAGAACCTGCACTGAGTATCCGATCCTTTGGGAGAGCATGGCGCCGCCCCCGAAGGCGGCGATCGACTGGTTCCGCCCGACTGTCCACCCTGAAGCGACCGAGCGTGCCGGCGCGGGTGGAGCGGGTCCGGAAGAGACGGAGGGGGTCCCAACGCGCACCCTCCGATCAGCGTCACCCTTTCCTTTTATGATATTTCACGCCAGAAGACCACCCTTTGAGAATAAATCCGTTTTCGCCCTTGTGTCGATTTGGTGGCGGGTGCATATTACTGGCCTGTCAATCTGAATTCCTGGTGCCTGAATCTTGCCATTTTCTGACATGGCAAGCCTTTAGAATTTCGGGCCGTGCGACGAAATCAAGTATTTCATCTTTCGCTGCGGTATAAATTCATGGCGGCGTGTATAGGTCGATTGTTCCCTGGGTGTATCGACTTGCGATAGCCGCTTCCGTCAACGCTTCACCGGAAGGCAAACATCATGACGACCATGGACGCGCAACGCCGATCGGGTCCGCCGGCCGGATCTGTCGCCCCCAGCCATGTCTTCCATGTCGGCGATGCCGTGCTTCTGAGGCGCAGCTACCTTCATGCCGCTGCCGCCGGGGTCTACCACGTCACCGCGACGCTGCCGCCGTCGGACGGCCAGTTCCAGTATCGCGTCCGCAACGAAGACGAGCGCCACGAGCGCGTGGTGACGCAGGACCGCATGGAGGCGGTCGCTGCCGGCAAGCGGGGCACCCTCGGGACGCCTCTCAGCTGACAGTTTCCTGCGATGAGGTCTTCTAGACAGCACGCCATGACGGCCTGAGAATCGGTGGCAACAAGCCGCCGATCCGTCGGGATGGCGGCTGATGAGCTACGGCGAAAACCTCTGGATCTTCTTCCTGCTGCTGGCCGGCATCATCGTGGTGCCCGGCATGGACATGATGTTCGTGCTGGCCAACGCCCTGACGCGCGGCCGGCGCGCCGGCATCGCCGCGACGCTGGGGCTGATGGCCGGCGGCGTCTGCCACACGCTGTTCGGCACGGTGGCGGTGGCCGGGCTCAGCCGGCTGATCCCCACCGTCTCAGGCGCCATGCTGATCGCCGGTTCGGCCTACATGATGTGGATCGGCCTGACGCTGGCGCGCAGCTCCATCGTCATCGACCGGGTGGATGGCGGCATTGCCGGGTCGAGGGCGGTGTTCGGGCAGGGCGTCGTCACCTGCCTGATGAACCCCAAGGCGTGGCTGTTCATCCTCGCCGTCTACCCGCAGTTCATGTCGCCGGTCTACGGCCCGCTGTGGCCGCAGGCGGTGGTAATGGGCACGATGACCGTCGCCACCCAGTTCGTCGTCTACGGCGGGCTGGCGCTGGCGGCGGCGCGCGGCCGCGACGCGCTCGTCACCAACCCCGGCCTCACCGTCTGGGTGGGCCGGGCGGCGGGGCTGCTGTTGATGGCGGTGGCGGCTTACACGCTGCTGCGCGGCTGGAGCCAGCTGTAGGGCTACGGCTCCGGTCAGGGCACCTGGGTGATGCGGCCGCTGCCCAGGATCTGCGACCGCCGCATCACTGGCCGGCCGCTGATTTCGACGTTGCCGCTACCGTAGATCGAGGCGGCGGCCTCCGACTGGGCGTTCACCTCGGCATCGCCGCTGCCGTGGATGGCGACCTCGGTGGAGCGCGCCGTCAGGTTCTTGAGGCGCGCCGATCCCGACCCCATGATGTTCACCGAAACGACGTCGGCGGTTCCCGTGGCGGCGATGTCGGCGCTGCCCATGATGCTGAGGTTCAGCTGGGGCTGCTCGATGTCGGTCAGCGTCAGGTCGCCACTGCCGAGCATCTTCCATTCGGAGATCGGCGGTCCCGACAGGGCGACCTCGAGGTCCGATGCGCCCCAGCCGGGATCGCAGTCGAGCGTCAGCCGCCCGCCCTCGATCCGCACATGCTCGACAAGCGCGGGGTCGCCGCGGACGACGGCTTCCGCCTTGTCGCCCGGCCGGTAGGTGATGGAGCCCGGCACGTCGATCTGCAGGCCGTAGCCGGAGGTGAAGGGCAGCGTGATCTCGCGGTTGGCGGAGGTGGCGGCGCAGGAGGAGGGCAGGACGCCCCACAGCTTCCGGGCTTCGGCCCAGCCGTGCCCGGACAGTCCGACGCCCAGCGCCAGCAGGGCGAACCCGCCGATCAGGCCCGTGGTCGCGACGATTGCCAGCTTTCCGGTCATGTTCCAGTTCCTTCAACGGTGTCCTGCCGCGCAAGGCGGAAATGCAGGCGGGCATAGCGGCCGAGCAGGCGGACGCCGGCGCCGAGGATCATCAGCAGCAAGGCGCCACCGCCGACGACGCAGCTCAACAGGCCGGCGCCGATCAGGAAGCGCGGCAGCGCTCCGGTCATCATGGGGTCGCCGAAGGGCAGGAGGCCGGCGCCGAGCATGGTGTTGACGGCGATTGCCGCGATGACGGCCAGGGCGCCGGCAAGGCCGATGGTGACGGCGAGCGTCACCAGCAGCAAGGGCAGCAGCACCACGATGTCGACGATGGCGAGGCCGCCGAGCGCCATGGCGGCCGCCAGAAGGTTCGTCACGCTCCAGTGCGTTTCGAAGCGGCGGAGGCCGGCCTCGGCGCGCAACTCGCGGGCGATGCGGGCCGGGTCGCCCAGGGCGGCGGCCACCTCGTCCTCGCTGCGGCCCGAGGCGTCGGCGAAGTGGGCGGCGTAGTCGGCCAGAATGTCGTCGATCTCGTCGGACGGCAGGCCGGCCAGTTGATGTCTCAGCGCGGTCAGGAAGGCGTCCCTGGTCATGGCAGGTCCTCAAGCAGTGTGTCGACGGCGTCGGTGAAGCTCTGCCAGTCGCGGCGGTGGGCTTCGAACACCGACTGCCCCAGCGGCGTGAGCCGGTAGTATTTGCGCGGCGGTCCGCTGCTCGACTCGACGAGGCGGGTGGCGACGAGGCCGTCGTTCTGCATGCGCCGCATCAGCGGGTAGATGGTGCCTTCGCCCATGCCGACGGCGGCGACCAGCCGGCTGGCGATCTCGTAGCCATAGCTCTCGCCCTTCGAGAGCACGGCGAGGACGCACAGGTCGAGCGCGCCTTTTCTGAGCTGAACCAGGATGGAGTCGGCCATGGCATCTCCGTTTCTGATCGGATGGATATAACAAGCTACCTGTTTATGCAAGGTACCTGTTTGCAGAATCTGTCGCGGGATGTGGGCGCACTTCTGTGGTGCTGCTTTTGTGGGGGGAGGTGTATTTCGAGGTATAAGCCGCGCTATCGCCGGTCAAACGACCATGCAGACAGCAAAAAGGCCGGGACGAACCCGACCTTCTCTCCAACGCCTCCATGATCAGTGCCAGTACATCCGTGGTCAAAGATCAGAAGCGTCAGTGGTGTGTGTACACTCACAGCATGACAGATAGGTGACGATCTTGGTTCTTCAAGGGGCCAGAGCTGTTTTTCTGGAGCGGTGGCGGGATAAGCCGGCGGTTGCGCCGGACCGCGCTTTGGCTTACCCTTGCCGTCGTTGCCCAACGAGGACCCGGTGAAAGCCACGCGACGAACCCTCTGAATGACGCCCCGAGCCAGGCATCGGGGCTGAGCGCGAAGCCCTTCAGCTCTCGCGCCGCTGACGTTTGCCCAACACATTCAGAGATCGTCACATGGACAACTATTTCGAAAGCCCCTTCCGGGGCGTGACCCTCGACAAGCAGGTCACCAATCCCAACATCGTCGTCGGCCGCTACAGCTACTATTCCGGCTACTATCACGGCCATGGCTTCGAGAACTGCGCCCGCTACCTGATGCCGGACGAGGGCGTCGACCGGCTGATCGTCGGCAGCTTCTGCTCGATCGGCTCGGGCGCCGCCTTCATCATGGCCGGCAATCAGGGCCATCGGCACGACTGGATCAGCGCCTTTCCCTTCCACTTCATGTCGGAGGTGCCGGCCTTCGCCGGGGCCGAAAACGGCTATCGCCCGGCCGGCGATACGGTGATCGGCAACGACGTGTGGATCGGCTCGGAGGCGGTGATCATGCCCGGCATCACGGTGGGCGATGGCGCGGTGATCGGCACGCGCGCCCTCGTCACCCGCGACGTCGAGCCCTACACGATCGTCGGCGGCAACCCTGCCAAGCCGATCCGCAAGCGCTTCAACGACCGGCAGATCGCGCTCTTGCTGGAGATGGCGTGGTGGGAGTGGGACGAGGCGGCGTTGGCCGGCGCCATGCCGCTTCTGACCAGTGGCGACGTCGACGGGCTGCACCGTTACTGGCTCGGCCTGAAGGCTTGACGACCGCGCCTGTCCCGCTCCGGCGGGGCAGGCCGTTCAGCCGGTTTCGCCGCTGCCCAAGGAGGGCTGCCGGGCCGGCCGGCCCGCGTCGCGGCCCGACTGCCGAAGGCGGGCGCGGGCGAAGCGCTCCACCGCCGCCTGCTGGCGGGGAACGGTGGCGAAATCGGTGCAGATGACGCGCTGCCCCGCCGGCCAGGGCGCAATGGCGGCCAGCTTGAAGCACTGGCGGCCGAGGGGGAGGCCGCGCACGGTCAGAGAGCAGAGGGCGCCGAGGATGAGATAGGCGGCCGAGAGCAGCATGCCGAAGGTCAGCATCCACACGGCGCCCAGCGCGATGCCGAGGACGCGGCGGGCCGGTGTCGTCGGCGCCTCCTGTCCGCCGAGGTCGCGGACATGCACGGCGTCCCGACCGAAGGGAGAGATGCTGAGGCCGGCCATTTCCATGGCGGCGCGGGACAGCGGCTCACCGCCTGGGAGCCGGCCGAAGATCGCGGCGCCCGCGAGCCAGAGGCAGGCCGTCCAGGCTCCGCCGAGCGCAAACCAAAGAAACCTCGCCGCGAACCGCACGCACCCTCCGACACCGATGTCAGCCATCGGGCGCAGGATACATGTCCGAAGTTGTCTGGCAATAGAGCGGAAACGTCAGGGTGGTGGCTTTCCGGCCGCAGGCTTAAGATTGGAAAACGTCCAGTTCGCAACTGACGGATGTCGATCAACCTGCGCGGCGGCGGGTGAAGGTGGTCTCCGCCGCGTGCCGGCGGGCGACGTCGGCCAGTTCGATGCTGACAACGCGCCGGCCGACCGGCCACAGCGAGATGCCGGCCAGCTTGAAGCACTGCAGGCCGAAGGGAATGCCGATGATCGTCAGGCAGTAGACGATGCCGAGCGCGAGGTAGGACAGGCAGAGCGCCAGGCCGAAGGTCAGGAGCCACAGCACGTTGAACACGAAGCCGACGGTGCCGGTGACGGCGGTGACCGGCGTCACGCCCTTGCCGTCGAGCTCGCGCACGTGGACCACGTCCTTGCCGAAGGGAAAGGCGCTGAGCTTGGCCATCTCGATGGCCGCCCGCGTCAGCGGCAGCCCGACGATGGACAGCGCGAACACCGCCGCACCGAGCAGCCACAACAGCGCCGTGAAGGCTCCTCCGAACACGAACCAGATGACATTGCCGGCAAAGCGCATGATCGATCCCATGGGGAAGACGCAAGTTGCGTCGACGGGGTAGGTGGTGATTGAGACCCGGAAGGGCAATCGGGGAGCCGCCCGTCTTTCGTCGCGGGCGGCTCGATGCTGGGGGGTCAGGGTCTGTGCGCCGCAATCAGCAGCATCAGCGGCCGCTCCAGCTCCTCCTCGGAGAGGTCGGGAGAGCGGCTGACCTCCTCGGGCGTCGGGCCGAACTCCCTCAGTTGGCGGAGCGTGAAGCCCTCCTCGATCAGGGTGTTGAGCGTGGTGGCCATGGTGCGGTGGTATTTCAGCACGTCTTTCACGAACCACTCGGTGCGGCGCTCGCCCTCGATCGAGTAGCTGTTGACCGGCCAGGACTTGCGGCCGTCGTCCTCGGTGATCCAGCGCGGTTGCGCCGGCGCCATGTAGATCGGGTGCTCGGTGGTGAACACCAGATCGCCGCCGGGAACCAGCGCGTCGTGGATGGTGCGCATCAGGCGCCTGATATCCTTGACGTAATGGAAGGCGAGCGAGCTGTAGACGAGGTCGAGCGCCGCCTCGGGCAGCTCCAGCGTTTCGAGGTCGGCGGTGTGGTAGGCGATGGCGGGGTCGTCGGTGTCCCGGCGGGCGCGGGCGAGCATCTTCTCGGAGATGTCGAAGCCCTGGACGGACGCCGCGCCTTGCGCCCGCATCCAGCGCGACGCCCAGCCGAACCCGCAGCCGAGATCGGCCACCCGCTTGCCCTCAATGGGCGGCAGCATGGCGCGCACGGTCGGCCACTCGGTGGCGCCGTCGAGGCCGATCACCTGCCGGGGATACTGGGTGTAGCCGGAGAAGAACTCGGGATTGTCGTAGATGTTCTGTGCCATGGTCATGTCCTTGGAAAAAGAGGGGACGAGGCACACGTCCAACGCCAAAAACCTCGTCCGCGAGGGCGAGGCCAGGGTTGGCGATCCGCTGGTTCAGCTTGCGTGGTCGACATCCCGGCACCCCACCGTGGAGATGCCGGCCAAGCGGGAGACAATGTGGGTGTCCGGTTCGACCATGCTCAATTTCTGCGAGAGGTCCGGGATAAAGTCAAGGTCCCGAGAGGAGAGCTCGAATGGATGTCGCCTCAACTCTCGCAGGTAAGTAAATCGGGAAGGCGGAGCGAGCGGTTCCCTCCTTTGAGCGTTCCACCCAATCCAGCTCGCTCCGCTTCCTATCAATCTGTCATTCTCTGCGAAGGCAGGCTTAAATTCACTCGTGAATTTAAGGTGAATCTCAGGCAGGATGGAGCGAGGGGGAGATATAGGGCGCCTCTTTGCGGTAATGGGAGCGCGATAGCGGCCGATTGCCCCTTTCGGCCTGAGGTTCTCTGCCTTCGCAGAGAATGACAGAATTATATATTTGGAACAAATGGATAGGGCGTCGCCCACCATCGGGCCGCTCCCACCATCTGGTCGCTCCCACTATCTAGCCGCCGCCACCTTCAAGCTGTCTCCATTATCAAGCTGTCCTCCTCTGCGAAGGCAGAGGATCTCATGACGGCGAAGCGAGCGGCCGATATCGTGCTCCCCCTTTCTCCCTGCGGTGCCCATGCTTGATCTTCATCCCCCCGCACACCTATAATGACTATAGTAGTCACGGAGGGCTTGAGATGCGCGAAATCCAGTTGCGAGACGCGAAGGCCAGCCTGTCGGCGGTGGTCGATCAGGCTGTCGCGGGCGCGCCGTCGGTCATCACCCGGCACGGACGGAAGGAAGCCGTCGTCCTGTCGTTTGCCGATTACGAACGGCTTGCGGCGGTGCCGTCGTTCGGCCGCCTGCTGGCCTCCTCGGGCTTTGAGCCGGGCGATCTCGACCGCGACGAAACGCCACTCCGGGATTTCGGCGGCTGATGTACCTCGTCGACACCAATGTCCTGTCGGACTTGGCGGCGCCCGTTCCCCGGCCCGACCTTGTCGATTGGCTCGACCGCCACTCGGCGGACCTCTACCTCTCCGCCATCACGGCGGCCGAGGTGGTGGCGGGTGTCGCCAAGCT
This sequence comes from Pleomorphomonas sp., assembly GCA_030603685.1. Taxonomy (GTDB): domain Bacteria; phylum Pseudomonadota; class Alphaproteobacteria; order Rhizobiales; family Pleomorphomonadaceae; genus Pleomorphomonas. Next base: position 10,263 of record JAUVXG010000160.1, read on the forward strand.
CCGCCGCATGGGCTCGACGGCCAAGGCCGAGCGTCTCACAGACTGGTGGGGCGCGGTGGAGCACCTCTACGGCGCCCGCATCCTCCCCTTCGGCCTGCCCGAGGCCCGAAAGGCCGGAGAGTTCACCGACCTCGCCCGCGCCGCCGGCCAAGCTCCAGGTTTCCCGGATACCGCCATCGCCGCCACGGCAGCGGCGAACGGGCTGGTCGTGCTGACGAGGAACACGAAACACTTCGGGATGTTCTCGGTGAGGGTGGTGGATCCGTTTGAGGAACTGCCGGGGTGAAGGTGGGCGTCAGGGTTACGTCGGCGCAGGACGGTGGCGGCGCATAGCCTCTGCGAGCTCCGGGAAGACCTCAGCGAACGGCTTGGCCTGAGCCAGTTCTTCATCCGTCGCTTCCGGGCTATCGGAGACTGCGTCCCAGTCGGCCTTGCTGTAGCCGCGGCCGGGTTGGAAGCCTGCCTTCTTGTTCTTCTCGCTCACGGCAGCAGCCTCCGTTCCCTCTTTCTCGCCG
>JAUVXG010000239.1 GCA_030603685.1 Pleomorphomonas sp.
ATAAAAAAAAATTATCCAATACCCCCAACCCGGGGGTGGTTTTGGGCCCCAAACCCAGGCGCCGCCGTTGACACCATGGGTTTGGCTTGCTAGCCATACGTTATGTTATAACATAACATTTAGCGAGTTGCCGATGCCCCTCCTCCCCGTAACCGTGCTGTCCGGCTTTCTCGGCTCCGGCAAGACGACGCTTCTCAACCACATCCTCAACAATCGCGCCGGCCGCCGCGTCGCCGTCATCGTCAACGACATGAGCGAGGTGAACATCGACGCCGACCTGGTGCGCGAAGGCGGCGGTCTCTCCCGCGTCGACGAGAAGCTGGTGGAGCTGTCGAACGGCTGCATCTGCTGCACCTTGCGCGACGATCTGCTGGCCGAGGTCGCCCGCCTCGCCCGCGCCGGTCGCTTCGACTACCTGCTGATCGAAGCCACCGGCATCGCCGAGCCGCTGCCCATCGCCGCCACCTTCGATTTCCGCGACGAAGCCGGCGTCTCGCTGTCGGACATCGCCCGCATCGACACCATGGTGACGGTGGTCGACGCCATCAACCTCACGTCCAACTTCGGCTCGCACGACCTCCTAGGCGACCGTGGCGAAACGGCCGGCGCCGACGACGAGCGCACGCTCGCCGACCTCCTGACCGAGCAGATCGAGTTCGCCGACGTCGTCATCCTCAACAAGGTCTCCGATCCCGGCCCGGAACGCGCGGACCAAGCCCGCAAGATCGTCAGGGCGCTCAACGCCGATGCCCGGCTCATCGAGGCGGATTTCGCCCGCGTACCGCTCGAGAGCGTGCTCGACACCGGTCTGTTCGACCGCGACAAGGCGGAACGCCATCCGCTCTGGGCCAGGGAGCTTTACGGCTTTGGCGACCATGTGCCGGAAACCGAGGAGTACGGCATCGGCTCCTTCGTCTACAGGGCCCGGCGACCATTCCATCCTTGCGCCTTCAGCGCCTTCCTTCGCCAGAACCTTCCAGGCGTCATCCGCGCCAAGGGGCACTTCTGGCTCGCCACCCGCCCCGAGTGGTGCGGCGAGCTGTCGATCGCCGGCGCGGTGTGCCGCACCGGGGCGCTCGGCCGCTGGTGGGCGACGGTGCCGAAGGAACGCTGGCCCGACCATGCGGAATGGCGGGAGGTCATGCGGCGCAACTGGCATTCACACTGGGGCGACCGGCGGCAGGAACTGGTGTTCATCGGCTCCGGCATGGACGAGGTGGCAATCCGCGCCAGCCTTGACGCCTGTCTCGTCGGCGAAGCCACGATCATGACCCGCTTCAACCCCGACCGCTACCGCCACCTGCCCGACCCGTTCCCGGCCTGGGGACTGGTGTCCTGAACCGCCATTTTTCGTCCATGACGGGAGATTTCGATGTCTTTGGTTTTCCGCCTTCTTGCCGCCACGGCGCTTGTCGGCGGCCTCGCCGCGCCGGCTTCGGCGCACGAGACCGTCCTGCGCGGCCGCCTCGTCTTCGGCGACCACGAAGCCGCCACGCTGCGCATCCTCGACCTTGACACCGGAAAGGTGACGCACAGCTTCGACGTGCCCCAGCCCAACCCGTCGCTCGACATGAGCGCCGACGGCCGCTTCGTCGTGGTCAAGGTCGGTGACGAGGCTGGAACGGTCCGGGTCTTCGACAGCGGCCTCCTGCGCGAGCCGCATGGCGACCATGTCGACATCGACAAGGCGGACCCCGGCTTCGTCGACCTCACGCTAACCGGCGACAAGCCGGCGCACGTGCTGTCGGGCCACGGCTGGATCTCGGTGTTCTTCGACGGTCAGCGGCCGTGGGTGCGGCCGAGCGAAGCGCGCGCCGATCTCATTCCCGCCGCCAGCCTTGCGAGCGGCAAGCCGGAGCGGCTCACCTGGAAAAGCCCGGCGCCGCAGCACGGCGTCGCCGTTCCGCTCGGCGACGACCGCTGGTTCCTCTCCACACCCAACCCCACCTATGCCAAGGGCGACGACACATCGGCCTCCTCGCGGCCCGATAGCTTCGACCTCGTCGACGCCAGGGACGGCTGGAAGGTTCTCGACAGCTACTCATGCCCGCTCATGCACGGTCATGCGGAACGCGACGGCGTCCACGCCTTCGGGTGCGCCGACGGGGTGGCCTTGCTGAAAACCGACGGAACCGGTGCCTGGACGTCCGAACGCTTCGCCTATCCCGACGAGCGCGTGTCGAGCGCCATCGCCGCCTCGGGCGACATCATGGTCGGCAACTACGGCAAGAGCGGCAGCCCCTTCACCGCCTTCCTGCGCATCAACCCCTCGGCCTCCTCGGCGAAACCCGACGACGTGTTCGAGATTCCCGACGGACAGCAGGTCTGCCAGTTCGCGCTCGCCGGCGACGGCCGCACGCTGGTGCACCTCGCCGGTGACGGCAAGCTCCGTCTCTACGAGATCGCGCCGACATGGAAGGAGGTGGCGCGCTTCGATGCGGTGGCCCCGTTCGATTGCGCTTTCGGCGCACCGACGCCTACCCCGCATCTGGCGCTCTCCGGCACCAGCGCCTATGTCACCGATCCGATCGCCGGCACGATCCACGAGTTCTACCTCGCGACCCGCAAGCAGGGCCTCGATTACAACGTCGGTGGCGCGCCGTCGACCATCGCCGGCGGACCGAGCGGCGGCTGACACATCGTCTCGTCATTCCACCCACACAAGCGTGCTCGTCGAGCTGCCTGTTGCTCGGCGGGCCATCCGAAACAAAGGAGACGAGCCATGGCCGCCATTCCCGTGACCGTGCTGACCGGCTTTCTCGGCGCCGGCAAGACGACGCTGCTGAACCGCATTCTCGGCGAACCGCACGGCAAGCGCTATGCGGTGATCGTCAACGAGTTCGGCGAGGTCGGCATCGACAGCGACCTGGTGATCGATGCCGACGAGGAAATCTTTGAGATGAACAACGGCTGCATCTGCTGCACCGTGCGTGGCGACCTCATCCGCATCATTGACGGCCTGATGAAGCGCAAGGGGAGCTTCGACGGCATCCTGATCGAGACCACCGGCCTCGCCGACCCCGCCCCCGTAGCGCAGACCTTCTTCGTCGACCCGGAGGTGCGCCGCCAGACCCGGCTCGACGCCGTGGTCACGCTGATCGATGCCCGCCATTTCCTCGGCGAGCGGGGCAAAGCGCCGGAGATCGACGAGCAGGCCGCCTTCGCCGACATCCTTCTGATCAACAAGACCGACCTCATATCGCCGCCCGAACTCGACGACCTCAGGCGTCAGCTTCGTGCTCTCAACCCGACGGCGGAGATCCTCGAAAGCCAGCGCTGCGACATCGCCCTCGACCGCATCCTCGGCCGCGACGCCTTCAGCCTCGATCGCGTCCTGGAGGTGGAGCCCGACTTTCTCGACGACCACCACGACCATGACCACGACACGGAGGTTTCCAACCTGTCGCTCATGGCGAGGGAACCGCTCGACCCGTCACGGTTCCTCCCCTGGATCAGCGACGTCGTCCAGAAGCTCGGCGGCGACATCCTGCGCATGAAGGGCATCCTCGCTTTCGTCAACGATCCCGATCGCTACGTCGTTCAGAGCATTCACATGCTGATCGAGGGCGACCACGGGCGCGCCTGGAGGCGGGGTGAGCCCCGCCTGTCACGGCTCGTCTTCATCGGGCGAAACCTGCCGAAGGAGGTGTTGCGCGACGGCTTCGAGCAGGCCGTTGTCAGGATCGACGTCCATTGAGCTTCCGCAACCCCTTCGCCCCCCGCCGCACCGGCGGAACGTCCGATCGGGCGGCCCTCGTCAAGAACTGGGTTCGGGATCACGCCGGCTTCGGCGACGATGTCGCCATCGCCGTCAGCGAGATCGCCTGCCGGCATGCGGCCTGCGGCGGCGTGGAAACACTGGTGATGATCGATGTCGCCGCGTCCGACCTGAGCGTGCTGCGCTTTGACAGGTCCTTGGCCGAGATATCGGTGGACGATGTCCGCGCGGCGATCGAAGCCACGGGAGGCTGTTCGCCGGACTGAGCATGGTGCATGTTGGGGCGACGCGTCCGTCTCCCTCCATGATCGGTCCCTTCGAGCGGCAATGCCCCAGCCAAACGCCCTCAGCCGTCAGCTATGCCGAACCGGCTTTGCGCGCCGCGTGACGATGGTGCTTGCCTGCGGTTCACTGGCGCTGTCGCCGGGTCACGCGGCCGACAACGCCCGACGGATCGCAGCCGAACTCGATATCCCCCGACGCGCCTGGACGATCTGCACCGTCAACGAGATCGGACAGGCGGTTCAGCGCGACCGAACCGTCGACGCGACGGCCGCTGCCGACGGCGCACTCACCCGCTGCGCCCTGGAGGAACAGGCCCTCAGGACGAAAGCCATCCAACTGCTGGGCGCCGAAGCGGGACAGCGCGCGATGGAAAGACTGATAGCCGAAGCGCGCGAGGCATTGGTTGGATCGGCCCACACGATGCAGGCCACCATTGCTGCCGGCACCGAGGTCGCGCCGGCCTGGCCACGCGTTGTCACCCCCTCCCGCTGAGCCATCACCGCCCCTCGGCATAGCGCGCCAGGCGCTCGTCCAGCGTGCCGGTGTGCAGCTCGAACAGGTGGTTGTCGTGATCGTGGAAGTAGATCGACCGCCCCTCGCCGGGCACCCGTGAGCGGCCCTCGCGCACGTCGAGCCCCATGTCCCTGATGCGCCCGAGGCAAGCCTCGTATTCGCCGTCATCGATCTTGAAGGCGACGTGGTTGTAGGTCCGCGTCGGCAGCGCCTCCCCTTCCATGATGGCGATCCAGGTGGCGTTCGGCTCGGCGCCGACGACGAAGAACCGCTCCTTCGACAGCGAGAAGGTGCGGTCGCCGCTGTCGTAGACCTTGCGGGCGCCCAGGATGCCGACGAGCAGCGCTTCCATCCGATCGAGATCGGCGACGATGAAGGTGATGTGACTGACGCCTTGAACCACGTCTTGCGTCCCTCCCGTGGGTCGTTCGGGCCAATGCCGGCCGGTTTCCCCTGGTTAACGTAAACCGGGCCTTAAGGCATAGGTTCTAAACTCAGAGCATGAGACCTTCTCGTATCGCGTCCGGTCTGCTCTCGCTGTTCCTGTCCGCCACCCTGGCGGGCTGCGGCTTCTTCGAATCCGAGGAGCGCGAGCCCTGGCGCGCCCAGGCGGAAGCGGCATGCTACGCCCGCAACATGGTCAAACTGTCGCCGCTGATCCAGAAGGCCGGTGCGATCCAGGGCAAGGGCATCTGCGGCATCGACCGCCCCTTGAAGGTCAAAGCGCTGGAAGACGGCACCGTCAGCCTCGGCTCCCGCTCGCTGGTACTCTCCTGCCCCATGACGGCGGCGCTCGAACGCTGGGTCGCCGAGGTCGTCATGCCGGCGGCGCTCGCCCGCTACGGCCTGCCGGTGGTCGAGATCAAGAATTTCGGCACCTACAACTGCCGCTCGCGCAACAACATCGCCGGCGCCCGCCTCTCCGAGCACGCCTTCGCCAATGCCTTCGACTTTGCCGGCGTCGAGCTGTCCAACGGCTATACCGTCACCGTCAAGAAGGGCTGGTATGGCAACCCCACCGACCGCGCCTTCCTGCGCGAGGTGACGCGCGGCGCCTGCGGTGCCTTCACCACCGTGCTCGGCCCCGGCGCCGACCGCTCGCACGACGACCATCTGCACCTCGACCTCGCCCGCCACAACAACGCCGGCACCTATCGCTACTGCAAGCCCCAGCCGCAGGTGCCGCCGCGCGGTGCGCCGATGTTCACGCCCGACCCGAACATGCCGATGGCGAGCAACGTGCCGGCCAGTCCGGTCTGGCCGGCCGCGC
>JAUVXG010000264.1 GCA_030603685.1 Pleomorphomonas sp.
CCGCATCGGGCTGGAATAGCCGTGGCGCTCGCCCTGAATCTCGTCGCGCCAGTCGATGTGCGCGTCGATCTGCAACACCCAGATCGGGCCCCGAGCCTCGGCATACCCCGAGAACCCGGCGAGAAACGGGATCACCACGGAATCGTCGCCACCCAAGAGGATCGGCACGGCGGAGGCGTCGAGCACCGCCGCCGTCTGCGCGGCGATGGCGGCGCGGTTGCCGGCGGCATCCTCGGCCACCGTGGCCACGTCGCCGATGTCGACGCAGGAGACCGGTTAGCCCCCGAACAGCGGGCCGCCGAGGTCGAAATCCCAATGGCCGATCAGCGGCGCGTCGTCCTGGCTGGCGGCGCGGATGGCCGCCGCCGCCGTGGCCGAACGGCTGGGCCGGCCGGCATAGGCGCTGCCGTGGCCGGCGCCGAAGATCATGGCGCGCGGCTTCCCCTCGGCAAGGTGGCCCGGCAGGCCGAGGAAGGATATGGGATCGGTCATGGGCGCCTCAATCTGCGGAACACACCGGGATAGTCGAGCACGAGGCCGGCCGCGTCCACCTCGATCTCGGCGGAGAAGTCGCTGTCGAGCCCCTCGTAGAGATAGCGGCCGAGCCCGTCGAGGCGCGTGTAGCGCTGCATGACGCGCCTCGGGGCGAGGCCGCCCGCGCCATCGGGCAGCGGCACGTAGGTGACGCTGATCTCGCGGCTCTCGCCCACGTCGAGCACCAGCCGGCGGATCGGCAGCGTGTTGGTGGCCGGCGTGATGGCAATGTCGACGTCGACGCAGCCGTCGAGCTCGGGCAGCGGCCGCCCGTCGGCGGCGACCCGCCAGTTGCCCTCGCCGTCGGCCCTGAGGTGCAGCGCCGGCCCGCCGACGAAGGCGATCCGCACGTCGCGGGTGCGGAAGGCGGCGTCGGCGCGCACCAGATAGTGGCCGCCATAGCCCCCTTCGTGCGTGCCAGCCACCACGCCCTCCAGCATCAGGCCGGTCTCGTCGAGGCGAAAGGCGCAGTGCTCCAGCCCCTCGCCGTCCCACTCGCGCCAGCAAACGGCAGTTGTCATCGGCGCCTCCTGCGATTGCCGGACGAAGCCTAAAGCAACTCCGGCAAAAGTGGGAACCGCTTTTCCGTCCGCAGCTGCGGGAAAATGAGGCGGCAAGGTTCGCGGGGGATATCGCGCGCATCATCCACACCCCGACGCCCCCGCCCCACAACCGCCACATCCGGGGTCAGGATCGCCGGCCGGGGCTTCATGAATCGATAAAACAACACGAGGCATTGATGCGCGATCTTCTTTTCCCGACCCGCCGGACGCTGCTCGGCGCCGCCGCCACCGCCGGCCTGGGCCTGACGCTCGCCGGCAAGGCGCTGGCCGCCGACGACGATTTCGCCGCGCTGGAAAAGCGTGGCGGCGGACGCTTCGGCATCGCCGCGCTCGACAAGGCCACCGGCGCCCGCCTCGCCCATCGAGAGGGCGAGCGCTTCGCCATGTGCTCGACCTTCAAGATGGTGGCCGCCGCCGCCGTGCTCGCCGCCGTCGACAAGGGCGAGACGACACTCGACAAGACAATCCCCTACGGTAAGGACGACCTCCTCGACTACGCCCCCGTCGCCAAGGCGCACGTCGCCGAGGGCGCCATGAGCCTCGAGGCGCTCTGCCGCGCCGCCGTCGGCGTCAGCGACAACACCGCCGCCAACCTGATCCTGAAGGAGATCGGCGGCCCGGCCGGCTGGACGGCCTACGTCCGCACGCTCGGCGATACCACCTCGCGCCTCGACCGCGACGAGCCCTCGCTCAACACCGCCGACGAGGGCGACCCGCGCGACACCACCACCCCCGAGGCCATGCTGGGCAACCTCGACGCGCTGCTCCTCGGCGACGCGCTCTCCAAGGCCTCGCGCCAGATGCTGGAAGACTGGATGCTCGAGGGCACCGTCACCGGCCCCTTGATCAAGGCGGGCGTGCCGAAGACCTGGCAGGTGGCCGACAAGTCGGGCGGCGGCGGCAACGCCACGCGCAACGACATCGGCATCATCTACCGGCCGGACAAGGCGCCCATCCTGGCCTCGATCTACTTCACCGGCTCCACGCTCGACATGGCCGGCCGCAACAGGGTGATCGCCGACGCCGCCGCCATCATTGCCACCCGCTTCGGCTGACGGAGGCCTTTTCCGGCAAAAGCGGGAACATTCGGTGGAGATGGCGGTTCCCCGCACTCGGCGTCGCGACGGAGCAGCCGCGCGGCCCGAGCCCAGCAAACAACCAGGAGGCCGCCATGCAAGTGAGCGAAGCGATGACGCGCAACGTCCGCGTCGCCAACATCGACGAAACCATCGAAAAGGCCGCCCAGCTGATGGCGGGGCTCGACGCCGGCGCCCTGCCGGTGAACGAGGAAACGCGCCTCGTCGGCATGATCACCGACCGGGACATCGCCATCCGCGCCGTGGCCCAGGGCAAGGGGCCCGACACCAAGGTGCGCGAGGTGATGACCGACGACGTCAAGTATTGCTTCGCCGATCAGGAGATCGACGAGGTGACGCGCGACATGGGCAACGTCCAGCTGCGCCGCCTGCCGGTCCTCGATCGCGACAAGCACCTCGTCGGCATCCTGTCGCTCGGCGACGTGGCGGTGACCACCGGCAACGGCGTCGCCGGCGAAGCCCTGACCAGCATCTCCCGCCCCAGCGGCGACCACAGCCAGAGCGCCTGACCGGGCCGATACACGGAGGGGGCGGATTGGCCGCCCCCTCGCTCGCCGGGGAAAGCCGCGGTGAGGTAGGAAGAGAGCCTCATACAGGCCACTCACCTTCTCGTCCCGAGGTCCTGGCCTTCGCCAGGATGACAATTAATTGATATAAAACAGGCAGATAGCGTAGAGCTCTTCGCCCTCCGAACGGTCCCCCCTCACTATAGGCCGCCATCCTGCGCGTGAGGCGCAGAACGACGCCTCGTGGGGGCGACGGAAAGGCAAGCGAGCGGCTACCGCTTTGTTTCATCTATATAAAGCCGTCATCCTGGCGAAGGCCGCTTGCATTCGCCTGCGAATGCAAGGTGGACCTCAGGACGAGATGGCGCAACGCCCCTATCATGCTCCCGGAACGGAGCGCGACGCCGCTATCGCGCTCCCTCCCCTTCCCTCATGCCAGCACGCGCTCGGCCCCCTCCATGGCCGCCACGGCGTCCACCCCGGCCGGCAGGCGCATGGGGGCGCTCGGATCGGTGGCCGCGCGCCACACCGCTTCGGCCACGTCGCCTGCGTGCGTCACCTGGTCGGCCGGGTAGGTGCGCCACTCGGCGAACACGCCCTCGGCGATCTCCGAATAGGCGTCGGGGATGCCGAAGGGCATGCGCTTGCTGTGGTTCCGGCCGAAGGAAGTCTCCGGCGCGCGGCCGGGCAGCACGATGCGCGCGCGGATGCCGAACGGCTCCACTTCCAGCGCCAGGCACTCGGTGAAGGCGTTCACCGCCGCCTTGCTGGCCGTGTAGACCGAGAGAAGGTGCAGCGGCGCCACCGTCACCGTCGACGTCACGTTGACGATCACGCCCGCCTTTCGCTGACGGAACTGCGGCAGCACCGCCTTGGCCATGGCAATGGTGCCGAGCGTGTTGGTCTCGAACGCCAACCGTACCGCCTCCATCGGAATGCCCTCCAGCGCATTGAGCAGGCCGACGCCGGCATTGTTGACCAGCACGTCGATCGGCCCGGCCGCCTCAAGGCAGGCGGCGATGCTCGCCTCGTCCGTCACGTCGAGCGGCAGGACCTTGAGCCGCTCCGAGGCCGGCAGGATGTCTTCGCGCGGCTCGCGCATGGTGGCGACGACGTTCCAGCCGCGTTCGAGGAACAGGCGGGCGGTTTCAAGCCCGAAGCCCGAGGAGCAGCCGGTGATCAGAACCGTTGTCATGGGATGTCCTTTCGTGTTGCGATCGTTTGAGAATAGATCGCAAACTCAGGACGTGCTACGATGCATCGTCCGCATTCCTTTTACAAAAGTCCCGATATGACCGACCCCCTCGCCGAAGTCGTCACTCTGCTGCAGCCCAGCGCCTCCTTCTCCAAGCTGGCCAGCGCCGCCGGCCGCTGGCGCGTGACGCGCTCGGATGCCGGCCGCCCCTTCTACTGCGCCGTGCTGGAAGGCCGCTGCCGCCTCGTCGTCGACGATCGGCCGCCGACCGTTCTCGAACAGGGCGAC
>JAUVXG010000294.1 GCA_030603685.1 Pleomorphomonas sp.
AGGACGAGAAGAAACTGGCCTGCCGGATGTCCTTTCCGGCAGGCCTTTTGATTCGGCAGGCAAAAGCTGTGGCAATCGCCAAAGCGGCGCTTGCCAAGGCAAGAGTCGGCGTGTTGCTTGGAAGCTCGCCCGAACGGGCCGGAAAGACGCCGCGACCTTCACGAAAGGCGCCACGACGGCCACCGTTCCGCGCTGCTGCCACAATCATGGGCGGAAGTGGCGGATCGCGCCCCCATGAAGAGACTTGGACACATGGACGACAGGCAGGACGCAGCCGACACCACACGGGATATGAAAACGCGGCTGAACCCCAAGAGCCCGCGTGAGGCGCTGGCGCCGGAGCAGGCACCGCCCCTGCCGCGCTCGCGCCGGGCCCGCAACCCGATCGTCGTCGTCATGAACGCCCTGGTGACGCTGCTCCTGCTCGGCGTCGTGGCCGCGGGAGCCCTGCTCTACTGGGGCAAGGCCGAGTTCGAGAAGCCCGGTCCGCTCGCCGAGGACAAGGTCGTCGTCATTCCCGCCGATTCCGGTGTCGCCCGCATTGCCGATATCCTGGAGACCGAGGGGGTCATCGAAAGCCCCTACGACATGCTCGGCCACTATATCTTCATCGGCGGCGTACGCGCCTATCAGCAGCAGGGCCGCCTCAAGGCCGGCGAGTATGCCTTTCCGGCCGGCATCAGCATGCGCGGCGTCATGAACATGCTCGTCTCGGGCAAGGCGATCCTGCACCAGATCACCTTCCCCGAGGGGCTGACCTCGCAGCAGATCGTCAACCGACTCAAGCAGAACGAGTTTCTGACCGGCGATGTCGCCGCCATACCGGACGAAGGTACGCTGCTGCCGGAAACCTACAGCTTCACGCGCGGCGCCTCCCGCAGCCAGATTCTGGAGCAGATGAAGGCCGCCCATACCAAGGTGCTCGACGAGATCTGGGCCGGCCGCGCTCGCGACCTGCCGTTCTCCGAGCCCAAGCAGCTCGTCACGCTGGCGTCGATCGTGGAAAAGGAAACGGGCAAGGCCGACGAGCGCCCGCATGTCGCCTCGGTCTTCCTCAACCGGCTCGCACGGAACATGCGCCTGCAGTCCGATCCGACCATCATCTACGGGCTCGTCGGTGGTGCCGGCACGCTCGGCCGCCCGATCAGCCGCGCCGACATCGACAAGGCGACCCCCTACAACACCTACCACATCAACGGCCTGCCGCCCGGACCGATCGCCAACCCGGGGCGCGCCGCTCTGGAGGCGGTCGCCAATCCGTCCAACACCAAGGACCTCTACTTCGTTGCCGACGGCACCGGCGGGCACATCTTTGCCGCCAGCCTCGCCGAGCACAACCGCAACGTCGCCAAGTGGCGCAAGCTCGAACGCGAGAAGGCCGCGGCGGGCAAGGCGGACGTGGACACCAAGGCCCCCGACGCCATCGACCTGCCGCCGGACGCCGATGGGGAAGCCGCCGAAGCCAAGTCCGGAGATACCAATGACCTGCTGGAAGGGGCCGCGCCGCGAGATCCGTCCCAGCCGGTGTTGCCGCAGCCAAAGCCGGAGTGACCAGGCAGGGAGCATTACCGACAGGCTGAGCCCCGGTGTTTCTGTCGGGAAGGGATAGGTCGAGGGCGAATCCTGTGGTTCGCCTTCCTTGCCAATGCCGGCTCGGCCGTTAGCGTCCGCCGAGCCCCACGCGCATCAGAAGCCGCCGGACCGGTCTGAGCTCGCGAGCGAGCGTCAAGCCCGTGGCGCGGGCGAGCTGCATGGGCATGAAATCGCTGAGCAGGGAGCGGTTGAGAAGATCGACGCCGGTCACACGTCCGAACACGTCGAGACGGCGCGCCTTGCCGTAACTCCGGGCGACCTTCTCTCCATCGAGCCTCTTGCCTGCCGACGAACGCGTCGCATCGCGGACAAGGTCCCTTACCCTTTCGATGTCGCGTAGCGTCAGGTTGAAACCCTGCGCGCCGATCGGTGGAAAGCCGTGCGCCGCCTCTCCCACAAGAACGACGCGGGCCGAAGCCAACCGTCGCGCTTGAAAGCCGGAAATCGGCCAGCGTTGGCAAGGACCGTCCACGTTGATGACGCCCAGGGCGGAACCGCACCGGCGTTCGATTTCAAGCCCGAGCGCAGCGTCATCGAGAGCGCTCGCGCGCTGGATGACGTCGGGACGGTCCATCCACACCAGCGACGAACGGCCCGGTCCGTTGGGAACCAGCGTGAACGGGCCGGCCTCGGTGTGGAACTCGATCGAGGTGTCATGGTGCGGCTGGCTGTGCGAGAGCGTCAGCACCAGCGCCTCCTGAGGATAAGCCCAGGTTTTCACGTCGACCCCGACAGCCTCGCGCAGAGCGGACTTGCGCCCATCGGCCGCGATCACCAGGGCGGCGGAGACGGTTTCCCCGGAGGAGAGGCCCAGGAGGGCAGCCTCCC
>JAUVXG010000079.1 GCA_030603685.1 Pleomorphomonas sp.
GAATGGTCCTCGCCATATAGCTACCGACGGAACCGTACATGAAGCCGGAGAACAGGGGCACGCCGGAGATCGCCATCACCGCGGGCTCGGGATAGCTCCATGAGCCCATGTGCACCTTGAAGACTTCCATGGCCGTGCCGACCACGTGGTAGACGGCGATGACCTTCAGCTCTGAAAGGCTCTCAAGGCGAAACGCCAGCATGAGAACCTGAACCGTCAGCGCGAAGGCGAAAAGAAAATCGTAGCGATGTACAGGCCAATCCGCCGACCAGAGAAACTTGGTGGCGATGAGCGCCGAAAGCATCACGCCGCCGAACAGGCACGACCATGCCTGCTTCAGGCCGAACAGAAGGAACTCTGCGATCGGTGCCGGCAGGCGCGACAGAAGACCCCGCAGGGCCAGGCGTAACGGCTCCAGAAACGGGCCAGTGGCATGTTCCGGCTCGCGAAGAATGGCCGCCTCCCACAAAAAAGCGCCGACGAAGAAACCTTCGTCGGCGCAAACTCAACCGAACGGAAACGTCAGGCCGCGTCGGCCGCCACAACGATCGACACGATCTTGTCCGGGTCGCGGACCGGCTCGCCCCGCTTGATCTTGTCGACGTTCTCCATGCCTTCGATCACCTTGCCCCAGACCGTGTACTGCTTGTCCAGGAAACGCGCGTCATCGAAGCAGATGAAGAACTGCGAGTTGGCCGAGTTCGGGTTCATGGCGCGGGCCATGGACACCGTGCCGCGCACGTGGGGCTCGGCGTTGAACTCCTGGTTCAGGTCGGGATACTTCGAGCCACCGGTGCCGGTGCCATGCGGGCAGCCGGTCTGGGCCATGAAGCCTTCGATCACCCGATGGAACACGATGCCGTCGTAGAACTTCTCGCGGACCAGTTTCTTGATGTGGGCCACATGGTTAGGCGCAAGGTCGGGCCGCATCTCGATGACGACGGTGCCCTTGCTGGTTTCCATGACGAGGGTGTTCTCGGGATCCTTGATATCGGCCACGCGGGCCTCCTTTCGGTCTTGTTGCCGGCAGCGCTCTTACCACGGCCGGGCAGGAAGTTCGATCGATCAGTTCGGATCGGAAGCGAGACGCGCCTTGACGATCTTGTCGGGGCTCGCCGGCGGCTCGCCACGATTGATCTTGTCGACCACGTCCATCCCGTCGGTCACCTGCCCCCAGACGGTATACTGGCCGTCGAGGAAGCCGCCATCATCGAACATGATGAAAAACTGCGAGTTGGCGCTGTTGGGGTCCTGCGCGCGCGCCATGCCGACGGCGCCGCGCCCGAAGTGCGCCTTGGAGAACTCGGCCGGGATATCCGGCAGGTCGGAGCCACCCATGCCGGTACCGGTGGGATCGCCGGTCTGCGCCATGAAGCCATCGATCACCCTGTGAAAGATGATGCCGTCGTAGAAGTGCTTGCCGACCAGCGTCTTGATCTGCTCGACGTGCTTGGGCGCAAGATCGGGCCTGAGTTCGATGGTCACCTTGCCCTTGGTGGTTTCCAGGATCAGCGTGTTGTCCGGCGAGGCGGCCCAAGCGCCAGTGGACATAACTCCGCTCGTCAGCATGATGCCGGTGGCGGCAAGCGCCGCGAGAAAGGTCCTGCGGATCACATCGATCTCCCTGTTTCCTGTTGTAGCCGGTCAACCGGCCGGGTAGCGGGCGCGGAGTTTCTCCGCCACCTGCGGCGGAACAAAGGCAGTGACGTCGCCGCCCAACTTGGCGATCTGCTTGACAAGGCTCGACGCGACGTGGCGAACGCCCGAGGAAGCCCCGAAGTAAACCGTGTCGATTTCCGGCGCCATGGCCGCGTTCATGCCCGCCATGCCCACTTCGACGTCGAGATCGGAACTGTTGCGGATACCGCGCACGATCACGCGCGCCTGATGCCGGCGCGCAATGTCGACGGCCAGACAGGCGAAGGTGACGACCTCTATCTCCCCTCCGGTCCGCTCGGCGATCGGCGCGACCAGATCGCGCATCATCGCTTCGCGTTCGGAGGCGTCGAACTCGCTCTTCTTCTCGTGGTGAACGCCAATGGCCACCACGAGCCTGTCGAACAGGCGCGAGGCGCGCTCGATCACGTCGAGATGGCCGTAGGTGACCGGATCGAACGAGCCGGCATAAAGAGCAGTCGTCATGGTCACCTGAATAGCCGTTTCGCCGCCTGTTAACAACTGCGCCGCCGCCACCGGGAAACGCGTTCGGCTTGTCGACGAAGAATAGGCACTTGGTCGTATTTACTGCTCGTTAAGCATTAACCCCGATACGTCCAATCGTCCGGATCACGTTAACTGCTGCGTAACGATCCCGCCCGAAACTCTCCCCTTACAGTGGGTCTCGCGCAGGAAGGCGGACTGACATGACGAAGCATCGTATACCGCGTTGGAGAAAGATGGCCCTCGTCATGGCCGGGCTCTCGGCCGCCGTTCTGTCGATCGGCGCCACCGAGCCCATCTATCCGGAAGTCAGCCGCGGCGATCAGATGGCGAATCTCTCCAACTGCGCCGTCGAAACAATCGATGGCTTGAAGGTATGCGCCAGGGAGGCGCGGTACGGCATCGGCGTCACCGTCACCACCGTGGCGGCCGGCCTGACCATCGTGGAGTGACAGATCAAGCGAGGCGCCCTCGCGCCTCGGTCCAGAATGCGGCAAGGGCGCAAGACGTTTGGCCACCGTCTTGCGCCCTGACTTTTTGGGGGAGCGACAGCGCCGGGATCACTCCTCGACGCCATTCTCCTCGCCGATATCGGAGATGTGCTCGACCGACACGACCTTCTCGTCCTCGGCCGTGTTGAAGATGCGAACGCCCTTCGAAGCACGGGAGACGATGCGCACCTGCCCGACCGGCACGCGAATCAGCTGCCCGCCGTCCGACACCAGCATGATCTGATCGGTCGGCTCCACCGGGAAGCCGGCAACCAGTTTGCCAATCTCGTCGAGCTTGCTCTGATCGGTGGCCTTGATGCCCTTGCCACCACGACCCGAGATACGGAACTCGTAGGAGGACGAGCGCTTGCCGTAGCCCTTCTCGTTGACCGTCAACACGAACTGCTGGGCCAGCATCATCTCGGCATAGCGTTCGGGAGACAGAGCATCGATGCCGTTGCCCTCCTCTTCCGCCTCGTCGGCAACCACATCCTCGACGTCGGCTTCCTCGTCGCCGGCCACGCGCTGCTCGGCCGCCCACTGCTTCTGGAAGGCAGTGCGCTCGGCCGGGCTGGCATCGAAGTGACGCAGGATGGTCATCGAGATCAGCTCGTCGCCATCGGCGAGCGAAATGCCGCGCACGCCTGTGGAATCGCGCCCCTTGAAGACACGCACGTCCCCAACAGGGAAGCGAATGCACTGACCGAGCGCCGACACCAGCAGGAAGTCGTCATCCTCGGTGCATGTCTCGACGCCGACGATGCCGTCGGACTCGTCGTCGAACTTCATGGCGATCTTGCCGTTGCGATTGACCTGCGTGAAATCGCTCAGCTTGTTGCGGCGCACGGTGCCGAGACGGGTGGCGAACACCACGTCGAGATCCGCCCAGCTCCGCTCATCCTCCGGCAGCGCCAGGATCGAGGTGATGCGTTCGCCGTCCTGCAGCGGCAGGATGTTCTTGATGAACTTGCCACGCGACTGCGGCGTGCCAAGCGGCAGGCGCCAGACCTTCAGCTTGTAGGCGATACCGCGCGAGGAGAAGAACAGCACCGGCGCGTGCGTCGAGGCGATGAACAGACGGGTGACGAAGTCTTCCTCCTTCGTCGCCATGCCGGACCGGCCCTTGCCGCCCCGGTTCTGCGCCCGATACTGCGACAGCGGCACCCGCTTGATGTAGCCCTCGTGAGACACGGTGACCACCATCTCCTCGCGGGCGATGAGGTCCTCGTCTTCCATGTCGGCGTCGGACTCGACGATCTCGGTGCGGCGGGGCGTGGCGTAGGCCGTCTTGATCTCGACGAGCTCGTTGCGGATGATCTCAAGCACCCGATCGCGCGAGGCGAGGATCTCGAGATACCCCTTGATCTCCTCGGCCAACTGGTTGAGCTCGTCGGAAATCTCGTCGCGGCCAAGCGCGGTCAGGCGCTGCAGGCGAAGATCGAGAATGGCGCGCGCCTGCTCTTCCGAAAGATTGTAGGTGCCGTCATCGTTCACCTCGTGGCGCGGATCGTCGATCAGGCGGATCAGCGCCTCGACGTCGGCGGCCGGCCAGCGACGGGTCATCAACTGCTCGCGGGCAGTGCCCGGATCGGGCGCGTTGCGGATGACCGAGATCACCTCGTCGATGTTGGCGACGGCGATGGCAAGACCGACCAAGACATGCGCCCTGTCGCGTGCCTTGCCGAGCAGGAAGCGGGTGCGCCGCGTCACCACCGTCTCGCGGAAGGCGATGAAGGCGGACAGCACGTCCTTGAGGTTCATCAGCTGCGGGCGGCCGCCGTTCAGCGCCACCATGTTGACGCCAAAGGACGTTTGCAGCTGGGAGAAGCGATAGAGCTGGTTGAGCACCACGTCGGCGACGGCGTCGCGCTTCAGCTCGATGACGACGCGAATGCCGTCTCGCGAGCTCTCGTCGCGAAGGTCGGCGATGCCTTCGACGCGCTTCTCGCGCACCAGCTCGGCGATCTTCTCCACCATCACCGACTTGTTCACCTGATAGGGAATCTCGGTGACGATAAGCGCTTCGCGGTCCTTGCGAATCTGCTCGATGGTGACGCGGCTGCGCATGACGACGGAGCCACGCCCGGTCATGAAGGCCTGGCGGATGCCGGAGCGGCCGAGGATCATGGCGCCGGTCGGGAAATCGGGTCCCGGCAGCACTTCCATCAGCTCTTCGATGTCGGCGTCCGGATTGTCCATCAGGCGGATGGTGGCATCGACCACCTCGCCGAGATTGTGCGACGGAATGTTGGTCGCCATACCCACGGCGATGCCGCCGGAACCATTGACGAGCAGGTTGGGGAAGCGCGCCGGAAGCACCGACGGCTCCCGCTCGGACCCGTCGTAGTTCGGGTTGAAGTCAACGGTGTCCTTGTCGAGGTCATCCGTCAGCGCCTGCGCCACCTTCTCGAGGCGAACCTCGGTGTAACGCATGGCCGCCGCGCTATCGCCGTCGATGGAACCGAAGTTGCCCTGTCCGTCGACCAGCGGCAGCCGCATCGAGAAGGGCTGCGCCATGCGCACCAGGGCATCGTAGATCGAGCTGTCGCCATGCGGATGGTACTTACCGATGACGTCACCGACCACGCGCGCCGACTTGCGGTACGGCTTGTTCCAGTCGTAGCCGTTCTCGCTCATCGAGTAGAGGATGCGACGATGAACCGGCTTCAGGCCGTCGCGCACATCCGGCAAGGCGCGGGACACGATCACGCTCATGGCGTAATCGAGATAACTGCGCTTCATTTCCTCGATGATCGACACCGGCTTGATGTCGGTCGGCTCGGCGCCGTCGGGTGTCTTCGTCTCTTCAGCCAATGGCTTAAACTTCCTGAACTACTCCGCCGCCCAGTCAAACGACATGAAGGAGGCCGGGATTGTCTTTACGTCTTTATTGCCCGGTCGGACAACGCATCGTCCTTTGCGACCGGATCTGCCGGATATGCTTCGTTCTAGCCGATTCTGACGGCAGAAGCCATTACGACTCGCCCCCGTCAACAGCCATCGCCCCGAGCAATTTTACCTTTTCACATCAACAGATTATTCGGGCTTTTTGGTGGCCTGAAGCAGAGCAAGAAGAGCCTCGCCTGTTCTTTGCTCCAAGCGGAGCCGGAATGACGCGTCGCTGCGCCTTTGAAGCGAGACCTCAGCCCCCCAATCAGCTCGAATGGCGGCGGCACCGCTCCGATCAGTCCTTCTTGTCATAGGGGTTGTCGCCCGAGCGCATCTGCACCCGGATCGGCGTGCCCGGCATCTCGAAGGTTTCCCTGAGGCCGTTGGCGAGATAGCGCATGTAGCTTTCCGGCATGGCGTCCGGCCGCGAGCCAAAGATGACGAACATCGGCGGCCTCGTCTTGGCCTGGGTGATATAGCGGATCTTCAGGCGACGACCGGCCACGGCCGGCGGCGGGTGATGCTCGATGAGGCCGGTCAGCCAGCGATTGAGACGGCCGGTGGAAATGCGCGTGTTCCAGACGTCATAGGCGCGCAGAACCGCCTGCATCAGCTTGTCGATGCCCTGCCCGTTGAGGCCTGAGAGCGTCACCAGTTCGACACCGCGCACCTGCGGCAGCAACTGCTCGCATTCCTCGCGCAACTCCCTGAGCTTGGCGGCGCGATCCTCGACGAGATCCCACTTGTTGAGACCGATCACCAGCGCCCTGCCCTCACGGACGATCAGATCGACGATGTGGAGGTCCTGCTTTTCGAAAGGAATGGTGGCGTCGAGGAGAACCACCACCACCTCGGCGAACTTGATCGCTCGCAGCGCGTCCGCAACCGACAGCTTCTCGAGCTTTTCCTGAACGCGTGCCTTGCGGCGGAGACCGGCCGTGTCGAACAGCTTCACCTCGCGATCCCGCCACGTCCAGTCGACCGAGATGGAGTCCCGTGTGATGCCCGCCTCGGGGCCGGTCAGCAGTCGATCCTCGCCGATCATCCGGTTGATCAGCGTCGATTTGCCGGCGTTGGGACGTCCGGTGACGGTGACGCGCAACGGCCGCTGTTCCTGTGGACGGACGAGGTTGCCCTCCTCGTCGACGTCGAGGTTGACGACCGCCTCCTCGCTGTCCGGTTCGGCGAAACCGAGACGCCCTTCAAGCGCTTCGCGCAGCGCATCGTAGAGATCGGACATGCCCTGGCCATGCTCGGCCGAAATGGGGATCGCCTCGCCGAGACCGAGCTCATAGGCCTCCATCAGCCCAGGTTCGACACCACGCCCTTCCGCCTTGTTGGCAACCAGGATCACTTCGCGATCCATGCGACGGATCATGTCGGAGAAATGCTTGTCGAGCGGCGTGATGCCCGCCCGAGCGTCATAGAGAAACAGTATGGCATCGGCCTCGCGGATCGCCATCTCGGTCTGGGCGCGCATCCGGCCCTCAAGCGACTCCGGATCGGCCTCCTCGAGACCTGCGGTATCGATGACCTGGAAGGTCAGGTCGCCCAGCCGGCCGCCGCCGACACGGCGGTCGCGCGTCACCCCCGGCGTGTCGTCGACCAGCGCCAGCTTCTTGCCGACGAGGCGATTGAACAGGGTGGACTTGCCGACATTCGGGCGGCCGACGAGAGCAACGGTCGGTTGCGCGGACATGGTCGAGACTTCCTTCAATAGACATCGCGGCGCCGGATCAACCGATCCGCCGCCGCTCGTCCTCTATCCTATGGCGCCGCGATCAGTTCACGGCGATGAGTGTACCGTCTCCGGCGAGAACCATCATCTTGCCAGAGCTCAGGATGGGCGCAATGGCGCCGCTGAAACCGATTTCGGTGGTGACGCCGAGCGCACCGGTGGCTGCATCCACCGAGGCGATGCGACCGTCATTCGAGGAAGCCCAGAGCTTGCCGGCTGCCATCACCGGTCCGGCCCACGAACCCTTGCGGTTCGAGGATGGCCTGAGCGGCAGCGTCTGCGCCCAGATCACCTTGCCTGTCTTGAGATCGACGGCGATCATTCTGTTCTCAAGATCGATCAGGAACAGGCTGCCACCGGAGACGATGGGCGTCTCTGCGCTGCCGA
Source organism: Pleomorphomonas sp. (assembly GCA_030603685.1). GTDB lineage: Bacteria > Pseudomonadota > Alphaproteobacteria > Rhizobiales > Pleomorphomonadaceae > Pleomorphomonas. The sequence continues at coordinate 7,666 of JAUVXG010000079.1, forward strand.
TGGGCTGCTGCCACCGAACGTCGCCGGTCTTGAAATCGAGAGCGACCAGAGCGCCACCGATGCCCGTGGCATAGACGGCGTCGCCATGGATCACCGGGCTCGCCGAAGCGTCCCGGAGCCCCGTGATCGCGGAGATCGAGCCGCTGCCGGTAATCGATGCCTGCCACTTGACGCTGCCCGTGGCGAGATCAAAGGCCTGAATCTGTCCGGTCGAGCCGGCCACCACGACGGTATCGGCCGAGATCGCCGCGCTGCCGGCGCCGGCCAACGAAGCACCGGAAGCCTCGGTGGAGGCGCGCCAGCCGGCTGCGCCCGTCGCGGCATCGAAGGCCTGCACCACACCCGACTGGGCGGTGACCACCACCTTGCCGCCGCCGACCGCCGGAGCGGAGCGCGCCGGCGCATCAAGCTTCACCCGCCACAGGATCGAACTGGTCGCGGCATCGATCGACAGGAGCTCGCCATAGCCCGTCGCCACGTAGACGCGGCCACCCGACACGGCAAGCCCGCCGCCGCCGACGGGATCACGCGAGCCGGACGGATAAACGCCGACGTGCCACGTCGCACCGCTGTTGGCCACCTTGAAACCTGAAACGGTGCCAGCGGAGTCATAGACATAGACGACGCCGTCAGCCGCGACCGGACGGGCGGAAATGCCACGTCCCTTGCTGGTCGAAAGCCCCATCATGCCGTTGCCGAATCCGGACTTTCCGCCCTTGATCGACCAGAAATGCACGCCCTTCAGGGCGCCGGCGACATTGCCGGGATCGTTGGTCGTCGTGCCGCCGGCCTGAGACCAAGAGGCAAGCGCCGTCGCCGTACCGATGCTGGCCCGGCCATTGGTGACGCCACGCGTCGGGTCCGAGACAGCCAGGATCGAGGTGCGATTGCCTTCGGCAACCGGCTGGTCCTTCTTGAAGGGGTTGAGAGAAGACAACGAGTCCATCGCCGAATCCGAGCCGCAACCGCCGAGCGTCACGGTGACGACCAATGCGAAGACCACGGAGGAAAGGCGCAGAAGAGCCGTCATCCGGCGGCTCCCGTGTCGGCGTTGCCGGTTTGCGAGATCGCAAGTTCGCTCAGAACGCGCGCGCGGTTGCGGGCATCCGACGGCGCCGCTGGATCGTCAATGAGCTTGCGGGCCTCCTCGCCGACGACTTTCCAGTCTTCGGCACGAACGGCGGCGAGCGCGACGATCTCACGCGCCGCGTGACGCCAAGGAGAAATGTCGTTGTTGTAGCCGGAGACGCGCGCCTTGATCTGATCGAGACTCTCCCGATCGACGGCAATCAGCGCGGCGCGGACCGCAGCAAGATCGCGAAACGGCTGGTCGACGCCGGACGCCTTGGAAAGGTCTTCGAAAGCGGCGAGCGCGTTGTCGGTCTCGCCCATTGCAGCATGCTCGGAAGCGGCACGAAAGCGAGCAAGCACCTGGTACTGCTCGGGCGCACCGCTGCCATAGACGGCAAGCGACTCGGCAAGCGCCTTGTGATCCCCGGCCTTGGCGGAGGCGAGCACCTGCGAATAGGCATCGCCGGCCGCATTGGCGCGGCTGGTTGCCCAGTAGTCGTAACCGCGCCAGGCGGCGGTCCCAGCGACGATCAGTCCGGCGGCTACGTAGAGGATCCAGCCGTAACGCTTCCACAGTCCCGTCAGCCGGTCGCGGCGCAGGTCTTCACCGACTTCGTCGAAAATATCAGACATCTTCAATCCAACTATCGGCTCGCGACCCTGCCGGTCGCCGCCCACACTGTTCGCGCCAAGCTAGGCCAGCGCAACTCATCGACGCCGTTTACAGCCTTTTTCACGACGACGCCACCTCTTCATGGGGGGGGGGGGGGGCGCCCGAGGGGACTACAGCAACGGCATGCCGATCAGCCAGTCGTGCAGCACGAACATCAACGCCGCCCACACGGCAAGTCCGATGGCCACCGCGATCCAGTCGTGCAGGGGCTCGGGAGCGGCCGCCGGCGCCGTGGTCATCGGCCGCGCTACAAGAGAAAATCGCGCGGCCAGCGTCCACACAAAGAAGACGGCGCTGAGCAGCACACCGGCCAGCGTCCCGACCGCCAGCGCGTGGGCAACCGACCAGAGCGTCACCGACATCAGCATCGGGTGACGAACGAAGCGACCGATGCGCGTCGGCACCGGAAAAAAGGACGCCACGAGCAATGGCAGCGCCACCACCATCAACACGAAGGCAAACAGGCGCGCCCAGGAAGGCGGCTCGAACAGCAGCACGGGATCCTGGCGGGCGAGACCGTAACCGTAGATCAGGTGCACGAGGCCGGCGAGCGACACGAGCGAATAGACGCCGCGCCAGGGATTGTAGCCGATGCGGGCGATCGCCGCCTCCCGCACACCGGGCGCCACGATATAGATCGAGTGGATGCCGATGAAGAGAATGAGACCAACGAGGAAAATGGACATTCCCTGCTCCTTGAACACGAAACGCGAACTGGCCGAGGGCCCGAAATACCAGCCGAAACCAGAGTATGGCGCTCGGCGCTCCCATCGGTTCGGAAAGGCTACAAAGCAATGAAATCCGCAAAGACGTTCATGACCATAATGAATTAACGCTTGCGTGCAATAGTGATCCCCATCTTTACGGGGGATGTCATGTATCGAGTCCTCGCCCTGTTGGGACTGTCCTTGTGCTTGACCGTTGCAGCGCCCGCCCGCGCCGCGACCGACGATCGATCTGGTTTCGACAACGTCCCCATGCGACCGTCGCTGTCCCCGAATGACAGCGCCGGCGAGTTGGCGATGACGCTCCCGCCCACTGCCGACATTGCCGAGGCGCTCGGAACGGGACCGACGACACGGCAGGCCCTGGGTCCGAAGGTTCAGATACGCGTCGACATATCCTCTCAGACCATGACCGTTCTGGTCCACGGCAAGGTCGAGCACGTCTGGAAGGTATCGACGGCCGGACGCGGCTACGTCACGCCCACCGGCTTCTGGACGCCCTATCGCATGCACGTCATGTGGCATTCTCGCAAGTATGACAATGCGCCGATGCCCCACTCCATATTCTTTCATGGGGGCTACGCGATCCACGCGACGCCCCATATCAAACGCCTCGGCAAGCCCGCCTCGCATGGCTGCGTACGCTTGCACCCGGACAACGCCAAGGCATTGTTCGCTCTGGTCCGGCAATATGGACCGTCGACGGTGCGGGTCTCCGTCGAACAATAGTCACTCCTCCGGAAGTCGCCCCTCCCGCCGTACCGGGAGCCTCTCTGACCGAGTTGCTTCGGGCGCTCTCGTGCGCAAGATCGCGCTGGCGCCAGCCCGTTCGACAGATTGGAAGCCTGACAACCGGTCATTCTAGCAGCATCGTCCATGACATCGCTGTCATTGCCGGACGATCGTCCATGGCTTTGCGGCCGGAGAACGAAAACGATTCAAGCCGAAACAGGCCCTGCCAAAAGGCGGCCGAAAAAACCGATTCAGTGCCGTCAGCACATTTGCGTAGAGTTTTTTGAGACTTTCCAAACCCTGAACCCGCACCCATAACCGCCCGGCACATTCAAAAATTCTTTCGGCCGGTTTTAGGCAAGGTTTATGCTGCATCGCAGCAATAAGCCAATTCTGAGCGAATTCCATCAAAAAGCACCTCACGGAAGCCAAATGACGGCAAATATGCGGCTCGCCCTTCGTCGAAAGTCGTATTTCAGCCGCATTTCGCCCCAGCGGACGGATCGGTTTCGGGTCAAGAATGCTGCCGCGCGAAAACTGCATTCCTGACATGCAGACCACCCTCTAGCCCCGCATGCCTCGTTCGCCTAATTATCGGGGTGTCGAGAGCGAAGCGCAGCAGACGACAGACTGAAGAGCGCAGCGCCTCACAACCCGAATGGATGAATGAAATGCTGGACACCGTTGTCAACAAGCTCCGCTCCTACCGCAAGTACCAGGAGACCTATCGCGAGCTCTCCCGTCTGAGCACCCGCGAGCTTGCCGACCTGGGCATCTCCCGCGGTGAAATCTCGAACGTCGCCCGCAAGGCCACGCTCTGAGCCCACGAAATTAGGCTCGCCTGCCGAACTATCCTCCTCCCAGTTCCGCGGCGATCCTGATAGACGCCCTGCCGGTTCCTCCTCCCTCCGGCCGGTGTCTTGGAAAGATGGTCCTCCTCCCCCATCTTTCCCTTAGGCGACGATGGTCCTTTCCTCCTCCCAGGGCCATTTCGCCGGATTTGTGAGTACCGACCTGCCCTTCCTCCTCCCTGGGCAATGTCGGTTTGGTCGTGGCAATCCTCCTCCCTTGCTACGACCGTCCTGCGATGCTCCTCCTCCCGCATCGCAGGCTAGCTGTAGCGGCATACCTCCTCCCATGCCGTCTACAGAAAATTGCAGCGCCCACCGGATCTCCTCCCCCGGTGGGCGTTTGCATTTCGAGGCTTTCCAGATCCGATTCATCGCGGGCGAACCTCCGGAAAAAGCGCTGCAGGCGCCCGTCGGACATGCTATCTCCCCGCCATGACCAATCAGCTCCACGCCCCCATCCATGTCGTCGGCGCCGGCCTGGCCGGCTCGGAAGCCGCCTGGCAGATCGTCTCCCGCGACATTCCGGTCGTTCTTCACGAAATGCGGCCGCGACGCGGAACCGAAGCGCACAAGACCGGCGGCTTCGCCGAACTGGTCTGTTCCAACTCCTTCCGCTCCGACGACCATCAGAACAATGCCGTCGGATTGCTGCACGAGGAGATGCGCCGGGCCGGTTCGCTGATCATGGCCTCCGCCGACACCAACAAGGTGCCCGCCGGCGGGGCACTGGCCGTCGACCGGGATGGATTCTCCGACAAGATCACCGCGACGCTGCGCTCCCATCCGCTTGTCACGGTCGTCGAAGGAGAGGTGGATGGCCTGCCACCGGAGGACTGGGGCAGCACGATCGTCGCGACCGGCCCGCTCACCTCGCCGTCGCTGGCCGAAGCCATCCGCGCCACCACTGGTGCCGCTTCACTGGCCTTCTTCGACGCCATCGCGCCCATCGTCCATTTCGACAGCATCGACATGGAAAAGGCCTGGTTCCAGTCGCGCTATGACAAGCCCGGCCCGGGCGGCACCGGCGCCGACTACATCAACTGCCCGCTGGACCGCGAGCAGTACGAGGCCTTCGTCGACGCACTCCTCGCCGGCGAAAAGACCGAGTTCAAGGATTTCGAGAAGACACCCTACTTCGATGGCTGCCTGCCGATCGAGGTGATGGCCGAACGCGGCCGGGAGACGCTGCGTCACGGACCGATGAAGCCGGTCGGCCTCACCAACCCCCGCGATCCAACCGTGAAGTCCCATGCCATCGTTCAGCTCCGCCAGGACAATGCGCTCGGCACGCTCTACAACATGGTCGGATTCCAGACGAAGCTGAAGTATGGCGTTCAGGCCGACGTCTTCCGGATGATCCCCGGGCTGGAGAAAGCCGAGTTTGCAAGACTCGGCGGCCTCCATCGCAACACCTATCTCGACAGCCCGCGTCTGCTCGATCCGGTGCTTCGCCTCAAGGCGGCTCCGCGCCTCAGATTCGCAGGCCAGGTCACAGGTTGCGAAGGCTATGTCGAGTCGGCCTCCATCGGTCTCCTGGCCGGTCGCTTCGCCGCCGCCGAGCGGCTTGGCGCGGCCGCCGTTCCTCCGCCACCGACCACCGCGCTCGGCGCACTTCTCGGCCACATCACGGGCGGTCATATCTCCACGGAAGCCGAAGGCGCGCCGCGCTCGTTCCAGCCGATGAACATCAACTTCGGCCTCTTTCCTCCCGTCGAGCTGCCAAAGGAACCCGGCCGACGGTTGAGAGGCAACGAGAAGACCATCGCCAAGCGACAGGCGATCTGTCGTCGTGCGCTGGACGACCTGACCGGCTGGCTTGGCTGAAGCGGCGCGGAACTGGCATTCTCGGAATTCTTCAACCGAAAGAAGCATTTGCCACGCCAGTAATAATTACAAAAGGAAAATCTGGCTTATACAGAAGCAGCCTCTATCTCTGGAATGCGGACGATGGCTTCTGGCGGGTTGCTTCGGATTTTGTGCCGCGTGAACGGATTGGTTCTCCGGCCTGCGAGCTTGCCGGCCCTGATCGCTCTCGTCGCCGTCGGGTTGCTCGGCCTGCTCGCCGATCACCAGAACCACCAGCTGTTCGAACAGCACGCCCGAGCGGCCGTCGCCGATCGCCTGTCTGTCGTTCGGGCGCGCCTTGAGGGCAATATCAGCCGGGACATCCAGATCGGCCGCGCTGTCGCGGCCGCCTTCGCCACGCGTCCGACTCTCGACAAGAACGAGTTCACCACGCTTGTCGAACATCTCCTCGCAGACGGCTCCGATCTTCGTCTGATCGCCGCGGCGCCGGACATGGTCGTCAGCATGGTTCATCCGCTCGTCGGCAACGAAAGGGCCGTGGGCCTCGACTACATGAAAACGCCCGCTCAGCGAGACGCCGTCCTGCGCGCCAGGACGACCGGCCACCTCGTTCTGGCCGGGCCGCTTGATCTGGTTCAGGGAGGCGTCGGCCTCATCGGCCGGTTCCCCGTGCTGGTCAGCCGACCGGCCGGGCCGCCTGTGTTCTGGGGTATCGTCTCGGCGGTGATCGACCTCGAGCGACTCTATGGCAACAGCGGACTGACCGCCGCCGACTTCGATCTCGATCTGACCATACGGGGACGCGACGGAAAAGGCGCCGCCGGTGAGGTCTTCTTCGGCTCGGACGCGGTTTTGGCGCAGGACCCGCTGATCGCAACGGTCAGCGTTCCCGGCGGAACCTGGGAGCTGGCCGCCACACCGAAGGGGGGCTGGCCGGAACCGCCCAACACCACCAGCTTCCGCTTCATGATCGCCCTCATCGGCGCATTTGTCGTATTGCCGATCCTCGTCACCGGTCATCTCTATGCCGAGCGGCGGCGCAACCTCGACGAACTCAGCGAAGCCAAGCGGCTCGCCGAGGCGCGCAACACCCAGCTCGAGGAGGCGAACCGGCGTGTTCGCCACACCTCGCTGCATGACGCGCTGACCGGCTTGCCCAACCGCCGCCACCTCATGGACCGTCTCGGCCGACTGGATTCCGAGGCGCCGACGCTGGAAGGCCGGATCGCCATTCTCCATCTGGATATCGATCGCTTCAAGCAGGTCAACGACGCCTACGGGCATGCGGCGGGCGACCGGCTGCTCCAGCATGCCGCCGATCTCATGCGGGCCGTGTTTCGACCAGACGACCTCGTGGCCCGCATCGGCGGCGACGAATTCGTCGCCGTCTGCGTCAGCGATACGCCGGAGGAACTGGCCCGCACCCTGGCCGACAAGCTGATCGCCGGGTTTCGGCATCCGATCGACCTCGGTGAGGTTCGCTGCCGCAGCGGATTGTCGATCGGCATTGCGTGCTCCAGTCTTCGCGGCAGCCCGTCCTCCAAGCTCCTGATCGATGCAGACATTGCGCTGTACCGCGCCAAGAAGCTCGGTCGGAATCGCTTCGAGTTCTTCACCAGGGCGTTGGAAGCGGAAGTCGTCAGCGCCAAGCGTCTGGCCGACGAGATCCTGACCGGCATCGAGGAGGGGCAGTTCGATGCCCACTACCAGCAACAGTTCGACGCTTCGACCCGCGAGCTGGTCGGGCTCGAAGCGCTGATCCGCTGGAAACACCCGACGGAAGGCCTTCTGTCCCCCGCCCGGTTCATCGGCGTCGCCGAGGACATCAATGCGCTTCCCGTGCTCGATCATATCGTGCTCGAAACGGCCCTCGCCCATCGCTTGAGCTGGGTGGCCGTCGGCATCGAGGTGCCAAGGATTGCCGTCAACGTATCGATGGGCCGACTGCGCGACGAACGCCTCGTCGACCGGCTCAGGGAAATGACGATCCAGCCGGGAACGCTGGCCTTCGAGCTGACCGAAGCGATCTATCTCGACGACAGCGATCAGGTGGTCTCCGACAACATCCGCAGTCTCAAGGAGCTCGGCATCGACATCGAGATCGACGATTTCGGCACCGGTTACGCCTCTATCGTCAGTGTGATGCGCTTGCAGCCGAAGCGTCTCAAGATTGCCAGCCAGCTGACGGCCACGGTCGCGGCGTCCGGATCGCAACGCCAGCTCATCCGGTCGATCGTGGAAATCGGGCGCACGCAAGGCATCGGCGTCGTCGCCGAAGGGGTCGAGACCATCGAGCAGGCGGATATCCTTCGAGATCTCGGTTGCCAGACACTGCAGGGCTACGCGCTCGGCCGACCGATGCGCGCCGATCAGTTGGCCAGCGTAATGCTCGGCCAAGGCGAGCCTGCAACCGGCGACCGTCGGACCCTCCGGACCTAGGGCCAGCGGCGGACAGCTTGTCTCCAAAGGCGATCAGGGCTAAAGAAGAACCCGGTCGGCAGTTCACCGAGGCGTCGCTGTCCCTTTCAGGGGAAGCTAAACCTGCCACTCCGTTTCGGAAGTCGACGGACACTCCTCGTGTGCCCCGCCGCAAGCCAGCGACCAGCGACAGTCAGAAATGATCGGCACGCGCGAGGATAGGTCATGTCCAGAGACATCCTGCCGCTGACGGTACCCGACGTGTCAGCTCTTGCAAAAGCTCTCGGCCGAGAGCTTGCCTTGATCGAAGGCAAGCCGGGCCATGTTCAGCTCCTCAACATGCTGGCGCGCGCAGGCGGCTATCGCAACTTCCAGCACTTTCGTTCGGCTTCCCTCGCCGGGGACCGCCTCTCCGAACTGCCGCCGGCGCCAGAACCGGTGGATCACGCCCTGGTCGAGCGCGTGGCGGGCCATTTTGACGAGGCAGGGCAGCTCCTGCGCTGGCCCTCGCGCTACGGCCACCAGAGCCTCGCGCTTTGGGTGCTCTGGTCGCGTCTCGACGCAGGCGCGATCTATAGCGAGTTCGACGTCAGCAGGGTCATCCGAGACAATCATCGCTTCGGAGACCACGCTCTGGTCCGCCGAGCCATGATCGATGTCGGCTTGCTCGTTCGTACGCCGGATGGGCGGGAGTATCGGCGGGTCGAGCGAAAGCCGTCCGGTGAGGCGCAGGCACTGATCCGCCGAATCTCGGCCCGTTCCTCCGCCTGACGGCAATCGCTTACAGGCGTTCAGCCCTTGCGCGCGGCGTGAAGTCGCTCGATCACCAGGTCGAAATAGCCGTCGGCGTCGATTTCGGTCAGCACGAGCGCGTTCTTCGGACGGCTCGTCACCGAATGCCAGTCGACGACGGTCATGCCGCGCGTCAGCTCGTCGCAGGAGATCTCGACGTTGACGAGGCGCCCCTTGAACAGGTCCGGATTCAGGAGATAGGCCGTGACGGTGGGGTCGTGCAGCGGCCCGCCGTCCATGCCCCAGGCCTTCTCGTCGAAGCGCTTGTTCCACTCCAGAAGGTGATAGAAAGCCTCCATGTGCGGTCCGCCCATGGCCCGCAGCTTGTCGAGACGAGGCTTCTTGGTGAGCGCGGTGTGGGTGCAGTCGAGCGGGATCATGACGATCGGAGCGCCGCACTCGAACACCTTCTTGGCCGCCTCCGGGTCGACATAGATGTTGTACTCGGCCGCCGGCGTGACGTTGCCGCCCTCCGAGCGGGCGCCGCCCATCAGCACGATGCCTTCGAGATGCGCCGCAAGCCTCGGCTCCCGCGCCATGGCAAGCGCGATGTTGGTGAGTGGTGCGAGACAGCAGAGCGTCACGGTCTTTTCCGGCCGCGACATCACGAGCTCGACGATCTTGTCCGGCGCAAATCCCTCGGCAGCCGTCGCGACAGGTTCTGGCAAGTCATAGCCCTCGAACCCCGTCTCGCCGTGCACGTATTCCGCCGTCTCCAGCGTCCGGACCATCGGTCCTGCGGCCCCGGCGTAGACCGGCACATCCGCCTCCCGCCCCACCAGCTCCAGCGCCTTCAGCGCGTTGCGGGTGGTGTGATGCAAAGGCACGTTTCCGCCGACGGTGGTGATCGCCAGGAGTTCGAGCTCGTCAGGCGAGCCGAGCGCCATCAGGAAGGCGACGGCATCGTCGGGCGACGGATCTGTATCGATGATGATGGACTTGACCATGAAGGGCTCCGAGAAGGCCTGTCGACCCTCGCAGCCTTATCCGTTCAATTACCTACACGCAACGACGGAGTCGCACGGCATGGCTGCTCAGTCGGAAACGAACAGCTTGCCGTTCGCAAGTCCGAGGAGCGTCGCCAAGGCCACCACCAGCAAGAGGAGCGTGGCGATCGAGAGCTGCGCCCACAACAGCCAGTCGGCAAACGGGAAGGGATAGGCTCGCACCAGGGTGAAGAAAGCCACGGTGAAGGCATCTGCCGGAAAGGTGTAGCTCCACCAGGACAGCGCAAGCGGTGCCTTCAGGAAGCGCGGCAGGATGGTGAGGAAGACGATTGCCAGGAAGGCAGCATAGCCGAACAGCGCGAGCGCCGGCCAGTCGACCTTCCCTTCAAGCGCCACCAGCGACAGAAAACCCACCGAGGGCGGCGCCAGGAAGATCACGAGCGTCGGCTTGAGCTTCTCGGGAAAAGCCGGGCCAGCCGCGATGCGCTGGAACAACAGCGGCTGAACGGTCAGCCAGAAGATCATGCCGATGCCAAACAGGAGCCAAGACGGCGTGACGAGACCAAGCCGCACCCCGAACACCGGAGCCAGCAGCATTCCGACCAGCGGAATCAGCGTTGGAGGCATCAGGGACATGGGATCGTGGCGGGGTGTCAGCATTAGGCCCCGCACGGTCAGGAGCGCCACCAGGAGATGCAGCGTCACCGCAACCGCCCACGCCCAGAAGGCGGCGCCGGGCTGCGTCGGGATCAGCATGGCCGATACCATCATCAGGCCGATGGTGAATGCGCCGGCGAACGCGGCGCGGGCGGGATGGGCAAGATCAGCAAACAGCGCACGCGGATGGCGGATCTCACGCCAGATGTGCAGAAGAGTGAGCAAAGCCCAGACTAGAGCCGCGACCGAAAGCAGCGCCTCGCCAGGAAAGGCGGGCACGCCGAAATGGGCCGTCGCCTCGCGCCAGGCGAGACCAAGGCCGCCGATGCCCATCGGTGCGGAGAACAGGGGAAAAGGCAGGTGAGCGATGCGGCTGGGCCGCGTCGGCACGGCCGTCGACTCCGCTTCGTCGCGGTCGGTTCTGGGAGCGGTCGCCATTTCGTCCTCCAGGCGCGGACGGGAACTTCCGCGACATGCTCCTATTTTCCCACAAGGTGGCTAAGGCTCCGTAAAGCCTAACGGCCCAGGGTTGGCCTTAAGGCGCAACCGGCCGCCCTTGCCAAGCCATTCCGGCGCCCCAGTATGAAGGAGAAGCCGGCGTGCAGCCCGGTCGTTTCCTTCGAGGTATTCCGATGTCCAACCTGCCCGTCATCACATTCCACGGTGCCGCCGAAACCGTCACCGGCTCCTGCCACATGGTCGAGTGCGGCGGGCATCGCGTATTGATCGACTGCGGCATGTTCCAGGGTTCCAAGACCGAGAAGGAACTCAACTATCGCGCCTTTCCGTTCGACCCGCGCACCATCGACGCCCTGATTCTGACCCATGCCCACATCGACCACTCCGGCCTCGTCCCCAAGCTGGTGAAGGACGGGTTCACAGGCCCGATCTTCGCGTCGGCGCCGACCGTCGACCTTTGCAAGGTGATGCTGCCCGATTCCGCCCATATCCAGGAGATGGAGGTGGAGCAGCTCAACCGGCGGAACAAGCGGCGCGGCCGAAAGGAAGTGACGCCGATCTACTCGCTGCTCGACGCCATGGAAGCGGTGAAGCAAATGCGGGCGACGCACCTTGGTGACTGGCGCGAGGCGGCGCCAGGCATCCGTTTTCGCCTTTGGAACGCCGGCCACCTGCTCGGCTCGGCCTCGGTCGAGCTGGAAGCGGCGGGAGAAGACCGGCCGATCCGCATCCTGTTCTCGGGCGACCTTGGCCCCGACAACAAGCTTCTGCAGCCAAGCCCCGAGGCGCCGACAGGCTGGGATCATGTGGTCATGGAATCGACCTATGGCGACACCGATCGGCAGGAGGTAACGGAAGCCCGTCGCCGTGCGGCGCTCAAGGCCGAGGTCAAGGCAGCCATCAACCCGGACGGCGCGCTGCTGATCCCCTCCTTCGCCGTCGAGCGCACGCAGGAGCTGCTGGCCGATCTGGTCCACCTGATCGAGACCGGCGAACTGCCGCCCTGCCCGATCATCATCGACTCGCCGCTCGCCAACCGGGCAAGCCAGATCTTCCGTTCCTACGCCAGAAGCCTTGATCACGGCGGTCTTCTGCTGCGCGCCTTCGCCTCTCCTCATGTACGGTTCACCGAAAGCGTCGAGCAATCGATGGCGCTCGATCAGATGCACGGCTTCCACATCGTCATTTCCGCATCCGGCATGTGCGAAGCCGGCCGCATTCGCCATCGGCTTCGCAACTGGCTGTGGCGGGAGGAGGCAACGGTGCTGCTGGTCGGATATCAGGCCGCCGGCACGCTGGGGCGCTTGCTCTCGGACGGCGCCCCGGTGGTCCGCATGAAAGGCGAGCAGATCGAAGTCCGCGCCCGTATTCGCAAGCTCGATCTCTACAGCGGCCACGCCGACGGACCGGAACTCGCCAACTGGCTCAAGAAGCGCCTGCCGGTGACCGGTAGCGTGTTCATGGTGCATGGCGAGGAGAAGGCGATCGAAGGCCTGAGGGCCCGGCTTGCCAGCAGCC
>JAUVXG010000099.1 GCA_030603685.1 Pleomorphomonas sp.
CGGGAAATGGTCCTTGAACCAACGGTCAAGGCGCATGCCGGCCTCGTCCTTGGCCACGATGATCGTTTCGACGCGCGGCCCACCGGCCGTTCCCTGGGTCATGCGAAGGCCCTCACAAAGTGGAGACCGGCAACCAGCGCGGCCAACGACAGCGCGATCGAGCCCCCGACGTAGAGGGCGGCGGCGCCGATCGCGCCACGCTCGAACAACACGATGCTGTCGAGCGAGAAAGAGGAAAGTGTGGTGAAGCCGCCAAGGACGCCCACTGCCACGAACAGGCGAAGGGATTCGGACCCATCGAGTTTCAGGGCCAGAAGCTCGATGAACAGCCCCATGAAGAAGGAGCCGACAATGTTGACGATCATCGTACCGAACGGAAAGTCCGGTCCGAGGAACCGGCTGGCGCCCACGCCGACCAGGTAGCGGCAGACAGAGCCGAAGGCGCCGCCCAGAGCGACGAGAAGTACGGAGACAAGCGACATGGGCAAGAACTCGGCCGGAAGAATGCCGGGTCGACGTCGGCGATGACGGTCGGCGGCACTTCCGCGCTTTCTAGAGCATCGCCTGGCAAATTGGAACCTCAATCGCCAACCGGCGTTGGCACCGCAGGCCGCGCGAACGACCGCCGGCCGATGCCCCCTGGCGCGTGGGAGAAATGGGTGAAACGCTCGGCATTTACGGACAAGCCGCCCCGATTGTGGGCACCCCCGCCCGGCAACCGTGCTTGCGGATTTGCCGATATTCCGCTATTTCCACGCCGCCGGATCGAGCCGACGTCACCGACGTCCGATCCCTGTGACGGTTCTACATGAACGACGCCAACTCAAAAGACCCGCAGACGGCCGCGCCAGGCGCGCCCTCCCCGACCACGGACGTAAGCGGTCACGGAGAGCACTCCCACGCCAACGGCTCGATGCTCGGCCTCGCCGTCGGTTCGGTCGGCGTCGTCTATGGCGATATCGGCACGAGCCCGCTCTATGCCTTCCGGGAAGCCCTCCATCACACGGCTGCCGACGGCGTGACGCGCTCCGAGGTGACGGGCGTCGTATCGCTGCTCATCTGGTCGCTGACACTGGTCGTGACCCTGAAATACGTCCTGTTCTTGATGTATGCCGACAACAAGGGCGAAGGCGGCACGTTATCTCTTGTGGCGCTGGTGCGCGGTGCCCTCGGCAAGCGCGGCGGCTTTGCCCTGGTCATTGGCATCCTCGGTGCCTCGATGTTCTTCGGCGATGCCGTGATCACGCCGGCCATCTCGGTCCTGTCGGCGGTCGAAGGCCTCAAGGTCGTAGCGCCGGGCTTCTCGCACTATGTCGTCCCGCTGACCATCGTCATCCTCATCGCATTGTTCACCATCCAGAGTTTCGGCACCGGCCGCGTCGCCGCCTGGTTCGGTCCGATCACCGCGCTATGGTTCCTCTGCCTCGGCGTTCTGGGCCTCATGCACGTCAGCGACGACCCGGCGATCCTCTATGCGCTGCTGCCGACCTCGGCGATCAAGTTCGTCATCAACCATGGCTTTCTTGCTCTCGTCGTCATCGGTTCGGTGTTCCTGGCGGTGACCGGTGCCGAGGCCCTCTATGCCGACATGGGACACTTCGGCCGACGGCCGATTCAGTTCGCCTGGTTTGCGCTGGTGTTTCCCGCGCTGACGCTGAACTATCTCGGCCAGGGCGCGCTGGTGCTCTCCCGCCCGGAGGCGCTGGAGAATCCGTTCTTCCTGATGGTGCCCCAGCCGATCCTCCTGCCGTTCATCCTGCTCGCGACCATCGCCACCATCATCGCCAGCCAGGCCGTCATTACCGGCGCCTTCTCGCTTACCCAACAGGCCGTGCAGCTCGGCCTCATTCCGCGCATCGAAAGCCGCCATACGTCCGAGACGCAAGCCGGACAGATCTATCTGCCGCGCATCAACTGGCTGTTGCTCGCCGGCATCCTGGCGCTGGTCGTGTTCTTCCAGTCGTCAAGTGCCCTGGCGTCCGCCTACGGCATCTCCGTGACCGGTGAGATGGTGATGTCGTCGCTGCTGGCCTTCATCGTCGTCTGGAAAGTCTGGAAATGGCCGATCTGGGTGGCTGTCGCCGTCGTCGCGCCGTTCCTGTCGATGGAGATCATCTTCCTGTCCGCCAACCTTCTCAAGGTGTTCGACGGCGGTTATCTGCCGCTGACACTGGCGTTCTGTGTCGCCGCCTGCATGTGGACATGGGTGCGCGGCACCGAGCTGGTCTTCGAGAAGTCGCACCGCGAGAACATCCCGCTCCATGACCTCATCAAGATGCTCGGCAAGTCGCATCCGGTGCGGGTGGGCGGCACCGCCGTGTTCCTGACCTCCGACCCGGAGATCGCGCCGAGCGCGCTGCTGCACAATCTCAAGCATAACAACGTCCTGCACGCCAAAAACATCATCATGACCGTGCACGTGGTGACGACCCCGCGTTACCCGGACGACCAGCGCGTGAAGATCGAACCGCTGTCGGACGACTTCATCCTCGTCGAGCTGACCTTCGGCTACATGGAAACGCCGAACGTGCCGCGTGCCCTTGCCCAATGCCGCAAGCAGGGCATCAAGTTCGACATCATGGCGACCTCGTTCTTCCTCAACCGTCGCTCCTTCAAGCCGAGCCCGCAATCGCCGATGCCGATGTGGCAGAACCGTCTGTTCATCTCCCTGACGCGCGTCGCGGCCAATGCCACCGACTTCTATCGCCTGCCCTCCAACCGGGTGGTCGAGCTCGGTCAGCAACTAACGGTGTGACGACCACCTCCATAGGACGAGGCACCGCTTCCGAAAACCTGAGCGCGACCGTTGCATTGTGGCAACAAAGCGACGGGAAGGCGGAACCGGTGCCGGATTTCCGCGTATAAGCGCTTGAAGGTCGACGGCGCTCTCTGCATCGTCATCTTGTCAGTTTCGAGTTCGGCTCGGGGGTTCCGAGTCGAGTGCCAGTTCTGCTTCCCCCCTCTCAAACCTATCGGATTCGGTTCTTTCACGATGATGAGAAAGATGCTTCTCCTAGCGGCGGCCCTCATGGTGGCCGCACCGCTCCATGCGGGTGTCGCCCGTGCCGAAGAGGCAACCGTTCGCTTCTGGGACCCTGCCACAGGCAGCTTCCAGACGATCACCCGCAAGCCTTCGGCCCGCTCGATGGAAAGCCCGATCAAGAAGGAACTGATCGACTATACCGGCCCCTACGGCAACGGAACGATCATCGTCAACACGACCGAGCGTCGCCTCTACTACGTGTTCGGCGATGGCAAGGCGATGAAGTATGGCATCGGCGTCGGCCGTCCAGGCTTCACCTGGCAGGGCACGCACCACATCACCCGCAAGGCCGAGTGGCCCGGCTGGACGCCGCCGCCGGCCATGCGCAAGCGTCAGCCCAAGCTGCCCTATTTCATGCCCGGCGGCCCGGACAATCCGCTTGGCGCTCGCGCCATGTACATCGGTTCGACGATCTATCGCATTCACGGAACCGCCGAGCCCTGGACCATCGGTCAGGCCGTGTCGTCGGGCTGCATCCGCATGACCAATGACGATGTCGCCGACCTCTACGAGCGCGTCGGCGTCGGCACCAAGGTCGTTGTCGTCCGCTGAGCAGTCTCCACCAACGACATTCCGACGCCGTCGCGGCCCCACCGCGGCGGCGTTTTCTCGTCGAGCACGGAAATCAGCGCGTCAGCCCCTTGGCCTCGAGCTCGGCAAGATAGGCCGAGAACAAGGTCTCCTTGTCGCGGCCGGTTTCGTAGAGAATGGTCCAGGTGTAGAGGCCGCTGTCATGCCCGTCGTCGAACACGAGGCGGACGGCATAGGAGCCGACGGGCTCGATGGCGGTGATCGTGACGTCTTTCTTGCCCGCAACCGTGACCCGCTGACTTGGGGCGTGCCCCTGCACCTCGGCCGAGGGCGAGTTTACCCTGAGCAACTCGGCCGGAATGGAAAAGGACTTGCCGTCCTCGAAAGACACCGCCAGCGAACGCTTGTCGGCGGAAAGGCGGATTTCGGTGGGCCAGACGGCCATGGCGTGCTCCGGTCGAAAGTGAATGAGTTGAGATCGTTGCATACATAGCGCCGTGGAGCGCCAGCACCAAGCGCCCTCGCCCCTCATCCGACCGGAGCAAGACGAAGACCGGCAAGGCGATGCGTCAGGGATTGAACGACCCGGGAGGCGCCAAGAGCATCGGACTGGTCCACAAGTCGAAGGCGATCCGGTCGCGAGCGAGCCGTTCGAGCGGCGGAGGATTGCGCTAGAGCTTGTCCGGCGAACCTTGGTTCGCCAACATGCTCTATCTCTTTGCTTTCACGCAACTCCGGATGCAAAACCGGTATCCACTTTTGCTGGAATTGCGCTACGGAGTCTCGTGACCCCGCCGCCATCCCGCGCCATCGCCGCCGGCAATGGTCGCCAAGCGGTCGCCCAGCCGGCGGAGATGCTTCACCGAGGCGACGGCATCCGGATAGTTGGTGTCGCGCCAGACCCTGAACTCCTCGTCGGGCATCGGTTTGGCAAAGTGGTAGCCCTGCACCAGACAGCAGCCGAGCCGTCGCACCAGATCCAGCTGATCGACCGTCTCGACGCCCTCGGCCACCACCTCGCAGTCGATGGCCTTGCCGATACCGATGATCGCCGACACCAGGGACTCCATCTGGCAGTTGCCGGCCAGCGCGGCGATGAAGGTCTGGTCGATCTTCAGCCGGTCCGGCTTCAGCTGCGAGAGATAGGCGATGTTGGAGTAGCCGGTTCCGAAATCGTCCAGGGCGACATGCACGCCGAGGGCCTCGAGCCCCTTCAGGTTGCGCGTCACCTCGATGTTGTTGCCCAGGATGACGCCCTCGGTGATTTCGAGCTCGAGTCGATCGGGGCTGACGTTGTGGCGACGAAGAATGTCGCGGACCTGCCCGACGAACTCGCGTCGCTGGAAATGCACGGCCGAGACATTGACGGCGGCGATCGGCGGATACTGCCAGACCGTGGCCCACTTGGCGGCGGTGCTGACCGCTTCCTCGATGACGAAGTTGTCGATCTCGATGATCAGATCGGACGCCTCTGCCGCCGGAATGAACTCGCTCGGCGGCACCAGCCGGCCCGTCTCCTTGTCCGTCCACCGGATCAGCGCCTCGGCGGACGGAACGTAACCGCGCTCCACATCGACCTGCGGCTGCCAGTAGAGGCTGAGTTCGCCGTCGCGGAGCGCGGCGCGCAGCCGCTCGCGCAGCGCCAGGACCTTGTGGCGCTCGTTGAGAATGTCGGTGTCGTAGAACTGGAGACGCGACTTGCCGCGCGACTTCGCCTTGTAGAGCGCGAGGTCCGCGAGCTGCAGGACCTCGTGAAAGTCCCGGCTGTCCGAGGGCCAGACGGCAGCGCCACCCGAGCAACGGATGTCGATGTCGGTATCGCCGAAACGCACGACCGACTGCAGCCGCTGGAACGAGGCGCGCAGCAGCGTCACGGCGCCCGCCTCGACGAAGCCATCCGTCGATACGACGACCACGAACTCGTCGCCGCCCCAGCGCACCACCAGCGCGTCCTGGCCGAAAGCGGCAACAAGACTGCGGACGAAAGCCTTCAGCACATGGTCGCCCGCCATGTGGCCCAGTTCGTCGTTGACCTCCTTGAAGTTGTCGAGGTCGAACACCATGACGGCCTTGGTGGCCTGCGGATCGAAGTGGATGCCCTCGATCCACCGCTCGAAAGCCCGCCGGTTGAGCACGCCCGTGGTCACGTCATGGTCGGCGCGATAGTTGGCCTGCCATGTGGCGCGACGATTGAGCACAAGCAACGCCAGCATCGAGACGATGGCGCCGATCAGTGCGATGGAGAGTTTCAGCATGGCCGAGTAGCTCGCCGCCAGCGTCTCGTCCTGCAAGGCGATGTAGCGCGAGCCCTGCTCTGTCATGTTCTCCTGAAGCAGTCGGAACTTCTCGGACAGGCGCCTCAGGTCGCCGTCCAGCGCGTTCAGGATGGCGGTGTCGTCCGGACCGACGTTCGCGAAGGCCACACCGAGCCCGGAAGCCAGTTCGGCAATGCTGTCGATCTGGGATATCAGCACCGTGTCGCCGGGCATGATGAAAGACGGACGCGCGCTTTCGATGGTGGCGAGCAGCCTGCCGAGCGCCTCGCGGATGTCATCGGCGTCTTCCGCAGAAAAGCCGAGGATCAGGCGATTGCCGAGCTTTCGGCGTGTCATCTCCACGAGCTTGGCCTGATCTCCGATGTCGCGTCCGGCCTGAATGGCCTCGCTGGCGTTCGAAGCCTCGATGCGCTGAAAGGTGCGGTAGGCTTCGAGAGCGGAGTTCTCGGCAAAAACAAGCAGAACGGCGGTGAAGATGATCGGCAGCAGGTTCGCCGCCCGTCGCAGGATGTCAGCCTTGCGGATACGCAGGAACGCAAGAAGGTTCATGCCCCCACCTCTCGGCGGCGCTTGCCTTTCCTAGCTGTCCCTTCCCAGCTGAACCGCGACATGTCCTCACGCCCCGTCCACAAGCATGAAGAGCAACTCTAGGGGCGAACCGTTTCAGAAGTCTTTCCTTGGTAGGACTTTCAACGGAGGGCGTTATCCGTAATCAAGTTTGTAGCGTTCACCCGATCGACTGGGCGACCACGATGAAGAACGGCAGCAGCATCACGCCCGAACAAAGGCTCCAGGCGCCGGCGATCGCCGTAGAGGCCACCAGCCAGCCGAGATTGCGGTGTTCGATCCGCCTGCCGCGGATAGCGTTGCGCATCAGGATGGCCGGGCCGGCGAACATGATCAGAAAAGTCTGGGCAATACCGAGCAATATGGTCTCCGCCTGCATCTCGAACCGTGCCGGCTTGGAGGTCACCAACTGGTAGAGCGACGACAGCAGACCGGCCAGGACAAAGCCCAACGCGACTGAAAAACAGGTCACCAGAATCTCGACATCCATTGCTGTTAACCCCGCCTTAACCCTGATCCGAAATGAAACAATGAGGACAGACCTGCCAGCGACGTGGCAAGGCGCGGGCCGCGACGACGCGGACCGGGTTCGGCGACGGAACGGGCGGAGTTCGGCGGCGTATCGGAACAGCCCCTGACGGCGATCCGGACACCTGTTTCAATTCGGGAGGCGGTCGTGACCCACTACGCGGCATATCAGGACGAAAGCCTGCTCCGCCCAGTCCGGCGCCCGGCTCGTCGTCGCACCAGCGCAACGGCCTGGTTCCTGCGCGCCATCCTGACCTCTTTCCTGCTGGCCGGCGGCGTGATGCTGGTAAACCTTCTGATCGGCCTGTCGGCCAGTTTCGACAGTCCCGACGGCCGTTCGACCGATCCGGCGCCGGTGGCGCTGTTCATCGGCCAGCAGCGGCTGATGATCCCAGCCAACATGTTTCGCTTTCCCGACCAGCGGAATGTCGGCCCGCATGACCGCATCGACCTTGCCGTCCACTTCCCCGAGATGGCCGGCTACACCCGCGCCTTCCGCAAGGACTTCCTCGACCTCGGCGCCAACGCGCCGATCGTCTACCTGACGATCCGCACGCGCGACACACCAACCGACAGCGTCGGGCGGCTGATCAACGTCTACCAGCACTTCTTCGAGGAAGGCACCATTCCGGCGCCCGAGGGCCTCGTCGGCCATCGCATGTCCGAGGAGTCGGGCCTGAGCGGCGAGGAAGTGTTCTTCGAGGCGGGCTCGACAAATCCGTTCACCACGCACTG
This sequence comes from Pleomorphomonas sp., assembly GCA_030603685.1. Taxonomy (GTDB): domain Bacteria; phylum Pseudomonadota; class Alphaproteobacteria; order Rhizobiales; family Pleomorphomonadaceae; genus Pleomorphomonas. The sequence goes on from JAUVXG010000099.1 coordinate 7,681, forward strand.
CACCGCGCCCGACGACAGCGAGTACCCCGCCTCCTGCATCACCGAGGTTCACGCCGGCAACGACCTTTCGGTGCAGATCCGCTTCCGCAAGGGGCTGCTCGTCGACTGGGCGGGTATCAGGAGCGGTGTGCGCGTCCTGCTCCTGTCCTTCGGCGTCACGGCCTGAGGCTACCTCGACGACACCTCCGGGAGCCGGCGCGGATGAGCTCGCTCCGAGAGACGACCTCGCAAAAAGGGCGTCCCGTGTCCTTCAACACGGAACGCCCTTTTTGACAGGCCTGCCCAGAAGCAGCAGCCCCTCAGTCGGCGATATCCTCGGCGAGGATGGCCATCTGGAAATTGAACGACTTGTCGTCGTCCTCGTCATCCTCGTAGACGACGCCGATGAACTCCTCGCCGACGTAAACTTCGGCCGAGTCGGTCTTGCGGGGCCGCACCCGCACGCTGATCGCCGGCGACTGCAGCGTCTTGCGCAGAAACTTCTCGATGCGGGCGATTTCGTCTTTGGTCAACTTAATTCTCCAATCTGATTGCCGGCGAACGCTCGCGAGAGGCGGCGAACCGGACGGCGACGAGTCGCCAGCATGGGCGTGTTCTGGCACGGACAGGCTGGCAAGGAAACCCACGAAGGGCGGCCCGGTTTCATAGCCCCCGCTCTTCTCAGCCTTCGCCGCCCTCCGGCAAGCGCTGCTCCATGGAATGGGACGGATCGCTACAGCCAGCTTCGCCGATCACCCGCGCCGGCACGCCGGCCACCGTCGTGCCGCGTGGCACTGGCTTCAGCACCACCGAACCGGCGGCGACGCGCGAACAGCAGCCCACCTCGATGTTGCCGAGGATCTTGGAACCGGCGCCGATCATCACGCCGTGACGGATCTTGGGATGCCGGTCGCCGGTCTCCTTGCCCGTGCCGCCGAGCGTCACGTTCTGCAAGAGCGACACGTCGTCCTCCACCACAGCCGTTTCGCCGATGACGATACCCGTCGCATGGTCGAAGAACAGGCCGCGCCCGAGCCGAGCACCCGGGTTGATGTCGACCTGAAACACCTCCGACGACCGGCTCTGCAGATAGAGCGCAAGGTCGCGCCGTCCCCTGTTCCAGAGCCAGTGAGAAAGCCGGTGCGCTTCGATGGCGTGGTAGCCCTTGAAGTAGAGCAGCGGCTCGATGAAGCGGTCGCAAGCGGGGTCGCGATCCTCGAACGCCACGATGTCCGACCGGAAGGCCTCTGCGATCCCAGCGTCATCAGCCACCGCCTCGCGGAACGCCTGGGCGATCATGGCCGAGAGAACGGTGGTGTTGCCAAGCCGGTCGGCAACGCGCTGGATGACGGCATCCTCAAGCCTGACGTGATCGAGCACCGTCAGATGCATGAAGCCACCGAGCGCCGGCTCGTTCTCGACAACGGCGGCGGCCTCTCGCCGAACGCGGGCCCAAACCGGGTCGACGGCATCAAGCGGGCGGCTCACGGATTGAGGGTTGAGGGGCAACGATGACATCCTTGGGCAAGAGGTCGGCCAGCCCGTCGGGGCGGCCACGCATCCACGATCTGGCTTCATGATAGTCGGACGGCGGTCCGGGGAAAAGTCCGGAGACGATGCATTTGTTCCGGCCCGGACGAGCCAAGGGCAAACGCGTTCTCTCATGTGGCCGCCAGGCGAGACGACCATCTTGATCCGATCGTTCAGCGCTCCGTTGTGGAGCGTCCCCGAAACCGGCAGCGCCCTTCAGCTGCCCGCTCCCATAAGCGGATTCAACACATCAAGCCGACATGACTCGAAGTTGGGCAAAGCTCCCCCGCCAACCAACTGAAATGACTCTCATTTGGGCTTGATCGAACCCGCCGGTTTTGATTCATTGTCTCAAGCAGCGGCGCACCGGACTCCCGGAAGTTGCGGCTGTCACCATAAATCGAAACTTGGCATCGCCGGATATCTTCTCGCAGAAGGAGACCCGGCCATGCGTGGGGGAGCTTGAAAAGAAGGTATTTTTGACGTTCGGGGCCGAATTGCCGCCCTTTTTCCCGACAGAAACAAGTCACGTCAAATCATCTGCGATATCAGAGGACAGACACACATCCTCTTGATTTCGATCTGTTTTCTTGCCGGTTCGCAAGTGCCGCGGCAACTGCGAAGCGCGAGCATCCGTGTTTTTTGAGACAGAAGATTAACAAAGGCCACCAACCCTTTGTTAATCATGAAAAATCGCGCTCTTTTCATCCGCCTTGCGAACAACTTCAACCAATTTGAAATGAAGACTCTTGGTTGTGGCGAGATCTCTTCGGCGCGCATGAAGAGTCTCATGGAAGAGTTACCGATCGGTGAATCGATCACCTTCGGCACAACCCGGCAAAATCGGGAGGTGAATCTCTTCAGACACTTCGACGATCAAGCGACGAGACCGCCTCAGGATCGGGCCATTTGCTCGATGGCGGCGAGGTCCATTTTGCCGGTACCGAGCACCGGCAAGGCATAGGTTTTGACGATCTTTCGCGGCACCTGCAGCTCCGGCACGCCATGCTCGCGCGCATAGGCACTGAGCGCCTCGACGCTGGCGTCGCCCGCGTCGGTGACCAGCACCAGAGCCTCGCCCTTGCGCGGATCGGAGATGGCGACGACAGCGTGCGAGGCGTGAGGCCAGAGAGAGGCGGCGAAGGCCTCGACGGCGGCGAGCGACACCATCTCGCCCCCGATCTTGGCAAAGCGCTTGGCCCGCCCGAGCAACGTGACGAAGCCGTCATCGTCGATCGAGACGATGTCGCCCGTGTCGTACCAGCCGTCCGGATCGTTGCGCACGAGCTCGCCGGGGCGGTCGGCAAGGTAATAGCCGGCCATGATGTTGGGTGCCCGCACATGGAGACGGCCGCCGCTCTCGAGGCCCGCCACGGGGTCGAGCCGCGCCTCGATGCCCGGCAGCAAGCGCCCCACCGTGCCGTCGCGGAAACTGCCGGGATAGTTGACCGACAGAACCGGCGCGCACTCGGTCGCGCCATACCCCTCGTTGAGCACCACGCCGAAGCGATCCATCCACCAGGCACGCGTCTGCTCCTTGACGCGCTCGGCGCCGAGAATGGTGAGGCGGACGTTGTTGAAGTCGCCGTCCTCGGCCGCCCTCGCCCAGCCGGCGGCGAAGGTGTCGGTGGAGAGCAACACGGTGGAGCCGCTGTCGCGCACGAGACCGGGAATGATCTTGTAGTGCAGCGGCGACGGATAGAGAAACGACTTGAAGCGACCGAAGATCGGCAGGAACAGACCGGCAGTCAGCCCGTAGGAGTGGAACACCGGCAGGGCATTGAACAGCGTGTCCTCGGGGTAGAACTCGTAGAGCGCCAGGATCTGGGCGACGTTGGACAGAAAGTTGGTCGCGGTGAGCCCTACCCCTTTCGGCGCCCCCTCCGTGCCGGAGGTGAACAGCACGGCGGCGATGTCGCGCGGCGCCCGGCGATAGGGGCGGTGCAGCACCCTCGCCCAGCGCGCATAGGCCGCACCAACGGCCTTGTCGAGCAGCGACAGACCGGCACGCACGTCTTCAAGGTAGACGATGCGCACCTTGTCCTTGAGATCGTCGATCACTGGCTCGAGCTTGGCCGTCTTCACGAAGGCGCTCGACGTGATCACAGTACGGATGGCGCCGACCTTGATGGCTCCGCCAAGGCCATGGCTGCCGGCGGTGAAGTTGAGCAGCGCCGGCGTCCGTCCGTAGGCGAGAAGCGCAAAGAAGGCGATGGCGACGCCGTTGACATTGGGCAGCAACAGCCCGACCCGCTCGCCCTTTCGGCTGAAGGAAGCAAGACGGCGGCCGAGCACGCAGGCGGCAAGCAACAGGTTCCGGCGGGTCACGGGGTGCCGGTTCTGGTCTTCGATGGCCGCGAGGTCCGGATCGGCCTCGGCGATGTCGATCAACGCATCGAACAGCGATCGCTCGATGAAACCGGCGTCGAGCCCCGACTCCGCCAACGGCTGTCCGTACAGACGACGGTCCGCCTCCCCTCCCATGGTTACCTCTTCGTTACCCCATCCTCCCGGCGCACTTGAACTCACAAATGTTTCGCGCGCAAGCTCCTGAGATCAGACACTTGGGCGATCCACCGGACTCTTCGCGAGCCAAAGCCTCTTGAATCGGAATCTCAACATGAAGAAGCCGCCCCTGATGCCTTGACCGGCAGCGGGACGGCTCCATGATTCAAAACTTCAGCCAAAGACAATATAAGTCAAACTTTTCAATGGGATGAGACGTATTTCCCAACTTCGTCAATTGCACAGATGATGTGATAGAAGGTTGAAGCGGGCGCCGGCTCGATCACGAACGAACCGTCGGGGTTCATGCGATCGCGCCAGAGGCCGGGCGTGTCGACATCGAAATAGCGCTGCAAGGCACGCGCCGCCGTCACCACCTTCTTGAGATGGTCCTCGCGATCGGCCTCGTCGGGCGCGACGGCGGCCAGCGCCACGTTGCCCTTCATCCGCTCGGTCTGCGACCACATGCGCGCGGTGCCGTCGTGAATGGTGAGATCGTCGAGAATGCCCATGATGGCCACCTGCTGCGGCACGTTGATACCGTGCGCCTCGCCCAGATCGCAAAGGCGCCGCGCCGCGGCGACCGCATCCGGACGCTTGCGCGACGTGCCCCAGCGCGTGAGCAGCCAGGCCCACTCGAACTGATGGCCCGGCTCGCAGATGCGTCCCTCGATCCCGTCGACGACGGACCAGTCGGCATTGAAGAACTCCTTGAGCCAGCCCTCCTTCGGATCAAGGAACTTGGAAAGGCACAACTCGGCGATCTCGTCGGCGAGCCGGCTCCATGTCTCGTCGCCACCGACCTCTTCCCAGGCGAGACAGGCCTCGAACATGTGCATGTGCGGATTGGCCTTGAGCGGCAACGAGCGCGGAATGGACTCCTCGAAGCCGGCGATCGGGTTCTTGTAGTCGGTCATCAGAAGGGTGCGCAGCTTCACCGCCGCCGCCTCGACCGCCGTGCGGTCCTTCACCACCGACGCGGCAGCAGCCATGGCGAACAAGGCGAACGCCTGGTCGTAGAGGCAGAAGGTGTCGTCCTTGGGCGAACCGTCCGCATTGGTCACCATGCGCACGGCGCCGTTCGGCAGCACGCACTTCTCAAGGAAGTAGTCGAGCCCCTCCTCTACCGTTCGCTCCCAGGGACCGGTCCAGCCAAGCCGACCGGCCAGGGCGAAGGTGAAGATCTGGCGCGCCGTGACGCGCACCCGGCGCGGCGCCGGCGTGATCTCGCAACGCAACCCCAGCACCTCGTGGAAACCGCCGTTGACATGATCGACGCCGAAGGCCCACCAGATCGGCAGAGCCTCGGTCATCAGCCACGACTTGAGTTCTTCGGTAACGGCGGCAAGTTCGCGCCGGGCTTCGGATTGGCTCACGACAATCTCCTTAAGTATGGATCACACCAGATCACCATGAAACGCGACAAGGCGTCGATCGGATGCGGCAATGAACGACGGATTGGCAAAATCGGCAAGCCCGGGACGCCCCCGCTTGCCGTAAGGAAACGGCGTGCCGTCCGGCAGCGTGACGACGCCGCCGGCGGCTCTCAACACGGCGTCGCCGGCGGCCGTGTCCCACTCCCTGGTCGGACCGAAGCGCGGATAGAGGTCGGCCTCGCCGGCGGCGATCAGACAGAACTTCAACGAGGAGCCGACGACGCGTCGGCCAGCCACGGCAAAGGCTGACCGAAAGGCATCGGTGGCGGGCGTGGAATGATTGCGCGAGACCAGCAGCGTCGCTCCCTCGACCGGAAGCTTACGGACGCGAATGGGCCGCCGTTCGCCGGGAACATGCCCCTCGACCGCCATTTCCCAAGCCCCGTCGGGGCCGCCGGCGAACAGCCGTCCGACCGCCGGCGCGTAAACGACGCCCATCACCGGCACGCCCCGCTCGATCAGCGCAACGTTGACGGTGAAGTCGCCATTGCGGCCGATGAACTCCTTGGTGCCGTCGAGCGGGTCGACCAGGAAGAAGCGATCGGCGGCGGGCGGCACCCGGCCGGCCGAGACGCTCTCCTCGGCCACCACCGGCACCTCCGGCGCGAGACGCCCGAGCGCGACGAGCAGCACGGCCTCGGCCATTCCGTCAGCTTCGGTCACAGGCGACGCATCAGCCTTGAAGGCGACGTCGATCGGTCGGCTGTAGATGTCGAGGATGATCCGGCCGGCCTCGATCGAAGCGGCGATCAGGCCATCTAGCAGTCGCGGGCTGGCGATGGTCATGGGCGCTCCCGGCCATTGTGGATTGTCGGCCGCATGTGGCAGCAGCGGCCGACCGTGTCAATCGACCCCGCCATCACTCCGCGTTGCGCGTCGCCCACATCGCCCTGAATCCCTCCCGGGCCTGGCAACGCTCCAGCCAGGACTTCACCCTGGGGTAGCCTTCGAGCAGCTCGGGGTGCCCCTGAACGTAGCGGACGATCTCGGCAAGGGCCAGATCGACCACCGTGAAGCGATCCCCGACGACGTAGTCGGCATCGGCGAGATGTTTCTCGAAGGCGGACAGCGGCCGCCTCAGCGACTCTCCGATGCCGACCAGCTTCTTCTTGCCCGCCTCGGTCTTCCACTCGCCGCTCTCATCGCCCTGGGTGACGGTCACGGTGATCGGTTCCAACGCCGTCGCGCCCCAGAACAACCACTGCAGCATCCTCCCCTCCTCGGCGATGTCGACCGGAGCCAGAGGACCGTTCTGCTTCTTGGCGAGATAGAGGAGGATGGCCAGCGACTCGGTCAGCACGAGTCCGTCGTCATCGATGGCCGGAACCTGCCCCATCGGGTTGATGGCAAGGAAGGACGGCGTCCAGGTATTGACCGGAGCATCGGCGGCCAGCGGGTCCGGCACCTTCCGGGCCTGAAGCACCGGCTCCTTGCGGAAAGCGAGCCCAAGCTCCTCGCAAAGCCAGTAGAGGCGCGACGCGCGCGATTTATAGACGCCGTAGATGGTCAGCATAACAAAGCGCTCCGGTTTGGCTGGCACTGTGGAACCTTCGCCGATGTTTGGCAATCGGCGCCATTCGCTCTCGGGGGAAAGCCGCTCGCAACTGTGCCGGCCATGCTAACGTCCGGCGATCCGGGAAAGGAACGCGTCGTCATGAAAAGCCTTCTCCAACTCTGGCAGACCTGGGCCATCCTGTCGGCCATCTTCGCGGCGGCCACCGCCATACTCGCTAAAGTGGGCGTCGGGGCGATAAGTTCCGACCTTGCCACGCTCATTCGCACCGCCGTGGTGCTGGCGCTCGCCGCAGCCGTCGTCTCCGTCAGCGGCGACCTCTCGCAAGTGACCGTCGTTCCCGGCCGCGCCTGGCTGTTTCTGGTCCTGTCGGGCCTTGCCACCGGCGCGTCCTGGCTCTGTTACTTCCGCGCGCTCAAACTGGGAGAGGCATCGCGCGTCGCTCCCGTCGACAAGCTGTCGGTGGTGTTCATCGCCATTTTCGCCGCTCTGTTTCTCGGCGAACGCCTGTCGCCGCAGGCAACCACCGGCGTCGCACTGATCACCGCTGGCGCCGTGCTGGTCGCCTGGCAGTGAGCCGTTTGCCGGCTGGCTGCGACTGTCGGAACCGCAAGCCTTTACACTGACTGACAATTGCGGGTAACAGAAAACCCACTTCTTCGCCGGATTCCCAGCGGCGACGTGAACGATGCCATCCGCAAGGCATCCTCCTTTCGGATGATTTAGTAAAACTTTACTACCGGGAATGGTCGTTTGGCCGTAGACTGGAATGGTTGATCGGCGTTTGGGCAATTGGGTGAGAGTGCACGGATGGTCACGATCAAGGAAATCGCCAAGGCGGTCGGAGTTTCCTCGGCCACCGTGTCGCGCGTCCTGAACTACGACGCCACGCTGTCGATCACCGAGGCGAAGCGACAGGCGATCATCGAGACCGCCGAGGCGCTCAACTACCTGACGCCGCGCAACCGGCCGCGTCCGCATCGGCCGCCGGCGTCCAGCGATCACGCCGGCGCCCGCATCGGTATCGTGCACTTCCTTCGCCCGGAAGAGGAACTGGCCGACCCCTATTACATCGGCGTCCGCATGGGCATCGAGGCGAGAGCGCGCGCCAATCGCGTCGAGGTGCAGGTCATCTACCGTTCCGCCGAACTGCCGCCGGCCGAAGATCTCCAGGGCGCCGCCGGCATCATCGCGCTCGGCATGCACACCGACGCCGAGATCGACTGGGTTCGGCACATCAACGCCAACCTGGTACTGGCCGACTTCGCACCGAACATCGACCAGTTCGACATCGTCGCCTGCGACCTGTCCTTCGCCATGGCACGCCTGCTCGACCGCCTCTACACCGCCGGATACCGGCGCTTCGGCTTTCTCGGCGACGATCGGCCCTCGGGCAACGTGCTCTATCCGGCCAGCGAGGAACGCGCCAAGACCTTCCGGGAATGGATGGAGAAGAAAGGCCTGCTCAACCCGGCCCATTATCTGCTGGCCGAGCAGCTCCGCTTCGAGAGCGGCTATCGCCTCGCATGCGAGCTGATGGCCCAGGCCGATCTTCCCGAAATCGTCGTCACGTCCAACGACAACGTGGCGATCGGCGCCTACCGCGCGATCCAGGAGCGCGGCCTGCGCATCCCGACCGACATAGCCGTGGCCAGCTTCAACGACATTCCGGCCGCCCAGTTCCTGGCGCCGCCGCTCACCACCGTGCGCATTCCCGCCGAGCGCATCGGCGAGAATGCCTTCGACCTGCTGATGGAGCAGCTCAACGGCCGCGACTACGTCAAGCGCGTCACCATCGCCACCGAGCTGATCTGGCGCGACAGCTGCCGCCGCCCCGACGACGAAGCGTAAGCCGGTTTCACGGGCCTGCGCTCGAATGCCTCATCGGCGGCGCGTACTCATCCGTACCTATCCTAATTGGTCATCCGCAAGCGATTGGCATTCGCCTTCGGGGCAGGTAAACTATTTACCTCTGATCCCGACATTGCTGCCCCCGAAAAGCTGGTAAAATTTACTAAATAATATCTTGCGTCGGGTGAACGAGTATCGGATAGTGCCCCTGAGAGGCTGAGGACGCCTCGGACACGTGAGTGGAGGAAAACCGCATGAACCGCAAAACCGTTGCGCTCGCTTTCGCGGGCGCCAGCCTGTTTGCCATCACGGCCGCCCAGGCCGCCGAGATCACCGTCTGGTGCTGGGATCCGAACTTCAACGTCGCGATCATGAAGGAAGCCGGCGAGATCTACGCCAAGTCCCATCCGGACTTCAAACTCAACGTCGTCGACTTCGCCAAGGCCGACCTTGAGCAGAAGTTGCAGACCGGCCTCGCTTCCGGCGTCGCCGACGGCATGCCCGACATCGTCCTCATCGAAGACTACGGCGCGCAGAAGTATCTGCAATCGTTCCCCGACTCCTTCGCCCCGATGAGCGACAAGGTCGATTACTCCGGCTTCGCTCCCTACAAGGTCGCCCTCGCCACCCTCGACGACAAAGTCTATTCCATGCCCTTCGACTCGGGCGTAACCGGCTTCTACTATCGCAAGGACCTGCTGTCGCAGGCCGGCTTCCAGCCCGCCGACCTCCAGGACCTGACGTGGGACAAGTACATCGAGATCGCCAAGGTCGTCGAAGAGAAGACCGGCAAGAAGATGCTCGCCTACGATCCGAATGACGCCGGCCTCACCCGCATCATCATGCAGTCGGCCGGTGGCTGGTACTTCGACAAGGACGGCAACCTGTCGATCGAAGGCAATGCCGCCCTCAAGGCCGCGCTTGAGGTCATCCAGAAGATCCAGACCGCCAAGATCTTCCGCCCGGCCGCCGGCTGGGCCGACTGGGTCGGCGCCTTCACCGGCGGCGAGGTGGCGTCCGTCACCACCGGCGTGTGGATCACCGGCACCGTCAAGTCGCAGCCCGAGCAGTCCGGCAACTGGGGCATCGCCCCGATCCCCAAGCTTGAGATCGAAGGCGCCACCCACTACTCGAACCTCGGCGGTTCGAGCTGGTACGTCCTGTCCGGTTCCGCCGCCAAGGACGAGGCTATCGACTTCCTCAACGAAATCTACGCCAAGGACATCGACTTCTATCAGAAGATCCTCGTCGAGCGTGGCGCCGTCGGTTCGCTGCTGGCCGCTCGCGAAGGTGAAGCCTACAAGTCGACCGATCCGTTCTTCGGTGGCGAGCCGATCTGGCAGACCTTCTCCGACTGGCTGTCCAAGGTTCCGTCGGTCAACTACGGC
>JAUVXG010000203.1 GCA_030603685.1 Pleomorphomonas sp.
GGCTCGGCGTCGAGGTCGGACAGGCGCACGACCAGATGCGGCGCGGCCCGGAGCGGGGCGAAGCACTCTTCGAGGAGGGCGAGGATGCGCTCGCGCGGCTGCCGCTCGACCAGCGAGCCGGCGATCTTGATGGCCACGGTCTCGGCAAGGCGCATGGCGTCGGCTTCGATGCGCACCCGCTCGGTGTCGAGAACGGCGAGGATGGACTGGGCGGCGCTGGCGAGGCGCTGCGCCTCGTCGGACAGGCGCATGGCCTCGCGGGCGGTGCGGTCGGCGGCCTGGGCCTCGGCGCTGTCGCGGCCGGCGGCAAGGCCACGCTCGTAGGCGGCGGCTTCCGCCTCGGCGAGGCGCTGGAGATGCTCCGGCTCGGGAACCATCACGGTCGCAGGCGCGGCGTCGGCGCGCCCGGAAGGGGCCGAGAAGTCGTTGTCGAACAGGAAGCGGGCCGGTGCCGCCATCAGCGGATACTCCTTGGCGAGAGGCTCGTCACATGACGAGTTCGTCTTCGCCCTTGTTCTTGGAAATCATGATCTCGCCCTTGGCGGCGAGATCCTTGGCGAGATTGATGAGGGCGGCCTGGGCGTCGTCGACGTCGCGCAGACGGACGGCGCCCATGGCCTCCATGTCTTCCTTCAGCATGGCCGAGGCGCGGGCCGACATGTTGGCGAAGAAGAAGTCGCGCACGCCTTCCTTGGCGCCCTTCAGCGCCATGGCCAGCTTGTCCTTCTCCACCTGGCGGAGCAGCGTCTGGATGGCGCCGGCGTCCAGCTTGCCGAGGTCGTCGAAGGTGAACATCAGCGCCTTGATGCGGTCGGCGGCGTCGCGATTGTGCTCCTCCAGCGCGGCGATGAACTTGGCCTCGGTGTTGCGGTCGAAGGAGTTGAAGATCTCGGCCATCAGCTCGTGGGCGTCGCGGCGCTGGGTGTTGGTGAGGTTGGACATGAACTCGACGCGCAGCGTCTGCTCGACCTTCTCGAGGATGTCCTTCTGCACCGACTCCATCTTCAGCATGCGGTCGACCACCTCGAGGGCGAACTCGTCGGGCAGCTTGGACAGGACGCGCGCCGCGTGGTCGGAGTTGATCTTGGACAGGACGACGGCGACGGTCTGCGGATACTCGTTCTTGAGATAGTTGGCGAGCACGTTCTCCTGAACGTTGGAGAGCTTCTCCCACATGTTGCGGCCGGCCGGACCACGGATCTCGTCCATGATGGCGTTGACCTTGTCCTGCGGCAGCACGGCGAGCAGCAGGCGCTCGGTGGTGTCGTAGTTGCCGAGAAGGGCGCCGGAGGACGAGACGCGGGTGACGAACTCGATCATCAGGTCGTCGAGCATGGTCGGGGTGATCGGCCCGAGCTTGGACATGGCGACGGACAACTGCTTGATCTCGATCTCGTCGAGCAGCTTCCAGATGGGACCGCCGTAGCGGTCGCCGAGGGCGAGCATCATGACGGCCGCCTTTTCGGCGCCGTTCATGGCGCGGCTTTCGCCGTCGGAAGAGATGGTGAGCGTGTTGCCCTTGGCAACGAGCGCGGTCGGGGACAGGGCCATTTACGCGGGAACCTCCGACAGCCAGTTACGAATGATGATCGCCGCCTCGTTGGGATTGTCGGCGACGAGATCGCCCACCTTGCGTACCTGGTCGAGCTGCTGAGCGCCCTGCGCCTTGGCGTCCTCGATGCGGGTGTCGGAGGGGGGCGCGGGCAGCTCGGCCGTTTCGGGCGCGGCCTCGAGCCCGTCGGGGCCGAGCACCACGGGCTTGCCGTCCGGGTTGAGCACCACCGTCACCGCGCCACGGCCGGCGGCGGCGGCTTCGCTCAGCGCGGAGGTGATGGCCGGCAGCGTCTCGGCGTCGATGTCCGAGCCGAGGATGCGGCGGATCAGCGGACGGACGGCGAAGAGAAGCACCAGGAGCGTCACCAGGATCAACACGCCCATCTCGGCGAAGCGCATGATGTCCTCGCGCGAGAAGTCGAACATCGAGGCGGGCGTCGTGGCGAGGTCGGCCGGGCTGGGCGGGCTGTCGGCGAACTGGAGGTTGACCACCTGCAACTGGTCGCCGCGCTTGTCGTCGAAGCCCATGGCGGTGCGCACCAGCGCGGTGATCTGGTCGAGTTCGGGCTGCGGGCGCGGCGCGTAGACCATGACGCCGTTGGCATCCGGTTCGTAGCGGCCATCGACCAGCACGGCGACGGACAGGCGCTTGACGCCGCCGACCTCGGTCACCTGGGTCCGCGTGACCTTGGAGATCTCGTAGTTGACCGTTTCCTCGGTGGTCTGGGCGTTGTCGGAGGTCTGCGAGGTGCCCTGGGCATTCTGGCCCTGATTGGCATTGGGGATCTGGTTGCCGGCCGTGACGGGCGGGTTGCCCTGATTGTCCTGGCTCAGCGACTTTTCCTCGCGCGTCTGGGTGGAGCGGACGACCTGGCCGTTGGGGTCGTAGGTGTCCTGCGTTTCCTGGATGCGGTTGAAGTCGAGCTCGGCGGCGACGCGAACGCGGGCTCTACCGGCGCCGACCACGCTCTCGACGATGTCGCGGACGCGGTTCTCCACCTGGGTCTGGTAGGCGGCGGTGCGCTCGTCGGCATTGGTGGCGAGATAGGCGGCGCTGCCTTCGTCGCCGTTGCCCTGGGCGAGCAGGCGGCCGGTCTCGTCGACCACCGAGATGCGCGAGGGATCGAGGCCGGGAACGGCCGAGCCGACGAGGTGCTGGATGGCGCGGATCTGGCCGGGGTCGAGCGTGCCGCGCGTCTTCAGCACGATGGAAGCGGTGGGCTTCTGCTCGTCCTTCTTGAACAGCTGCTTCTCCGGCAACACCAGATGGACGCGGGCCTGATCGACCTGCCGGATGGTGCGGATGGTGCGCGACAGCTCGCCTTCAAGGGCGCGCAGCGCGTTGACCGACTGCACGAAGGAGGTGGTACCGAGCGCGTCGGTCTTGTCGAAGATCTCGTAGCCGACGCTGTCGCCGGCCGGCAGGCCCTGCTGGGCCAGCGTCATGCGGGTTTCGTCGAGCTTGGTCTCGTCGACCAGGATGGTGGTGCCGTTGTCCTTCATGGTGAAGGCGGTGCCGGCCGAGGTCAGCTGCTGGGCGATGGCAGCGGAATCGCCCATGCTGAGGCCGGTGTAGAGCGGAACCTGCTGGATGGCCGAGAAGCGGAGCACGATGAAGACGAAGAAGCCGACGAGGCCCAGCGCGACGGCACCCATCGCCGCCAGCCGGCTCGGCCCCAAGCTCTTCAAGAATTCTCCAAATCCACCCACACCCATTCCCCATTGTTCGACACGGCGTGAATCGTCGTCGCCGCCGTGGACCAACGCGGCAATTATTTCCACACGCTTATGGTAAACAAGTTATTAACGGCCAAAGGGCGATCCGGCGGGATTGGCGGAAAACCGCAGGAAGCGGTTTATGAAGATTTGCGTTATTCACGGCATTTTTTGCCGGGTGTGGTCAAAAAGCGTCGCAAAAGACAAGGGCGGCCGATCCGTCCGGATCGGCCGCCCTTCGAACGTGGCGTTGTTAAGTCCCGCTCAGGGGCGATATTGCTGAACGCGCGTGGCCCTGAGGCCGGCGAGCCCATGCTTGTCGATGGACTGCTGCCAGGACAGGAACTCCTCGACGGTGAGGGTGTAGCGCTTGCAGGCTTCTTCCAGCGACAGGAGGCCGCCACGAACGGCAGCGACAACTTCCGCCTTGCGGCGGATCACCCAACGCTGAGTGCCCTCAGGCGGCAAATCGGCAATCGTCAACGGACTCCCATCGGGGCCGATGACGTATTTTACGCGCGGACGCATCTGTTCGGTCATTCTACTCTCACACAAATCTGACCTTCAGGAGAGCATCCTAAATCAAGCCGTTTAAAAAACGCCTAATTCACTTGCAAGAATTCAGTAAGATTTTGAACGACTTGCAGAAAGCCTGCGGTTTGCCGCGCTTTAGGAATTGGGCCGTCCGGTGGCGGAAAAGACTTGGTTTGGCCCTCGAAAGATTAACGGGCGCGTATCCTGGGCCTTGTGCGCCGCTGACCCGGCGAAGCCCATAGCCTTTTTGCAACGATGTCAGTCGATCGGGAAAACCACCTAACCGACATGACGGCGAACGCTGGCGACAGGGATTGGGGCAGTTCAGTGGTAGGGCGTTTCATGGACAGCTGGTCATTGCATTGGCTCGAAGCGTCGGGCGATCTCGGCAGCCATCGCGCGGCCATTCTCGAGGGCCTCGAAGCGGCCTATCGGTCCCTTGCCGGGTTCGTCAGACCGCCGCGCCTCGACATCCTCGTTCAGCGGCTGGCGGGCGAGACGATCCCTGAAATGGGCGTGGTCGGTCATGCCTACCGGGACAGCCTGTTCGCCATGACGCTGGACCCCGACAACCCCAACTTCGAGCGCAGTCTTCGCGACGGCACGCTTTGCCGCCAGATCGTCCACGAGGTCCATCACTGCATGCGCATGGCGGGGCCGGGATACGGCTGGACGCTGGGAGAAGCCCTGGTCAGCGAGGGGCTGGCCGGGCGGTTCGTCGTCATGCTGCTCGGCAGCGAGCCGGAGCCCTGGGAGCGGGCGGTCTCGGCGGAAGACTTGCGAGGCGCGCCGGTCGCATCGAGCCGGCTGGAGGAGGACGGCTACGACCACGCCGCCTGGTTCCATGGACAGGGGCCTTATCCGCGCTGGTTCGGCTACAGCCTGGGCTACGGCATGGTCGGCGCCTGGCTCGCGGAGGCCGGGGATGTCGATGCCGCAACATGGATCGACGTTCCCGCCGCGACCGTCATCGAGGCGGCTCGGAGACGCGGACTGGTGTCATGGCCCGACGATGTCCGTCACGGCGGGATATCACAAAGCCGCCGTCGACACGATCGCCGACGGCGGCTTTCCAGGAGAACGTGGCGTCTAGAGCCTTTCCGGCAAACCCCGGTTCGCCGGAAAGGCGCTAACTATTTGTCTCGCCGCAATTTCGGACGCTAAACCGGTTCCCGCTTTTGCTGAAATTGCTCTAGGATCACTCGCTCACTTCGGTCAGCGCCGACAGCGGGATCAGACGACCGTTGACCTTGATGTAGGGCTGGGCCGAGGAGGTATCGACCGCCTGCACCTTGCCGGTCACCTCGGTGGTGATGCTGACCTTCTTGCCATTGTCGTCGACGCCGGAGACGGAAATCGTGAAGGGGCTGGTCGAGGCGCTGTAGTCGCCGGAGGGGGTGCCCTTGCCATCCCAGGAGAAGGTGTTCTGGCCCGACTTGAGGTCCATCTTGCCCTGGTAGACGACGGCGCCGTTCTCGTCGGTGATGCTGACCGTGGCTTCCTTGGCGGCGGCCGAGGAGTTGATCGTCCAGTCGGCCTTGCCGCCGTTCATCTTGGTGGTGTCGGAGTAAGCGGTGACCGATTTGCCGACATAGTTGACCAGCTGAAGCGCGGCGCTGGACGTCAGCGTGTCCATCATCGCCTGGAGGTTGGCGTTGGTCTGCATCTGCTGCTCGACGGCGGAGTACTGGACGAGCTGCTGGGTGAAGTTGTTGACGTCCATCGGGGAGAGCGGGCTCTGCGTCTTGAGCTGCGTGGTGAGCAGCGTCAAGAACGTGGTGTAGTTGGACGTCAGCGAGTTGGTCGCCGCCGAGGCGGTGTTGTTGTTTCCCGAGGAGGTACCGACACCCGAAACGCTCATGATGGTCTCCTGATACTCAATACTCAGACGCGGATATCAATGTGGCCGTCGCCGTGCGGGCGATAGGCGCCGGGAACGATCGTCGCCCGTGCATCGTCCTCGGCCCGGTTCCGGGCCAGGTTCTCAGCCTGGGCCTGACGGGCCTGCTGTTGTTGCTGCTGCTGTTGCTGTTCTTGGCGCGCGAAGGCGGCGCGGTCCTGCTGGTTGCCGTCCTGGCGCATCGACAGCGACACCGAACCGTCCTTCACCTCGAAGCCGGCGTCGCGCAGCGTCTGTTCGATGTGGCGCGTGTCGCGATGCAGCGCCTCGAAGGTGTCGCGGCGCTCGACGACGAGATGGGCCTTGGCGCTGCCGTCGGCGGAGAAATCGACCTTCACGTCGACCTTGCCGAGTTCGGCCGGGTCGAGGCGGACGGAGAAGCTGGTCTCGCCGGCCTTGACGTGGCGAACGATGGTCGCCCCGACGTCATGAAGCTTGACGGCGGCTTCGGTGGTCGCGGCGGTAGCGGTCTGGGCCGTGGCGGCGGTGGCGCTCGTCTGGCCGGTCGGCAGCGTGGCGGTCTGGGTGGTGTCGGACTGGCTGGCGCTGGCGCCAACGTCGCGCATGCGGTCGGCAAAGGCGCGGGCTGCGTTGGAGACGCCGCTCACCGTCTTGGCCTTGGCCAGCCCGTTGTCGGCGGCCTGATTGGGCGCGGCACCCTTGTCGTTGGCCGTGGTGCGCTCGCCGGAGGTCTCCGTCGCGTCGGTCGGCTTCTCCGGTGCAGACTTGGTGGCGGCGGGCTTGACCCCGGCAACGGCGGCGACGCCGGCCGTGGCCGCGACCTCGTCGATGGCGACATCGGCGGTCGACGCGGTGGCGGCCGTCGCAGCATTGGGCGACACCGGCGTCGTCGGAGCGCGTGTCGTCGGGGCCGGCTGGACGCCATCATCGGCGGGGGCGGCGTCGACGTCGGTCGCGTTCGCCTGGGGCGCCGCAGGCTTCTCTACGCTTGCGGTCGGCTTGGCGGCGGGAGCGGCTTCCGTTTGGGGCGCGGCATCGACGACCGACAGCTTGGGCGCGTCGGCGGCATCGTTGCTGGCCAGCTGCGGAGCGGCAGCAGCCTTCGGCGCCTCGACGACCGGAGCGGCGGTCTTGGTCGTGGCCGGCTGCTGGGTGTTGTCGGTAACGGGCGCCGGCTTGGCGGTCTCGGTGGCGGTGGCCGGCTTCTGCGTCGATGTCATGTCGACGGCCGGCTTCAGCATGTCGGCAGCCGGCTGCGCCGCGTTGGCATCGGCGGCCTGGAGCAGAACCGGTGTCGACTGTTCCGGCGCCTTGGCAGCGGTCGTGACGACGGGTTCGGCGACAACGGTCGCCATCGCGTCGTCAGTCGCGGAGATGGCCGGATCGGTCGGGATCGGCGCGGCAGGCGCGGTGGCAGCCGAGACCGTCGCGGTTTGTGGCGCCGTGGCGGCGGCTGCCGCCTTGTCCATCGCGGCGGCCAGGGCCTTGGCGGCTTCGTTCATCGGCTTGGCAGGCGCGTCGGTTTCGGCGGACGGGGCGGCGGTCGGCGCGGCCGTCTTCGCTTCCGTCTTGTCGCCGTCTGTCTCGGAGGTCTGCTTCGGCAGCTCCACCGTTTCCGTCTCGCTGGTCGCTTCCTTGACGGCGTCGGCGAGGGCTTGCAGGAACTCTTCGCCGGCAGGGGAGGCGGCGGGTGCTTCGCCGGCCGGCTGGGTCGCGGCGGCGGTCGGCGCGATGGCAGCGGAGGTCTCGACCTCTCCTGCGGTCTGCGGATCGGTCTGGGCCGACAAGAAGGTGGCCACATCGAGCGGCGCGGCGATCGGCTGGGCCGGCGCGGCATCGGCGGTCGTGTCGGTGGCGGTGTCCGGGGTCTGGGCGGCATCGACATCCGTGCCGGCGGTATCGGCGGCGACCTTTCGGACGGGCGCTACGGTCTCGCCGCGGTTGGCGCGACGCACGGGCGTGGCGTCGGCCCGCTCGGAA
>JAUVXG010000133.1 GCA_030603685.1 Pleomorphomonas sp.
GGCTCGGCGGCGATCAGCGGAGCATGAAACTCCCGGCCCGACATGCCCCAGGCGGCGAGGGCGACGTTGATGGTCATGTGTCCGCTCCCGTTGTGTGGGCGGGCAGTATGGGGCGATTGCGCCGGGGAGGCCAGAGCGGAGCTTGATCTCGCCGCGACCGACCCGTTTCCCGCGCCCATCAAACTGTCCTCCTCTGCGTGAGGCAGAGGATCTCGGGCAGGAGAGGGCGAGGGGGATATCGGGCTCCGGGGAAGGGGAGCGTGATATGGGCCGCAGTGCCATCTCGTCCTGAGGTCCTGCGCATGAAGCGCAGGATGACAGTTAAGTGATATAAATCAGTAAGTTGCGTCGCGTTTCCTGTGCGCCGCCGGAGACGAGGTGAGGCTCCTGCGCCATCAGGCTGTCCTCCTCACTCGAAAGCAGAGGATCTCGGGCCGGAAGGGGCGAGGGTGCTCCTTCCTCAATCGCAAGTCATCTTGTGCGGATGGGGCGGCCGGAGGAGGCCTTGGCGCGCCGAAGGTCGCCGGTGTGATGCTGGCGGCGAGCGGGGGCGGCGGAAAACCGAGATCGCTTTTCCGATCCGGCTTCTCAGATGCCCATGTTCAAGGTCATAATGGGCCATGTTCCAACCGCGTCTCGACATCCTTCCCGAACCCCAGCAACGGCTTTGGCCGGAGCTGGAGGCTACGCCGGCCGCCTTCACCCTTTACGGCGGGACAGCCATCGCCTTGCGGCTCGGTCATCGGTTCTCCGTCGATTTCGATTTCTTCTCCACCGCTCCCTTCGCTCCGGCGGAGCTCTACGAGGCGCTGCCATATCTCAACGGAGGCACCCTCAGGCAATCCGCTGCCAACACGCTGACTGTTTCCGTTGACCGGGGAGGGCCGGTGCAGCTTTCCTTCTTCGGAAAGCTGCGCATCGGGCAGGTGGAGGCGACCGACATCGTCGAAGGGCCGGCGTTGCAGGTGGCGTCCCTCGTTGATCTCTCGGGCATGAAGGCGGCCGTCGTCACCCAGAGGGCCGAGGTGAAGGACTATCTCGACCTGCATGCCCTGCTGACGGTGGCCGGCATCGATCTGGCAACCATGCTGGCCGCCGCGACCGTGATTTACGCCGAGGCATTCAACCCGCTCATCGCGCTGAAGGCGATCAGCTATCACGACGATCCGGCCCTGATCGGCCTTCCCACCGGCATCCGCAAGGATCTGCTCAAGGCCGTTCGGGCGGTCGATGTCCATGCGCTGCCGCGCTTGACGGCGGTGCGGGAGCGCCCCCAGCTATGAAGCCGCTTCCCCTCAGCGCCGATCTCGTGGCGGTCGCCCCGCGCGTGGTGTGGTGCGAGGCGCCGGAGGCGGCGCTGGCCGATCCGGTGCGCTTCCTCGCCTATGTCATGACCTACGGCACGCCGGAGGATATCGCCGTGGTGCGGCGCCATGTCGGCGACGACGGGTTCAGGGAAGCGCTTGAGCACGCCCCGCCGGGCATCATGGATGCGCGTTCCTGGGCCTACTGGAACGTCATGGCCGGCAAGGACGACGTTCCGCCCATGCCCACGCGGCGGTTTCCAGGGGTGTGATCGGCCTGCGTCTTGTTTCTTTGGGGCGGTGGGAGTATGGGAGCGCGGCAACTTGAGGTGGCGGGCGCGGGGGCGCTTGCCGCCGTTTTTGGTGGGATTGGGGCAGTATCATGATCCTTCGCGGTGAGTATTTTTCACCCGTGCTCCAGATGGAGACGCGGGTGTCGGTGTTCGTGCCCAATGGGGTGGGCGCGGGCGGCAAGCGGGCGGCGGTGTATCTCTTGCACGGCATCTGCGGCCGGTCGGGCGATTATCTCGACTATACGACGCTGGCGACCTTCGCCGCCGAGGGCGAGGCCATCGTGATCATGCCGGAGGTGGCGCGCAGCTTCTACGCCGACATGCGCTACGGCCTCGACTATTTCACACATGTGGCCGACGAGCTGCCGCGCGTCTGCGCCGACCTCTTCAACATCGACACGGCGCGCGAACGCACGGGCGTGGTCGGTGCGTCGATGGGCGGCTTCGGCGCGCTGCGCGTTGCGCTGTCGCGGCCCGAGCGGTTCGGCTGGTGCGCGGCCTTCTCCTCGCCCTGCCTCAACCTGCGCGAGGATTTCGACCTCAAGGCGCGCGGCCTGACGGTGGAGGCGCTGAAGGGCATGTGGGGCGAGCGGCTGATCCGGGATTTTCAGGCGGTTCTCGGCGAGGACCTCGCCTACGATCCCCGGCTCGACGTGCCCGCTCTGGCGCGCGGCCTTGCCGGGGCGGCCGTCAAGCCGCGCATCCGCACGGCCTGCGGCCTGTCGGACGCGTTCTTTCTCGCCGACAACCGCCGCTTCGCCGCGGAGATGGAAACGCTGGGCTTCGACTACGGCTACGAGGAATGGGACGGCGGCCACGACTGGGCCTTCTTCGGGCCGGCGCTCGAGAAGGCGCTGAAGTGGGGCGCGGCTGGGTGAGGGGAGGATGACGCCTTCGCGGAGGCGTCGGAGGGGAGACCGATAGGGGCGGCTCGCCCCACCTTCCTGAGGTCCACCTTCAATTCACATGTGAATTGAAGCGGCCTTCGCGCAGGATGACGGTTAATTTATATGAAACAAGGGGATGCGTCGTGTTTCCGGTGCTTTTCGGGCCGCGAGATGAAGCTCCCGTTCATATCTCTCTCCTGTCATTCTGCGCGAAGGCGCAGAACCTCGGGACGAGATGGGCGAGAGGTCTGTATCGGGCGACGCGTGGCCCGTGGTGACACGCCTTCACACGGCCACGAAGCCGCCGCCGAAGAAGCTGCTGTCGTCGGAGGCCAGGAACAGGACGTCCTGGCGATCTCCTCGGTGTGGGCGGCGCGGCCGGGTGAGGGGAGACCGATAGGGGCGGCTCGCCCTACCTTCCTGAGGTCCTGCGCCTTCGCGCAGGATGACAGAATTATATTTTAGAAACATATAGATAGATTGTCATTCTGCGCGAAGGCGCAGAACCTCAGGACGAGATGGCGACAGGCTGGTATCGGGCGATGCGCCGGCTCGTGGTGACGAACCGCTCACACGGCCACGAAGCCGCCGTCGACGAAGAGTTCTTCGCCGCCGACGAAGCTGCCGTCGTCGGAGGCCAGGAACAGGACCGCCCTGGCGATCTCATCGGTGTGGGCGAGGCGGCCGAAGGGGATGGTCTGGCGCATCCAGTCTTCGGCGCCGGCGTTGGCGTCGAGGTAGGTGCGCATGGCCGGGGTCAGCACCATGCCGGGGGAGACGACGTTGACGCGGATGCCCCGGCTCTTGAGGTCGGTCGTCCACGTCCGCGCGAAGGAGCGGATCGCCGCCTTGGTGGCGCTGTAGACCGAGAGATTGGGGAAGCCCTTGCTGCCCGCCCCCGACCCCGCCAGCACGACGGCGCCGCCGGCCGACATCAGCGGCAGGGCCTTCTGCACCGTGAACACCGTGCCCTTGACGTTGATGGCGAAGACGCGGTCGAAATGGTCTTCCTCAATGGCGCCGATCGGCGCGGATTCGGACACGCCGGCATTGGCGAACACCACGTCCACCCTGTCGTGGTCGCGCTTCACCCGCGCATAGAGCCTGTCGAGGTCGGCGAGATTTCCGACATCGCCCCGGATGCCGACGGCGCCGCTGCCGATCTCGGCCACCGCCTCGTCGAGGCGCTCCTGCCGCCGCCCGGTGACGTAGACGAACGCGCCCTCCGCCGCGAAGGCCCTGGCCGTCGTCAGGCCGATGCCGTCGGTTCCGCCGGTGATCACCACCACCTTGCCGTCAAATCGCTTCGTCATGACATCTACTCGCTGTCGGGATAAGTGGAGAATTGCTCCACTTACTATATGGAGATATCCTCCACTTGCAAGTCACAATGAGGCGGACCTTGGCCGACGACACCCCATTGCGCGCCGACGCGCAGCTCAACAAGGAGCGGATCCTGGCCGCCGCCGAAGAGGTGTTCACGGAGCGGGGCGCCGGCGTTTCGCTGGACGAGGTGGCGCGCCGCGCCGGGGTCGGCATCGGCACGCTCTACCGCCGCTTCCCGACGCGGGAAGACCTGCTGGCCGCCACCTACAGCGCCCGCTTCCTGGCGTTTGCCGAGGCGAGCCGGGCTCGGGACGCCGACCTCGACCCGCTCGAGGCCTTGCGCGCCTATCTCGAGGGGCTGGTCACCTACGTCAATCTCTACCGGGGCTTCGCCGCCTCGCTCGGAACCGTGCTCAGGATCGGCACGGCCGGATGCCTCGCCACCAGCGAGGAGGGCGCCCGGCTGCTCCATCGCGGCCAGGCGGCGGGCGTCATCCGGCCCGACATCGGCTTCGACGATCTCGTTTGCGTGGCGACGGCCATCTCGCTGGCCACCGAGAAAGAGGGCAAGGCAGAGGCGCGCATCGCCCATCTGGTGGGCGTCTTCCTGAGCGGCATCATCCGGCGCTGACATAAGGCTGGGCGGCGTATTCCCATATAAAACAGATAGATAGAAGCTTTCACGGCTTCCCGTCGAGCGGCTTTCCTCCGGCCGGGGCAGAGCCTCCGGGGCGGGGACGAGGGCGCGCGCCTTTCGCGGGGCGGGCCGAAATTCGCACGGAACCCATGGCCGGGTGGGGCGTTGGGCCCACACAAACCCAACGTTTCAATGGAGCTGTCCCCGCGGCTTTCCGCTGTTTTCGTCATTGCGATTGCCGCCAAGATTTGCCCGGAAACAAGGAGCGTGCACGTGTTTCCAGTCTTGGCTTCCCTTCTGGTCGGCGCCATCGGCCTGTTCTTTCTGATTGGCGGGGTGTGGCTCGTCTCGCTGGGCGGATCGGCGTTTTACGCCGTTCTCGGCCTGCTGCATTTGGGCTCAGCCTTCCTCTTCTATCGGCGGCGGGCGACGGGGCTGGCGCTTTACGGCTTCACGCTGCTGATCACCCTTCTCTGGGCGCTGTGGGAGGTCGGGTTCGACTGGTGGGCGCTGTCGGCGCGGGGCAGCCTGCTGATGGTGATCGGCGCGTTGCTTCTGTTGCCGCCGGTGGTCTGGCCGCTCGCCGAAAAGGGGCGGAAATGGCACGGCTACGGCGCCTCCAGCGCCATTCTGGCCAGTTGCCTCGCCCTGGTGTCGGTGGTCGGCGTGGGGTCGATGTTCAACGATCCGCATGACACGGCGGGGGCCTTCAGCGACGCCCGCATGTCGGAAACCAGCGACGTCGAGACCCGTATCCCCGACGGCGAATGGCATGCCTACGGGCGCACGGCCGCCGGCCGGCGCTACTCGCCGCTGGAGCAGATCACCCCCGACAACGTCGACAATCTCGAGGTGGCCTGGACCTACCACACCGGCGACGTGCGCGGACCCGACGATCCCGGCGAGACCACCTATGAGGTGACGCCGCTGATGGTCGACAACACGGTCTACATCTGCACGCCGCACAACCTGGTGATCGCCCTCGACGCCGTCACGGGCAAGGAAAAGTGGCGGTTCGATCCGCATCTCAAGCAACCCGCCTCGCAGACGACCCAGCACCTGACCTGTCGCGGCGTTTCCTATTTCGACGGTTCGGCCGTCGCCGCGCCCACCACCGCCGGCAACACCGGGCTCGGCGCCGCCGCCACGGCCGCCGCTCCCGGCGCGACGGCGCCTGCCGGTCAGGCCGCCGCCAGTGAGACGCCTGCCAGTGAGGCGCCCGCCGCCGAAACCGAGGACCAGCGCGTTTCCGAAAGCGCCGCCGAGGTGACGACGGGCGCCGCCGGCGTGCCGCAGAACGTCGTCACCGGCCAGGCCGAGCGCGACACCCCAAACCCGGTGGTCAACCGGGAACCGCCCGGCGCCCTGTCCGTCCCGGTCGATCCAACCTGCGTCAGGCGCCTGTTCGCCCCGACGTCCGACGGCCGCCTGATCTCGCTCAGCGCGGAAACCGGCCAGATCTGCCCCGGCTTCGGCGGCGACGACGGCACCGTCAACCTGTGGGCCAACATGCCCAACATCACGCCCGGCTCGATCTACTCGACATCGCCGCCGGTGGTGACCGATCGGCTGGTGATCGTCGGCGGAGCGGTCAACGACAACGTCGCGACCACCTCGCCGTCGGGCGTGATCCGCGCCTACGACGCCTTCACGGGCGAGCTGGTGTGGAACTTCGACGCCAAGAAGCCGAACGATACGGCGCCGATCGCCAACGGCCAGGTCTATAGCCAGAACTCGCCCAACTCCTGGAGCGTTTCGAGCTACGACCCCGATCTCGGCCTGATCTACCTGCCGATGGGCAACGAATCCCCGGACCAGTATGGCGTCGGCCGCAGCCCCGAGGTCGAGAGATACTCGTCGTCGATCCTGGCGCTCGACGCCGACACCGGCGAGGTGGCCTGGGTGTTCCAGACGGTGCATCACGACCTCTGGGACATGGACGTGCCCGCCCAGCCCAGCCTCGTCGACCTGACGATCGACGGCAACCGCGTGCCCGCCCTGGTGGCGCCGACCAAGCAGGGCGAGGTGTTCGTGCTCAATCGCGCCACGGGCGAGCCGGTGCTGCCGGTCACCGAGGTGCCGGCGCCGACCGGCGGGGTCCCGGGCGAGACGCCCGCGCCGACCCAGCCGGTGTCGGCCGTCTCGTTCAACCCGAAGCCGCTCACCGGGAGCGACATGTGGGGCGCGACGCCGCTCGACCAGTTGGTCTGCCGCATCCAGTTCCACCAGCTCGAATACGACGGCCGCTATACGCCGCCGACCGAAAAGGGATCGATCGTCTATCCCGGCAACTTCGGCGCGTTCAATTGGGGCGCGGTGGCCGTCGACCCCAACCGGCAGGTGATGTTCGCCATGCCGGTCTACCTGGCCTTCACCTCGAAGATGGTGCCGCGTTCGGACGACTTTGCCCGCGTGGTGACCAAGGACGGTGAGGCCGTGTTCAACGAGAACTTCGGGGCGCCCTATGCCGCGAAGATGGGGGCCTTCCTGTCGCCCCTCGAACTGCCCTGCCAGTCGCCGCCGTGGGGCTACGTCGCCGGGGTCGATCTCAAGACCGGCAAGACGGTGTACCAGCACGTCAACGGCACCGTGCGCGATCTGTCGCCCATTCCGCTGCCCTTCAAGATGGGCGTTCCCGGCATCGGCGGCCCGATCATCACCAAGGGCGGCGTGGCCTTCCTCAGCGGCACCATGGACTACTACGTCCGCGGTTACGACCTGAAAACCGGCAAGCAGATCTGGCGCGATCGCCTGCCGGCCGGCGGCCAGGCAACGCCGTCGACCTACATGGGCGCCGACGGCCGGCAGTATCTCGTCGTGGTGGCCGGCGGCCATGGCTCCACCGGAACCGAACCCGGCGACGCCATCATCGCCTACGCGCTGCCGAACGCCTGACGGGGCACGCCCCGACGAAGGGGCGGCGCCGACCAACAACCGACAACCAATCAAGGGAGTGCTCACATGCTGTGGAATGCATCGAAGATCAAGGGTTACACCGTCGTCGCTACCGATGGCGAGATCGGCACCGTCAGCGATCTGCTGTTCGACGACCAGAGCTGGCACATCCGCTGGCTCGTGGTCGATGCCGGCACCTGGTTCACCGACCGCAGGGTGCTGCTGCCGACCTCGACGCTGGGCCACGCCAACGCCGAGAACGAGACCTTCTCGGTCAAGCTGACGCGGCAAGAGGTCAAGGACAGCCCCGACGTCGATACCCAGCGGCCGGTGTCGCGGCAGGCCGAGCGCGACATCTACCACTATTACGGCTGGAGCCCCTACTGGGGCGTCGGGCTCTATTCCGGCGGCTATGGCAGCGGCATGACCGCGCCGACGCCCGTCATGGTGCCGCCGCCGGACACCTCGCGCGTCGAGGCCGAGGCGATGGAGGCGCAGCACCGGCGCGACGACCCGAACCTGCGCAGCGTCGACACCGTGGTGGGTTACTACATCAAGGCCACCGACGGCGACATCGGCCACATCGAGGACATGCTGATCGAGGAGTCGGACTGGAGCATCCACTACCTGGTGATCGACACCAAGAACTGGTGGCCGGGCAAGAAGGTGCTGATCCTGCCCAGCTCGGCGCAGGACATCAACTGGGACGACAAGACCGTGTCCGTCGACGTCAGCCGCGACAAGGTCAAGAACAGCCCCGTCTACGACGAGTCGACCATCGTCGACCGCGATTACGAGAACCAGTTCGGCGCCTACTATAACGACTCCGATCCGCGCATGCGGCGCCTCGGCTGACGAAACTCTACTGGGGCGGGCATCTAGCTTAGAGCGCTGCGCTTCCGGTGCTCACGGACAGGAAGTCCGCTCCGCTCCGGTTCTCGCACTCGTCGCCATCTGCCGCGCCCCAGCGAGTTTCGCCCGAGCCAGAATTTGAGCCGACACCGGTGCGTCACGGCGGCTGGGGTCGGCTTTTTCACGCGTAGATGCGAGGACCCTATGAAGATCGAGACCAAGGACTATCGCGTTCCCGAGGGGCACAAGGTCCAGTTGGACAAGTGGCCGACGCGCGTCGAGCCGGTCTACAAGTCGAAGGCCGACTACAAGGTGCGGCTGAAGCGCGCCGTCGGCGAGCTCAGCCGTCAGCAGCGGATGCTCTATGCCGGCAACCGGAACGCCGTTCTCCTGATCTTCCAGGCCATGGACGCCGCCGGCAAGGACGGGGCGATCCGGCACGTGATGTCGGGCATCAACCCGCAGGGCTGCCAGGTGTTCAGCTTCAAGCACCCCAGCGCCGAGGAGCTCGACCACGATTTCCTGTGGCGGACGACGCGCAACCTGCCCGAGCGCGGGCGCATCGGCATCTTCAACCGCTCCTATTACGAGGAGGTGCTGATCGTGCGCGTGCATCCGGAGATCCTGATCAGCGAGGGGCTGCCGGACGCCCTCAAGAAGGAGAGCCACATCTGGCGCGACCGCTACCGCTCCATCACCGACCTCGAACGCCACCTCGACCAGAACGGCACCCGCATCGTCAAGTTCTTCCTGCACCTGTCCAAGGACGAGCAGCGCAAGCGCTTCCTCGCCCGCATCGACAACCCGGAGAAGAACTGGAAGTTCAGCGTCGACGACATCAAGGAGCGGCAATACTGGAGCTCCTACATGCGCGCCTACGAGGACTGCCTATCCGCTACCAGCACCGACCACGCGCCCTGGTTCGTCGTGCCGGCCGACGACAAGAAAACCGCCCGTCTCATCGTGTCGCAAATCATCCTCGACACCTTCGCCGACCTCAAGATGAGCTACCCGACGGTGGACGAGGAAAGGCTGCGCGAGCTGCAATCGATCCGGACGCAGCTGGTGGAGTGAGGCGTCACTCGCAGCCGATTTCGTCCTGGATTTCCCTCACTTGCTGGCGGCTGTGGCAGACATTTTCGCAGGGTATGCCGTCGTGGTCGCCGTCGGCCCGGCGATAGCCGCCGCACCAGAGCGCGACCGCCTCGCGGCAGCTGTCGACGGTCTTGCAGGTGGCGCCGCGGGCCAGGACGATCGTGTCGGTGCTCGCCAGCGGAGGGCGCGGAAAGGCTCCGGCCGGCGAGGAGGCGGCCAGAAGCAGCACAGCCAGGGCGAGGGTCCACCGGGAAGGCAGGGTGTGCGGCCGAGCAAGGATTTCCGCAGAAATACGCCGAGTGGGGCCACGCGTCCATGCAACTCGCGTCGAAGGCGGTTCGCCCCAGGACAGCCGGCGCAACCCGGAGTTACCCCGCCCCCATCACGCTGTCATCCCCTACCCATCACGCTGTCCTCCTCTGCGCAGGCAGAGGATCTCGTGCAGGATAGGGCGAGGGGGAAGTATCAGGCGCGTCTGTGCGAGGTGGAGGGGGAGCGCGATATCGGCCGGGTGCCCTTTTCGGCCTGAGATCCTCTGCCGGCGCAGAGGAGGACAGCTTTATATTCAGAAGAGCAATCGGTTGGTGGGTTGTTCCATCCAACCTCTTCCGTCCAATCGGATGGGTGCCTGTGTCATCCAGCCATCTCCCGCCCCTATCACGCTGTCCTCCTCTGCCTTCGCAGAGGAGGACGGCCCTATGTTCAGGAAAACAATCGGTTGGCTGGTTGTGAATCTAAGGTGGATCTCGGGCAGGATAGGGCGGTTCGCCCGGCTGCGCGGACTACGCCTCGGCTTGGCAGGCTGCCGCAAGGCCCGCCACCAGCACATCGACCACCGCCTGAAGCCTCGGCTCCATGTCCAGCCCGGCGAGGGCGGCCTGCTCCACATGGGCGGGGTGGACGAACACCGTGACCGCGTCGGCCACCACGCCGGCGGCAACGTCGAGGTCGGGGATGCGGAACTCCCCGCGCGCCACGCCGTCCTCCAGCACCTGCCGGACGAGCCCGGTCATCCGCCGCGCGTAATCGGCGACGAGATCGGGGCGTTCGGTCATGATCCGGCGGTAGAGCCCGTGGATCTCCGGGTCGTCTCCGAGCTTGGCGCGCTTGCTGCGGTGGAGCGCCAGCACGAGGCCGCAAAGCCGCTCGGCCGCCGCCCCGTCCGAGGCCACGAAGCGGGCCGCCAGTTCGGCCTCCTCGGCCATGGTCCTCGCCGCCAGGGCGTCGAAGATCTCCGCCTTCGACCGGAAGTGCCGGTAGATCGCCGAGTGCGACAGGCCCATGGCCTTGGCGATGTCGACGACATTGGTCTTGGCCTCGCCGAAGCGGCGGACCTGTTCGGCCGCCGTGTCGAGAATGCGGTCGCGATGATCGGGGACGTCTGTCATGCGCGGGACTTAGCCCACCTTGGCAGTTTCTGCAACATGTAACAGATTTCATATTTTGTATTGCGTCACATGTCACCCTGTGCCACCTTGGGGTCATCGACACCCGAGGAGACGTCCATGAGCCGCATTGCCTCCGAAAGCCCGCCTCGCCTGGCCCTCGTCACCGGTGGATCCGGCTTTGTCGGCGGGCATCTCATCCGCCGCCTGCTGTCGGACGGCTGGCGCGTCCGCGCGCTCGGACGCAGCACTGAGGCGAGGGCGCGCCTTCGGGCGCTCGGCGCCGAACCGGTCACGGGCGACCTCTCGGACCGCGCGGCGCTGGCCGGGGCGATGGATGAGGTGGAGGTGGTGTTCCACGTGGCGGCGCACTTCACGTTCTGGGGGGCGATGCGCCTGTTCCGCCGGATCAACGTCGAGGGCACGCGCACCATCGTCGAGGCGGCGGAGCGGGCCGGCGTGCGCCGCGTCGTCCATGTCAGCGCCGCCGCCGTCGTCATGGGGCGCCCCGAACCGATGCAGGGCGTGACCGAGGACATGCCCCTCCACAAGATGCCCTTCGCCCCCTACGCCACATCCAAGGCCGAGGCGGAGGAAATCCTGCTGGCGGCGAACGGCCGCCGCGCCGGCTTCTCCACCGTGGCCATCCGTCCGCCGTTCATCTGGGGTCCGGACATGCCGGCTCTCGACCATATGGTCGAGACCGTGCGCGCCGGGCGGTTCCAGTGGGTGGCCGGCGGCGGACAGGCGCTTTCCACCTGCCATGTCGACAACCTCTGCCACGCCCTGGTGCTCGCCGCCGATCGCGGACCGGGCGGGCAAGCCTTTTTCGTGAGCGATGGCGAGGACACGACGCTGAAGTCCTTCCTGACGCGCCTGTTGCAGAGCCGCGGCGTGACGCCCGGCGACCGCGCCGTGCCCTTCGCCGTCGCCTGGACGATGGCCGGCGTGATGGGGACGGTGTGGCGGCTCCTCCGCCGCAAGGGCGAGCCGCCGATCACGCGGCAGATGCTGCGACTGATCGGCAAGGACTTCACCGTGGATATTCGCCGCGCGCGCGAGGCGCTCGGCTATGCACCGGTGACGTCGCCGGCCGACGGCATGCGCCGGATGCCGCGCCCCGAAGCCGCCTCAACCCGCAGAGCCGCCGAGACCAATCCTCAGGCGGCCGCGTCATGAGCCTCGTGGCCACTTCTCGTGGGACCGGCCGCCGAGGGGGCGGAGATCGGATGGGTGGTGTTTCAGTCAGCCCTCTCCCGTCCCCATCACGCTGTCCTCCTCTGCGCAGGCAGACTTAAATTCACATGTGAATTTAAGGTGGATCTCGGGCAGGATGAAGCGAGGGGGAAGTATCAGGCGCGTCTGTGCGTGTTGGAGAGGGAGCGTGATATCGGCCGGGTGCTCCTTTCGGCCTGAGATCCTCTGCCTGCGCAGAGGAGGACAGCATGATATGCAGGAAGAACGATCGGTTGGGTGACCTACCCATCCGGACGGCCTCTCTTTTTGCCGGCGCCGGCTGAACCGTCCGGCGACTTGCGGGTTGTGTCGGCATGACCTACTCCGCTCTTCTCCCCTCGGCTCTCATCGGCGCCATCGCCAGCGCCCGGTCCATGACGCCCATGGCCATGATCGCCACGGTGCGGCTGGCCGGCCGGAACGTGCCGGGCCGACTGTTCCTGCTCGATCACCCCCTCATCAAGTTCGGCGCCCTGGCCATGGGCGTCGGCGAGGTGCTGGGCGACAAGATGAAGTCGGCGCCCGACCGCACCGTCTTCCTGGGCTTGCTGGCGCGCGTGATGAGCGCCGGCATCGCCGGTGCGGCGCTGGCCCCGCGCGGACAGGAAAAGACCGGCGCCGCCCTCGCGGTGGGCACCGCCATTCCCCTGGCCTACACCACGCTCGCCGGCCGCAAGCGGGCCATGACCTCCATGGGACAGACGCCAAGCGGCCTGATCGAAGACGCGCTGGTGGTCGCGGCCTGCGCCGGCGTCGTGGCCCTGGCGATGAGGCGCGGACGGTGAAGCGCGGGCTCTGGCGGAGTTTCACCGTCGCCTCCGTGCGGGTGATCGGCCTGCATCAGGGTACTGTAGCGAAGGCGGCGGCCTGGTGGGCGCTCTATATTGGCGGATTGCTCTATCCTGCCTGAGGTCCTGGCCTTCGCCAGGATGACAATCTATATGGATAGAACAGTGGGATAAGTCGCTCGCAAGCCCCCTTGCGGCCTTCCCGCCCCATGCGGACCACAACGTCATCCGATTGTTTCCTATATATAAATTGTCATCCTGCCTGAGGTCCACCTTGAATTCGCGTGCGAGTTCAAGCGGCCTGCGCCAGGAAGGCAGGAGAGTGATAGATGACGAGTATATGGCTGCTCGCGCGAGTCTGCGTCTCGCGTTGGTGGCGATGACAGGCGGGACATGGCGGGATGGACGAGGCATTTCGTGGGGCTCTGACCGACTACGACGAGGCGTTCTGGGCGGCGCTGGAGCGGTTGGTGGGGGAGAGCGAGGTGGTGATCGATCGTCCTCGGGGGTCGGCTCACCCGCGTTATCCC
>JAUVXG010000114.1 GCA_030603685.1 Pleomorphomonas sp.
CGACGGACGCTCGTCCGCCGCCGCGTTTACCATCAAAAGGCCGCGAACCCGAGTTTTAGTGCTTCGTTAACCACGTCTCTGAACGTGGGCTTAACCAAAGCCGTTTACCAAGACTCTCGAAACATCCGGTCAGAACGTATTCGAGGATTACCGGTATCATGACGACAGCCACCAGACTTTTCAGCCGCCGCGGAGCGCTTGCTCTCGGTCTTGCCCTCCTCGCCGCAGCCTGCGCCAAGAGCCCGAGCGAACTCGACGGCCAGCTCGCGGGAGGTGCCGGTGGCGCCGGCGCCGCCACGCCGGGCAGCGCCCAGGACTTCGTGGTCAATGTCGGCGACCGCGTGTTCTTCGACACCGACTCGACCTCGCTCAACACCGAGGCCCAGACCGTTCTCGGTCGTCAGGCCCAGTGGCTGGCGCTCTACCCCAACTACACCGTCACGGTCGAAGGCCATGCCGACGAGCGCGGCACGCGCGAGTACAACCTCGCCCTCGGCGCCCGCCGCGCCAAGGCCGCGCAGGACTTCCTGGTCGCCCGTGGCGTTGCCGGCACCCGCATCCGCACCATTTCCTACGGCAAGGAGCGCCCGGTCGCCCTCTGCGACCAGGATAGCTGCTGGGCGCAGAACCGCCGCGCCGTCACCGTGCTGAACACAGGCGGCTGATCTTCGTCCGCCGCCGCCGCCATACCCCAGGCACGATCGTCCCGGATTCCCGCGTGGGGGTCCGGGATTTTCGTGTCATGGCCGCAATGCCGCCGAAGTCCGGCGCTTTAGTGCCGGCGGAGGGACTGAAGCGACTGCCGCGCTGTCCGGAAGTCCGTCCGCCGTCGTCGTCGGGGTTGCGCCGACAGCGGCATCATGGTCCTGTCTTCGACGAAGGCGCCCTCCGCCCGGCGGATCACCGGCCTACGGGAGGGCTCCGTCAGAACTGCCTGGGATAACCGCGCTGATGACCAGCCGTCTCTTTCGTCCACCGAGCCATTTTCGTTCCGCCACTCTGGCGGCCGCGCTTGGCATCGCCTTGTTCGCCGCCGCTCCGGCATCGGCCGGCCTCTTCGGCTCCGACCCGGTTCCGCCCGCCTCCATCCCCGGCCAGCAGGACGCCGCGCAGCAGGCCGTGCGTCTGGACAACGTCGAGCAGCAGATGCGCCAGCTGAACGGCCGCATCGACGAACTGACCCACCAGATCGAACAGTTGCAGAACCTCCTGAAGCGAGCCCAGGAGGACAACGAGTTCCGCCTTCAGCACCTAGAAGGCGGCAAGGGCCAGAAGCGATCCGAAGTCGCACCGCCCGTCGCGACACCCGGCGTCGGCGCCACGGCAACCGCCACCGCCGACGCGCCGATGGATTCGGTCGGCAGCGGCGAGACGCTGCAGGCCGGATTCGCCATCGACGCGCCCGGCACGGTCGGTGCCGCCCCGCCGCCCGCCGATGGCACGTTGGGTACCCCCCCGACGCCGCTCGGCACGCTGCCAGGCGCGATGGCCGAAAGTGCCCCACCGTCGGCGAGCGCCGTCGGCGGACCGCTCGACCTGTCGGCGATCGCACGTGGCGATTTCACCCCCGACAACTCGGCCATCGCCTCCTCCGGCGGTCTGGCCGCGGCAGCGGGCCAGGATCTGGCGGCAGGAGGTGTGCTCGCCGCTCCGCCGGTCACCGATCCGACCGCGGCGCCGCAACAGATGGCTTCGGTGCCGCCGCCGACCGTGGACCCCGGCGCCGATTACGACCGGGCCTATTCCTCGATCGTCAGCGGCGACTACGTGGCGGCCGAGACCGGCTTCAAGAAGTTCCTCACCGACTTCCCCGGCGATCCGCGCGCCGCCGACGCCCAGTACTGGCTCGGCGAGAGCTACTATTCGCGCCAGCAGTATCGCGACGCCGCCACCTCCTACCTCGCCACCTACAAGAACCACCCGACCAGCCAGAAGGCTCCCGACAGCCTGTTCAAGCTGGGGCTGTCGCTCGAAGGTCTCGGCGAGACCAGCGCCGCCTGCGCCACCTATGGCGAGCTGACCAAGAAGTTCCCCAAGGCGCAGTCTGGCCTTGTCTCGCGCGTCGCCACGCGGAAGCAGAAGCTCGGCTGCAGTTGAGATGACTGGCTGCTCCGCCTCGCCCGCCCCCTTCACGGCGACGTCGCGGGCCCGGCTGTTTTCCCCTCTCGCCGGCCTTTGCCGTGTCGGCATCGCCGTCTCCGGCGGCCCGGATTCGACGGCTCTCCTGGTTCTGTTCGATCGCTGGAAGCACGAGAGCCCGGCAGCGCCCGCTCTTGTCGTGTTGACGGTCGATCACGGTCTCAGGCCGGAAGCGGCCCGCGAGGCCGACGCCGTCGTGGCGTTCGCAAACCGCCTCGGGCACCCGGCTGAAAAGCTGGTCTGGCGCCACGACGGGCCGCCGCCCGTGACCGACATCCAGGCCGAGGCACGCGCCGCTCGCTACCGCCTTCTTGTCGAAGCGGCCCATCGAGGCAAGCTCGACGCCGTCCTTCTTGCCCATACCCGCGACGATCAGGCCGAGACGCTGCTGATGCACCTGGCGCGCGGCTCGGGCGTCGCCGGCCTTTCCGGCATGCCGGCCGAGCGGACGATCAACGGCGTGCGCTTCCTGCGCCCGCTCCTCGACGTCGCCAAGGCCGATCTCGTCGCCCTACTGGACGACACCGGCATCCCTTATGTTTCCGATCCGTCCAACATTTCGGATCGCTACACCCGCGTCCGCTTCCGCAAGACGCTGCCGGCCATCGCCGACCTCGGCCTCACCGCCGAGCGCCTCGCCGGCACGGCACGACGCATGGCTCGCGCCGAGGCGGCGCTGCAGTCGGCGACCGACGACCTTGCCCTGAGATCGGCCGTGAGCCATGGCGGTATCTGGTCGGTGGACACCGCCGCCCTGGCCGCGGCGCCCGACGAGATCGGACTTCGCCTCATCGTACGGCTGATCCGCGCCATCCGCCCGTCGGAGCATCCGCCGCGCGCCGATGCGCCCGAGGGCTGGCATGCCGCCTTCCGGGCCGGCACCGTTCCCCGGCGCGCCACCATGGCCGGCGTCGTGCTGCACCTGCGATCGGATCGCCTCTGGCTCTATGCCGAGGCCGGCCGCACCGGCTTCCCCGAACTGGTCGTCGACACCGACGGCGACCACGTTTGGGACAACAGGTTCGCAGTGTCGATCGCTGGCGCGGAAGGTCGGCGCCTCGTGATCGCCGCGCGCGGCCCCGGCGCCCGCAGCGGCGACATGCCCGCCGCCGCCGCCGCCAGCCTGCCGACCGTTCGCGCGGCCGACGGCGGCGACCTTCCGGCCGGATTGACGATCGCGACCCGGCCGATCTGCCGGCAATCGCCTGGCGCAAGCGAGGATTGCCGGTCCGTGGCTTGGCAAGGCAGCACCGACAACCTATCTTAACCCGACACGGGCTAGGGTGATGGGGGCCGAACCTGCTCTCCCGGCTCCTTCCGCATCGCGCGATGCGCCTCAAAGGTCGACGATGAACGCAAATTTCCGCAATTTCGCACTCTGGGTCATCATCCTGCTGCTGCTGGTGGCGCTCTTCCAGCTGTTCCAGGGTTCGGACACGCGCCAGCCCGGCAATGACGTGGCCTTCTCGGAGTTCCTCAAGAACGTCGACCAGGGCTCCGTGCGCGACGTGACCATCGTCAATCAGACGATCACCGGTCACATGCAAAACGGCGCGACCTTCCAGACCTATGCCCCGTACAACGCCGACTACATCGGCGAGCTGACCAAGGCCGGCGTCACCATCGTCGCCCGTCCGCCTACCGAGAGCATCTCGTTGATCGGCACGCTGCTCAACTGGCTGCCGATGCTGATCCTGCTCGGTCTCTGGATCTTCTTCATGCGGCAGATGCAGGGCGGCGCCGGTGGCAAGGCCATGGGCTTCGGCAAGTCGAAAGCCAAGCTTCTGACCGAGGCGCACGGCCGCGTCACCTTCGAGGACGTGGCCGGCATCGACGAGGCCAAGGAAGACCTTCAGGAGGTCGTCGAGTTCCTGCGCGACCCGCAGAAGTTCCAGCGTCTCGGCGGCCGCATTCCGCGCGGCGTGCTGCTGGTCGGCCCTCCGGGCACCGGCAAGACGCTGACCGCCCGCGCCGTCGCCGGCGAAGCCAACGTGCCCTTCTTCACCATTTCCGGTTCGGACTTCGTCGAGATGTTCGTCGGCGTCGGCGCCTCCCGCGTCCGCGACATGTTCGAGCAGGCCAAGAAGAACGCTCCCTGCATCATCTTCATCGACGAGATCGACGCGGTCGGCCGCCATCGCGGCGCCGGCCTCGGCGGCGGCAACGACGAGCGCGAGCAGACGCTGAACCAGTTGCTGGTCGAGATGGACGGCTTCGAGCAGAACGAAGGCGTCATCATCATCGCCGCCACCAACCGGCCGGACGTTCTCGACCCCGCCCTGTTGCGCCCCGGCCGCTTCGACCGCCAGATCACCGTGCCGAATCCGGACGTCAACGGCCGCGAAAAGATCCTGAAGGTCCACGTGCGCAAGGTGCCGATGGCGCCCGACGTCGACCTCAAGGTTCTGGCGCGCGGCACGCCCGGCTTCTCGGGCGCCGACCTGATGAACCTCGTCAACGAGGCCGCCCTGCTGGCTGCCCGCCGCAACAAGCGCATCGTCACCATGACGGAGTTCGAGGACGCCAAGGACAAGGTCATGATGGGCGCCGAGCGCAAGTCGCTGGCCATGACGCCCGAGGAGAAGCGCAACACCGCCTACCACGAGGCCGGCCACGCCATCATCGCGCTGATGCTCGACAAGACCATCGACCCGATCCACAAGGCGACCATCATTCCGCGCGGCCGGTCGCTCGGCATGGTGATGACCCTGCCCGAGAGCGACCGCTACAACTGGACCTACGAGAAGGCGCTCGCCCGCCTGACCATGCTGTTCGGCGGCCGTGAGGCGGAGATTCTCACCTTCGGCCCGGAAAAGGTCACCACCGGCGCCGCCGGCGACATCCAGATGGCCACCGGTCTCGCCCGGTCCATGGGGATGGAATGGGGCATGAGCGAGAAGCTCGGCCGCGTCCGCTACCGGCCCAATGAGCAGGAAGTCTTCCTCGGCCACTCGGTCAGCCAGTCGACCAACATGGCCGACGAGACCGCCAAGCTGATCGACGAGGAAGTCCGTCGCTACATCGAGGAAGGCGAGAAGAATGCCCGCCGCATCATCAGCGAGAACCACGACAAGTTCGTCGCCATCGCCGAGGCTCTGCTGGAGTTCGAAACGCTGACCGGCGAGGAGCTGCGCGGCATCATGAACGGCCGTCCGCCGGTGCGCGACGCCTTCGACGACACGACGCCGCCGCGCGGTTCGGCGGTGCCCACCACCAAGCCGCGCCCGAAGGGCGAGGAGCCCGACGGCGCCACGCCGCAGCCAACGGCCTGAGCGCTTCGCACAGATGAGTCAAAGAAGGCGCCGGAACACATCGTTCCGGCGCCTTTCGTTTTCTCTGGTGCGAATGCAAAAACGGCCGCCAGAACCGGCGGCCGTCATGATCTTTGAATGAGGGAGCCTGGATCAGCCCTGCGCCATCGAGGTCCGGAGCGCGTCCCGGGCCGGGCCGTAGCCGGGCTTCAGCACCAGCGCCCGATTGATCGAGTCGCGGCCGCGCTGCGCATCGCCGGTGCGGATCTGGGCGATGCCGAGATTGGTCCAGAATTCGGCCGACTGCTTGTTGCGGTTGACGGCCGCCGCGAAGTCCTGCAGCGCGTCCTTGTCCTTGCCGACCTGAAGACGGCTGAGACCTCGCGCGTTGTAGGGCTCGGAGGCATTGGCATCGAGGGCGATAGCGGCGTCGAGGTCGGCAATGGCGCGAACGTGGTTGCCGCGGCTCTGGAAGATCAGCGCCCTGTTGTAATAGGCCTTGGCGTCGGACGTGTTGAGCGTCACCGCCCGGTCGAAATCGGCCATGGCGAAATCGAGCTGTCCGGCTTGGCGATAGAGCGTACCGCGGCCAAGATAGGCCGGCTGGTAGCCGGCGTTGAGCGCGATCGCCTGATTGTAGTCGGCCAGCGCGGCCTGCGGCTGGTTCAACTGGCGATAGATCAGGGCGCGGTTGTTGTAGGCCTGATAGAAGCCGGGGTTGAGCTGGATCGCCGTGGTGAAATCGGCGAGCGCCTCCTGGAACTGCCCGGCCTGGCCATAGGCCGAGCCGCGCACGTTGTAGTTCACCGGATTCTGCGGCTCGCGCTGAATGGCCGTCGAGAGAGAGCCGATATTGGCCGTCGACCCGGCGTTGGGGTCGACCACCCAGGTCGGCTCGTTCGTCGGACCGGACGTCGTGCAGGCGGAAGCCAGAAGGCCGAGGGCAACGGACCCCAGAAGACCGCGAAGGGCCGAAGACGTCGCAATGAACCGCATCAATCCATCCCTTTCAGGCAATACCGGACACGCCGGACCGGCGAGCACCCTTACTCGGCGCTGTCGTCCGCACAATGAAACCGATGAGCGGCCTTTCGGTGCCACACAAGCGGTTTGCGCCGGACAAAACAAAAGAGACGGCCGACTCGCGTGACCGTCCCTCGACTTCGACAAACAGCATCGGGCGACGGAGCCCGTGTATTAGTGGGTGCGACCCTTGACCGAGATCAGGCCTTCGCGCTGAGCCCGCTTGCGAGCCAGCTTGCGCGAACGGCGCACGGCCTCGGCCTTCTCGCGGGCCTTCTTCTCAGACGGCTTCTCGTAGTGGCCGCGCAGCTTCATCTCGCGGAAAATGCCTTCGCGCTGCATCTTCTTCTTCAGCGCCTTGAGAGCCTGGTCGACGTTGTTGTCGCGAACGAGTACCTGCACGCCTGTTCTTCCCGTGGTCGGTCACCGTGAAACCCATCTCGCCGGGGCGGTCACACCCGCGGCTTCGCGTCTCAGGCGACATGATGAAACCAATCTCGCGGAAATGACAGATTTCCGCCGCGGCACGCCGGGGCGCCGCAAGAGTGGTGGTTCTCTAGCAAATCGCCGGGGACCTGTCCACTGGAGATCGGGCCGGATGGAGCGGAAAATGCGATCCCGGCCCGACCGGCCGTGTCGCTCGCAACCGCAAAGACACACTGCCCGTCCCACTTGGCCTCGGTAGGTCATGGTTAACGCAATTTTGCCAAGATGGTCGGCATGGGTCTTGCGAGTGAGAAGTCGGGTCAGAATGGCTGACCTGCTCAACTGATGCGTCCGCGTCGAGGTCGCCCCTGTCATGTGCCGTTGGCTCGCCTACTCCGGTCGTCCG
This sequence comes from Pleomorphomonas sp., assembly GCA_030603685.1. Lineage (GTDB taxonomy): Bacteria > Pseudomonadota > Alphaproteobacteria > Rhizobiales > Pleomorphomonadaceae > Pleomorphomonas. Next base: position 7,246 of record JAUVXG010000114.1, read on the forward strand.
ATTTTCCTGGATACCCTGGTCTCCAAACCCTGCCATTCGCTCATTCATCAGAGCCAGTCGGCCACCGAATGCCTTGCCGCCACCAACGGCGACGGCTTCGGCCTTGGCTGGTATGGCGCCTGGAAGGAGCCCGGCCTGTTCCGAGACGCCATGCCTGCCTGGAATGACGACAATCTGAAGAGCCTGACGCATCAGATTTCATCACCGTTGTTCTTCGCCCACGTGCGGGCGTCCACGGGCACGCCGACCACCCGCGTCAACTGCCACCCGTTCGCCAGCGGCCGCTGGATGTTCATGCACAACGGGCAGGTCGGCGGTTGGGACCGCATTCGCCGTCGCCTTGAGGCGCGCCTCTCCGACGCCCGCTATCGCGAGCGCCACGGATCCACCGATTCCGAAGTGCTTTTCCTGCTGCTCGACGCCGACGACCTCGATGCCGATCCGATCGGCGCCATGCGCTCGGTGCTCGCCGAGACGCGACGGGCGATGACCGATGCCGGCGTGGACGAACCGTTGCGCCTCACCGCCGCCCTGTCCGATGGCGAGCGGCTCCACGCGTTCCGTTATTCCTCCGACGACCGCCCGCCCAGCCTCTACTGGCGGCACGGCGACGACGGCATCACCGTGGTGTCGGAACCGATCGACGCCGCCCACGACCAGTGGACCGCCGTCGCTCCGAACACCGTGCTGACGGTGGAGCCGGGTGGTCGCGTCAGCTTCGACAGCTTCGAGGTCGAGACGGTCCGCCGGGTCGCCGCCCGCGTCGCCATCGCCTGATGACGGTCAGACGCCCACCCGGTTGACGTGCCCCATCTTGCGTCCGGGGCGGCTTTCGGCCTTGCCGTAAAGATGAAGCCGAGCCCTGGGATCGGCGGTGATCTCGGCCCAGGCGTCGGCCTCGGCGCCGATCAGATTCTCCATCACCGTTGGGGCAACGGTCTCGACCGAGCCAATCGACCAGCCGGCGATCGCCCGCACGTGATTCTCGAACTGCGAGGTCACCGCGCCGTCTTCCGTCCAGTGGCCCGAGTTGTGAACGCGCGGTGCGATCTCGTTGACGACGAGGCGTTCGCCCCCGGCATCGCGCACCACGAACAGTTCGACGCCGAGCACGCCGACATAGTCGAGCGCATCGGCAATGCGGCGGCCGAGCGTCACGGCCGCGCCGGCGGACTCCGGGCTCACCCGCGCCGGCACCCGCGTTTCCTTCAGGATATGGTTGGCGTGCGAGTTCTCGCCGATATCGTAGACGGCCGACTTGCCATCGGCGCCACGCACCACGATGGCCGAAACCTCCAGAGCGAAGGGCACGAGCGCCTCGAGAATGAGATCGCGACCGCCGAGCTCGGCCACCGCCGCGACAAGCGCCTCGCGGCTGTCCACCTTGCGCTGCCCCTTGCCGTCGTAACCGAAGCGGCGGGTCTTGACGATGGCGGGCAGGCCGGTGACGGCAATCGCCGCGTCGACATCGTCAACGCCGTCGATGGGGGCGAAGGTCGCCACCTCGGCACCGGCCCCGCGCAAAAACGTCTTCTCGACGAGCCGGTCCTGCGATGTGGCGAGCGCCAGCGCGCCGGGTCGGAGCAAGGTCTCGCCCGCGATCACCTCGGCGGCGCGGGCCGGGACATTCTCGAACTCGTAGGTGACGACGTCGCAACGGCCGGCGAAGGCGGCCAGCGCCGCCTCGTCGTCATAGGCGGCAACGGTATGCGCCTTCGACACCTCGAAAGCCGGGCTGTCGGGGTCCGGGCAATACACATGGACGGACAGGCCGAGCCGGGCGGCGGCGAGCGCCATCATGCGGCCGAGCTGGCCGCCGCCCAGCATGCCGATCACCGAACCGGGCGGAAGCATTTCAGGCGACATCGACGGGCTCCTCGGCGACGGCCGCCGTCTGGCGGGCGCGAAACGCGTCGAGCCGGTCGGCCAATGCGGTGTCCGACAGTGCCAGCACGGCGGCGGCAAGCAAGGCCGCGTTGATGGCGCCGGCCTTGCCGATGGCCAGCGTGCCCACCGGAACGCCACCGGGCATCTGGACGATGGAGAGAAGGCTGTCCTGCCCCCTGAGAGCGTGGCTCTCGACGGGAACGCCCAGCACCGGCAATGGCGTCAGCGCAGCCACCATGCCGGGCAGGTGCGCCGCGCCGCCCGCTCCGGCGATGATCACCTTGAAGCCGTCGGCGCGGGCGCTCTTGGCAAAGGCCACCATGCGATCGGGGGTGCGGTGGGCGGAAACGATCATCGCCTTGTGCGGCACGCCGAGCCCATCCAGCGTATCGGCGGCGTGTTTCATGGTGGCCCAGTCGGACTGGCTGCCCATGATGATGGCGACAGGCGGCTTATCGGTCATCTCTGGAAATCCCCGGCTCGCGGCGTCGCCCATGGCGGTAGGGGAAATACCGGGCGAAGGCAAGCCTCCGGCGCGATTCTCATGCGACCGGGCGAAAGCGCCGGACCTTTGGCTCGCAAGGCTCACCCATGGCGCGGCTCAGGCGATGATGTCGGGAACCTGCTGGTCCTCGAGCTGCTTGATGCGGTCTTTCAGCACCAGCTTGCGCTTCTTGAGACGTTGGATCTGGATGGAATCGGCCGTACCGAGCGACACCATCGCGTCGATGGCCGCGTCGAGGTCCCGGTGCTCCTGGCGAAGTCGCGCCAGTTCGAGCTGCACCTGTTCATTGGCTTCTTCCTGCTCCGTCATCCGGAAAACCCTTCGCCTCGTCCCCGCCGGCCGCCACGCGCCGGCTTTCGCGACAGTCTAGCAGATCGCCATTGCCTTTTCATGGTCCTCGGCGGGAAAGCCCCCGTCTTTGCGACACGGTTTCGGTGGCCGGATCGAGAGGCCCGCCCCACCCGCCGTCCGGGCAGTTGGAGCTTAGCCGCCTCATGCCGATGACCCTGCTTTTCCGGGGAATCCGACAGCCACGCGCTTTCTCCATCTTGCCGCCTTCCACCGAATGTGTCTAAGCAATGACGGTTTCCCGCGACTGCCAGGGAGAGCGGCGCGCGGGTGACGAGTTCCTCCCCGGAGACCGTCCGTGTCCGACCGGCAAGCCCGGCCACCGTCCCAAGCGGTGAATGACGACGTGCTGTTTCCAAATCGATACAAGCCGGCGACCGCCGTGCAACCCCGTCGCTGCCGCGCCGGGACAGGTGACGACGCGATGATCGACGACCCTCTTTTCTACCTCGCCGCCATTCCGGCCGTGGTGCTCACCGGTCTGTCGAAAGGCGGGCTTGGCGCCGCCTTCGGTCTTGCTGCGGTACCCATCCTCGCCCTCGTCGTCTCTCCGGTCCGCGCCGCCGGTCTGATGCTGCCGATTCTTCTGATCTCCGACGTCGTCGCCATGTGGTCCTACCGGCGGCATTTCAGCCTCGACCTGGTCCGACACCTGATGCCGGCGGCGGTTTTCGGCACCTTCCTCGGCTGGGCAACCGCCAGCTATGTGTCGGACGATGCCCTCCGCCTCGTCGTCGGCGGCCTCGCCATCGCTTTCGTCGCCCGCATCTTTCTGCTTGAGCGGGCACACGCACGGAAGATCGCGAACGGCGGCGCCGCCGGGTTGCCGCCGCCGACCGAGAAATCGACGCTCGGCGCCTTCGTCTGGGGCACGCTCACCGGCTACACCTCCTTCGTCGCCCACGCCGGCGGGCCGCCCTTCCAGACCTATGTCCAGCCGATGCGGCTCAGCCCCACGCTGTTCGCCGGCACGGCGGCCATCTTCTTCGGCGCGCTCAACATGATGAAGGTGATCCCCTACGCCATGCTCGGCCAGTTTACCGCCGAGAACCTCTTGATGTCAGCCATTCTGGCGCCGGTGACCGTCGCTTCCACCTATGTGGGCGTGAAGGCCGTCAAGCGGATCGACGAGCGGCTGTTCTACCGAATCCTGACCATTTCGGTGTTCGCCGTCGGTCTGAAGCTGATTTACGACGGCGCGATGCATCTCTTCGGCCTCTGACGCGTTTAGGCGTTACGGCCACAGTTCCGCCGCGCCTTTGCCGAGGTCGGCGGCTAAGCTTTTCGGGACACGATTGCGCGGAAGGCCTACGAGGCGGACCGAGACGGGAGAATGGAATGAATATCAAGCCGCTCGGCAAACGGGATCACCGCATCGACATCCTGCGGGCCCTGGCGCTTCTGTCCATTTTCATCAACCACATACCCGGCAATGTGCTTGAGCCCTTCACGCACAAGAACTTCGGCCTGTCCGATTCGGCCGAAGCCTTCGTCCTGCTGGCCGGCGTCGCTTCGGCCTTCGCCTATTTCCCCCGCTTTGCCGCCGGCGCCATCGCCCTGCCGCTCGCCAAGATCGCCAAGCGCGTGGTCGTTCTCTACGTCGCCCACCTAGCCTCGCTGATGGTCGGCCTCGGCATCTTCTGCATCGGGCTCCAGCAATGGGGCATGCCGATCCTCGATATTCCCCTCAACATCGACACCATCTTCGCTCAGCCGACCAAGGCCTTCATCGGCATTCCGCTGATGACGCAGCAGATTGGCTATCACAACATCCTGCCGCTCTATGTCTGCCTGCTGATCTTCCTGCCGGTCCTGATGGCGGTTGCTCGCTTCTTCGGCCTTGGCGCCATGCTCTTCACCTCGGTTGCCATCTACGCCGCCGCCCATGTGTTCGGGCTCAACATGCCGGCCTACCCGGGCAACGGCGGCTGGTTCTTCAATCCCATCACCTGGCAGCTCATCTTCGGTGTCGGCTTCTTCGTCGGCGTGCGCGTGTTGCGCGGCCAAACGCCGGTTCCCTACTACCGGCCGCTCTGGTGGCTGGCGCTCGCCTACCTGGTCGCCACCTGCATCTATCACCGCTACAATCTCTACGGCACCATCCCCAGCGTCAGCTGGCTGCCGCACAATTTCCAGGTCAACGAGAAGCCCTGGGTGGCGCTGCCGCGCCTTCTGCACATCCTGTCGCTCGCCTATGTCATCGGCCACAGCCGACTGATCATGGGTTGGCTCGGCCGGCTCTCGCCGGACGGCGTTCTGTCGCGCATCGGCAGGAACTCCCTGCCGGTGTTCTGGCTCGGTACGGCGCTGTCGGTGGTGGGCCAGGTGACGATGTTCGCGGCCAAGCTGGGGACCGTCGGCCAGATCGTCTTCATCGCCTTCGGCATCCTCGCCCAGGCGGGGCTCGCCTATTTCCTCGATTATCTGGGCAAGGCCAGCAAGACCAAGCCCGCCCCGAAGCCGGTGCCCGAACCGACCCAGGAGCCGATCGCGGCCTGAGCCGCGATCTCCCAAAACAAAACGCCACGGACCTGAGGCCGTGGCGATTGCCGGATCAGTGGATTCCGAACCGCAATGTCCTTAGTGGAGGACCTTGGTATCGGACGAAAGCTTGACGATCTCGTCCTTAAGGGCCAGCTTTTGCCGCTTCAACTCGCGCAATGTCGTACCGTCTACGCTCGGGTGTTGGTTGGCCTCGTCGAGCTCGCGCTCGAGGGCGGCGTGACGGCGTTCAAGCTCTGCAATGTGCGACTGAACAGACATTCGGGCCTCCTTGCTGTGGGCTAAGCCTCAACACATTCATCGTGTCACAATTTTGATATGAAGTCGATGGCTGCGGAGTTCAAGGCGCCCGGCCACGTTTATAAATTGCGCTTATCCAGATGATTATTGTGTATAATTGCGCACTTTGGCCGTATGTGTTTCCGATTGTTGCGCTATCGACCAAGGTCTCACTCAAGCCCCCGCGGGGAGAGATCGAGGTCGGTATAAAGCCGGACGGCTTCCGTGGCGAGGACTCGTCCCACGCCGATCGGACTTAAGCGAAGTCGCCCCCGCCTTCTCCACACCCCCGCTCGCGAAATGCGCGTGGCGTGGTGCCGAAGTGCTCCTTGAACGCGCGATGGAAATGCGAGGTGGCGACGAACCCGCAAGAAAAGCCGATCCATTCGATGCTTCGCAGAGCGTATGCCGGTGCCAGCAGATACTCTTCCGCACGCGCCAGACGCTGAGACAGCAGCCAGGATGAAAACGTCTCGTTCTCGGCGGCGAAGCGGTTCTGCACCGTGCGCTCCGAACAGCGAAAGGCGTCCGCCACCGCCTCGATGTTCAGCCCTGGCTCCGACAGGCGACTCAGAACGTAGCTTTTCAGCGAAGCGATGCCGACATTCGGCGCGGTGCGCCTCCGACCGTCGATGTCCGCGACCTCGCCCAGCGACAGAAGCATAGCCTTGGTCGCATGAGCCGCCGCGTGGGCAGCGGCGATATTGTCAAGTCGCAGGGCCTTGACCAGCACGCGATACTGATCGGAGATCAGGGAGCCAAGGCGGGAGTCGGACAAGGTCGAGTTGATTTTGCGGAACGACACATCGTCGCCGAAAGCCATGCGCGGAATCTGGAAGCAATGGAGGACGACCCGCTCTCCCCTTGGCAGGCGCAGCTCGAACTCGTTGGCGTTGTCGATGATGCGCAGCGCCCCGTACCGAACGTCGCCGTTCCCCAGCGCGTCGCTCAGGAAGTAGTCGCCGCCATCGCAGTAATTCACGCTGACCCTGTCGCCGGGCGAACTGCGCAAGGCCGACCTGGAGCGCCGCACTTCATGCTCGGAGCCGGTGATCCGGCTGACCTGGATGTCGCCGATGTCGATCGTATCGAACCGGGCGTCTAACGCCTCGCCCTTGGGTTCCATCAGTTCAAGCCCATCGAAACAGGCGGCCACCCTTTCCCGGAAGTAGGAGAACCTGTCGTCTTGGGCAACGTCGGTCGTCGACACGATCATCCGGGATGACATTTGACCTCGGCTCCCAAGCGATGGTTCCGAACCACGTTCGTTCGTGCCGATCGGCACACCGGCGCCATCCTATCTTGATTGCGAACTGACCCTTATCAGACGAACGTCCTAGCTGCCCGATTCCAGGCAGAGGCACGGGAAGACGCAAAAAAGCCGGCGAGTTGCCCCGCCGGCTTGAAGATCGACGCGCGTTGGCTCAGGCGAAGTGCGTCGCCGTCCCCACCGTCAGGTACCAGGTCACCAGCAGTCCACAGATCAATGCACCCGGCAGGGACGACCCCGTGCGCCGCCAGGTGAAGGTCGAAATGAACCCCACGGCGGTGAAGACGGGCAGGAAGTTGAGGCCGATGATCGTCGACAGCGGCACCAGCGGCGGGTTGGAGGAGATCGGATTGATCAGCTCGCCCGTCAGCCAGAGGTGCCCGTACTGAACGGCTTCGAGGATGGCGAAGCCGAGGACGAGTGCCAGGACCGTCAGGGCATAGTGCCGGGCCGCCGGCATGCCCGGCGAGCTGAAGTTGCGATGCAACATGTGCAAGGACACGACAAAGAAGGCCGTGAACGGCAGCAGGTAGAGAAGGAACGCCTTGAACTGGGCCACGCTGGGCAGTTTCAGGGCAAAGAACCAGAACCGCAGGTCGATCTTGAACGCCGCATCCGCCAGCCAGACGGCCACATAGCCGATGGCGACGACGACGATGGCGATGAACAGGGACGGAAGGACGACGCCCCGACGCTCGGAAGACCTGGGTGCCCAGCGCAACAGGACCAGGGTGATGACAAGGTTGATGATCGCCCAGGTCATGACCTGGCTGGTGAACGTCTGCCGAAACACCGCCGATGCCGGCAGGATGACCTCGCCGAGCATGAAGGCCGGATAGTAGGTGAGCGGCGGGATCAGCACGGTGATCCAGAAGGCCGCGAGGGTCCGCTTGCCCGGCTGGGGCTCGACGGCGACGGCAGCCGAATTCCCCGAGCGCAGGGACGCGAAAAGCGGCAGGCCGAGCAGAAGATCGAAGACGCCGAGCAGCAGTACCACGAAGCCCACCAACGCCATGCCGGTTCCGATCTCCTTGTGGAACCAGATCTGATCGTCCGTGGACAGCGCCGTGCCGCCGACCAGTGTCTTGTCGAACCAGTCGATCGCATAGCCGATCGCCTCGTGGCTGATGTGATCGCCCGGATGGGTCACGGCCGGCTGTTGAAGAACGCGCGCCGTCCCCTGGCCGATGTCGCCATAGATCCTGCCGACCTCGATGGGCTCCGTCACGCCGAACACCGCCTGGATCTTGGGCGTCGTCCCGAGCGCCGTGGGCTTGGGGCTGCCCCACATGAGGGCCGAGAACTCGTCGTACTTGGAGAAGACGACCGCGAGATTGCGCGGCCAGCTCGTGTCGCCCTCCCGGGCAAACGGCGCCCCGGTCGACGAGCCCTCCAGCACCACGGCCTTGTAGGCGTCCGGCATCTCCGCCGCCGCCGCGAGAACCGTCCAGCCTCCCATGGAGTGCCCTTCGAGGCCGATGTTGTCCTTGTCGACGAAAGGCAGGCTGCGCAGGTAGCGGAGGCCGTCCGGGCCGCCGAAGCTGTAGCCGAACGCCGGCGGATCGCTGTAGCCATGGCCGGCCTGATCGAGGGCCACGACGACATAGCCGCGGCGTGCAAACTCGATGGCAAAACCGCTCTGCGCCTCGCGCGAGTTGAAATAGCCATGTACGGCCAGAATGCCCGGCGCCGGGTGTTCCGCCGTGGCCGTCGGCGGAATGTAGACGAGGGCACTCATGGTGTTGCCCTTCTCGCCGACAAACCGCACGTCCTCGATCCGAATGCCGCCCGACGTCTGCGTGAAATAGGCCAGCATCCCGCCAACCAGCATGATC
>JAUVXG010000126.1 GCA_030603685.1 Pleomorphomonas sp.
CTTTTTCGGAGCTGACACCCCACCGTCTGAAGACACAGACTTCATGGAGGACGTATCGCCCCTCGCATTTTCACCGACATGCGCCAGTTCATCGATTGCGCTTGTTGGCTTGGAACTCACCGGACTCTCGGGCGCCTCACGAGCAGGAGCAGATACCGATGGCGTATCGGCAAAGCTACTCTTATCGTTCTTGGTTAGCTCGCCAATCGTTTTCAATGCACTCTCAACTAGAACCTTAGCCTCGGCCGCAGTCAGTCCTCTTGGGTCAAATCGCATGTGCGATCGTAAAGCGATGTCAGCATCTGTGCCGGCAAACTGCGTTACATAGGTCGCAACCGGAATGGGGAGATCGGCATCAACTGCGAGCGCCGTATCGAAGTCTTTCAGCGTTACCCCTTCCATTCTCGCGAAAAAGCTCGACGGCTCAATGCCGTGCGAATCTAGGTAGTCGCCAAGCGCCCTGCTCGACAAACGAACCTTTTCGAACCGCCCCCCCCTAAAGGCAGCCTCAACAGCAGTACGTAGTCCCTCGGATGACTGCATCTTAGACTTGGACGCGTCAACGACTCCGGAGAGTCTAGACAACACCATCTGATCAACGACCGGACCTCTTGCGGCGACCGCAACATCCGCGATCCGCTGTACAGTCCTAGTAACAGCAGATTGAACTGCATCTTCGCCAGTCTGGACTAGGGCACCCGATACAAAGCCTGTGATCCCTGCCTGTAGGAAGCGTTCAAGTAGCTCTCCGTCCTTGTATTCACCACCGTTGAGAACTGTAGCCCCGACCTTGACACCTTCTTGCGCAACGCTGGATAGACTTGCCGACACCCCCTGCTGAACAGCCTCGCCTGCGACTCTCGCTGCGCGGCTCACCAGGCTATCGCCCAGTTTCTCTTTGGCCACGTCGCTCAGCTTTTTTTTAAGGTTCGAAACCCCAGGAACGCGTGACAGCTCAAACCCATCCACGATCGTCATTAGGGAGCCGGCTGCTGTTGCAAGCAGGACGCGATCTACAAGCGATAGTTCAGTCTTTTCTTTCAACTCAGCATTTACGTCGCCGCCTTGTGTAATCACCTCCATAGGCGCCGAGAAAATTCCTGTCGATACAGAGACTAGAGACTGCGGCAATGCCGATGCAAGGCTTTCCGCAGCAAAAGACAGAGCGGAACCAACACCATCGATGTCTTTGTAGGACATTGGAGTGAAGCCGCTTACTTCCATCTCTTTCAGTGTCTCTACACCGATGCGATGGAAAGGCCCGAGATCTCGATGAGCGATCTTGTCAGTACGCTGCTCCAGTGGAACATATGCTGCCCCGACCATCCGGTCCGGTCTCCCATTTACCGCCCGTGCCCAGTTTGCAAATCGTCCAAGAAAATTAGGGCTACCGTCATCATTGGTTAAAAAGAGACGATCAAATGCAAACTGTGTATCATACAGCCTCTGGCCGAAAGCACTTCGCGTCAGCGCCTCGTCAACATCCCGCATAAACTCAGTATTATTCGTTACTAGATTCGCATTTGACATGCGGAATGATCGAGAAACGCGTTCCCACCAAGACATATCTTGTTGATCATCGGCTAAGGAACCATCAAGCGGAGGTTTAGTTGTTGGGACTATCGGCCAGCCGCTAACTCGTGTTGCAAAGAATGGAACGGTTGGCTTCGGTGCCTCCCACACAGGTCCATTGTAGGGATCTAGCTGCGGGACAAGATCAGGCTCACGCCTGAACGCATCTGGAGCTGGCCGCCCCTCTCCGACAGCTTCCAAAAGCAATTCTCGAGCGCGCTCACGGGGTAAGTGTCCGAAAGCAACACCGTGCAAAACAAGCCTAAACACATCACCCGGAAGATCGGGCCGAAGATCAATCTCCTTGCTAAGCCGATCGAAGCTATCTTTGTTTCCATTTACGACGGAATCGATGAAAGCTTCATCTGGTGATAGTATACTTAGCGCGGAGCTAGTCACATTCTGTTCAGCGGCAGAGGTAGACCGTTCTGCCTTGATGGAGGTTGGCGTCGCCCCAGCGGCTACGCTCGCACCGCCCCCCTGCGCTTCCGGAGCCGCGATGCCTGCATCCTTTCCCGTCTCTTCAGCTTCTTCCCCCGCGACCGGTCCCGTCTGGATGGTTGGGGGGGTGCCCGGTGCACCGATGGGGTTGGCGCTCGTAGTTTCCCGATCGGCGGGAACCGTAGAAGCAGAGCCCTCTTCAGTCGCCTCGCTTGGGGAAGGCTTCGTCGGCGTTGGCTGAGCAGAACCAACACCGGATGTACCCACATCGTTGTCACTCTCTTCTGCCCGCACCATTGGCTCGGCAGAGCCTGAGGACTGCCTCCCCGTGACCGTCGAGTCAGCTTCCGGCTTCTCTTCGCCAAGGGGCGTGGTTGGAGCACTGGCAGCCACCTCCCCCACATCGCCGTGCCCCACTTGCGGCGTCGGTATCGGCTGGCTCTTTCCCGACTCGGGGTGGGCGAGAGTGTCCCGTGGGTCCGGCATCGGAATGGGGGGCAAAACAACACGCTCGTACGCGCGCAGCAATGAAATCGGGACGGAAGCCAGTTGCCCTCCTAGCTTCGCGCGCTCTCCGTCGACTGCGCCCGGAGACCTATCAACCGAACTCACGGTCTGCTCGATGCCGGCCAGCGCATCTGCCTCGGCTCTGGTAATGCCCCCGTGCTTGGGATCAGCCAGCGACGCCAACAGAATTGGCGCTTCTTTCCCGATCTTCTCCGCCCACGCCCTGTCGCTCGCCTCGCGGAACAGTTCGCGATTGGCCCTGACGATGTCCTCAGGTGCCGGGGCGCTCCCGGTTTGTTTGGCCACGTCGTTGGCAAGCTGCTCGTCGCCAACCGGCGAGCTGTCGTTATCCTTCAACCACGCCACGACCCGGAACTGCTGGCGCTTTTCGTTTTGACGCCGCTGGCTATCCTTGAAGGCGTTGTAGTTTTCAGGGCTGTCTGGGGTGAGCAAAGGCCTGTCTCCCGAAAAGGATCAGGCCTGACGCTAAGTCCTGCGGGTTTCCGTGGTGATAGGTGCCCCCTAGTATTCACCACGACTCAATAAAGGGTTGCGCCTCGTTGCCGACTCGCGCCTTCACCGACATAGTCGAAGCATTCAAGGGATCGCCCCTTCGCGATCAGCAGGTCGTTCAGATCTGACGCGCCGGACGGGGCACGAGGTCAAAAATGCAAAGCGACGTCTCGGAAGAAGTCAAAAAAGCCGTGGCCGCCGACAGGTATCACAGAGACAGCTGCATGAGAAAGCTGTGCTTGCTTGCCTTGGCCGCCACGATCATCATCACAGTACTTCTCGCATTCAAGGCACCCAATCAGGACTTCGGCTCTGCACGGTATATCGGGACCTTTATCGGCACCTTCATAGGCTTGTTCATCATACCGGCTCTCTTTTTTGCCATTGTCCGTCTCGCCCGGAATGCCTCCGTGCCGACGAGGGGCCTCGGCACCGGCGTCGTGATCTTGGTTCTTCTATCCATCAGTATGTACTATTCTTCGCTGAAGGACTTGGAGAAGGAGTTTGGCGCAGCTCCTGTCGAAAGCGTCGGGGCAACGCAGCGCTGAAAGTGTGAGGGTCCGCCCCTCCTCCTAACCCGACTGCGACTGCATGAAAGCCTGATACTCCCGCGCCACCTCGCCGTCGGTCGGCTTGCGGCCATACTCCATGGCGAGCTGGCCGGCGATGCTCCTGCGCAGGTCGGGCGAGATGTCGGCGAGTTTGACGGCTGCGGGCCTGTCGCGCCTTGGGTCCGATTGGGGCTCATAGTAGGGCAGAAGGTACTTGTCGATCATCCTGCGGACGTCGGACGGCGTCGGTCTGACGCCGGGTGTCTTCGCCCGGAAGTCGGCAAGGCCCGTGTAGACGGCGTTCTGCGCTTCGGCCAGCAACCGGCGATGATTGTCGCTCTCTTCCTCGCCCGGCAGGATCGCGCCGGCCTGTTCCAGCCGCGTCCTCGCCATGTCGAAGGCGTCCTTCAGCTCGGCGCCCTGATCGCGCGCCTTGCGGCCGTCGCGGCCGATCGCCGCCTGCGTCTCGGCCAGCGCCTTGAGGTCGGAGGCCTCCAGCCGGTCGCGATAGTCGTTGAGGTCGACCAGCGCGAAGTCCTCAGGCCGCTCGGCCGAGAACAGACGCATGTCGGCCAGCAGCATGTCGTCGCTGACGATCGGCCCGGCCTGCTTCTTGCCGATGTAGTTGCGCGCCACCGTCATGGCCTGGTCGCCGGCCGCCTGACGGAGGGTATAGGGCAGCGCATCGGGCGGCGTGCCGGCCTCCACCTGCTGCCACAGCGTGGCCTTGGCCTGCCACTGCCGCTCTCGCTCCTGCTGGCTTTCGAGATCCAGCGAGGTGGCGATGGCCTGCTTGGCAATCTCCCGCCGGCGCGGATCGTCGATGCCGGCGAGGTGCTTGTCGATGGCGTCGGCCGACGGCCGCTGCGCCCGCACGGCAATGCCGTCGGTGGCGGCCGTCACCGCGCCGCCCGTCCCGCCGATCGGCATGAGCATGCCATAGCGCCCGACAGAACGCCTCGCCCAGTCCAGCAGTTGCGACGGAGCGACAGAAAGGCTCTTGCCCCTGTAGGTGAGATCGACCGTTCGCCCCTTGCCGTCGGCCTCGGCGTCGGGAATGCGGATGTTGATGTCGTCGCGGTACTGGGGCGGTGCGTCCTCGAGGAGAGCGGCAAGATTGGTCGAGAAATTGGGATCGAGGCGGATCACCTTGTCGGCGTCATCGCCCGTCACGCGCCCCAGCAGCAGCGCCCGCTCCAGCGTCGGCCCGGCCTTCGGCGCGGCGCCGGCCTCGGCCGCCTCCTCGAGATACGATCGCGAAGCCTCGCCCGGCTTTCGCGTGCCGCCCGCGAACTCCAGCGCGCCCAGCCGCGTCTCCTCGTCGAGCGCGGCCTTGCCGACGGTGGCGTCGAGCCGCTTGCGGGCCTCCTCGGTGAACATCGGCGCATTGTCGTCGATGAAGGTCTTCGCCGCGCCCGGATCGGTCGCCGCCTTCTTGACCGCGATATCCTCGAAAACGCTGGAAACGAGCCCCAGACCCTCCGCGCTCACCTTGCCTTCTGGCCACCCATACAACGCGCCGATTTCTCGGTACTGGGCGACCATGGCAACGGTGTTCTCCATCATGGCACTGGAGTTCTCCGGTTGCGCCACCGCGTTGGCCTTGAAAACCGCCACGCGCTCCTTTGCGCTTTCTCCCGTCCAGACCTTGCGCTGCTGCATGGCGTGCTTGTAGGCCTCGTCCATCTGGCTGCCGGTGGCGACGGCCATGGCGTCCCGGTATTTCCGGGCCGCCAGGGGCGACAGGCCCTTCGCCCCATCCTCCACCACCTGCCCCATCTTCTTCAGATAGCCGTCCAACCCCTCCACCGCCGCGCGGCCGGTGGTGTTCATATAGCCGTTCTCGCCGTAGCTGAGGTTGCGAATGGCCGCCATCGAGGTGTTGCTGCTGTCCTTGGCCGTGTTGGTCGCGTCGAGTTCCTCAACCTCGGCCACAACCCCGCCCAGGTCGGTCAGGCCCTGCCCGACCCTCGCCAGCCCCGCCCCCACCTGCGAGCCGAACATCTCCGGCGTGGCGTGGGTGTTGTCGCGGAAATTGAGGCCGGGGTCGAGGCGGATGCCCCGGTCTTCATAGGTCGGCACAACGGGCATCTTGTCCTCATGTCGCTTGCGCGCCGGCGGCCATTCAGCCCGACGCTGTCGGTGCGACGCTAAGGATTTGAGGTTTCCGTGGTGGATTGAGGGGAGCTGGATAGGTTCGGACCGGTTCCGCCGGAGCCCCATATCGGCCTATCGCTCCGTCCTGCCTGAGGTTCCCGCCTTCGCGGGAATGACAGCATGACGGCAGCGGGAGCCATGTCTTGCAACGCGGTGACAGCGGGGCCGGGCAAGGCGCGAACCACTTGTTTCATATCAATTTCCTGTCATCCTCGCGAAGGCGAGGACCTCAGGCAGAAAGGGGCTCCGAGGGCCTTATCAGCCCCCCGAAGCCCCTCATCGTTCAGCCACCCCAGCGACCTCACGCCCCACTCGCCACCCTCTCCTTCACCAGCCTCCCCAACGCCGCGAAATCCGTCTTGCCGGACCCCAGCAGCGGCAACCCAGGCACCACCAGCACTTCGCTCGGCATCATCAGCTCCGTCGCCCCGCGTTCCCTCGCGAACGCCATGAACCCGTCCCGCGTCGCGTCCTTCCTGTCGGTCACCAGGATGATCCGCTCGCCCTTCTTGGCATCCGGCACGCTGGCGGCGGCCGACATGGCGTCCGGCCAGCACTGGGTGGCGAGCGCATCGATGGCCGCCAGCGAGACCATTTCGCCGCCGATCTTGGCGAAGCGCTTGGCGCGGCCCTTGATGGCGACGAAGCCATCGTCGTCGAGCGCCACGATGTCGCCGGTGTCGTGCCAGCCGCCCTCGGGCGCTTCCAGCACGCCGGGGTTCTCCACCCGGAGGTAGCCGAGCATCACATTGGGACCGCGCACGTGCAGCCGTCCGCCCGCCTCGATGCCCTCCACCGGCTCCAGCTTATGCTCGACGCCCGGCAGCAGCCGCCCCACCGTGCCCGCGCGGTTGTGCATCGTCGTGTTGAGCGCCAGCACCGGTGCCGTCTCGGTCACGCCATAGCCCTCGAAGATGCGTAGGCCGAACTTCTCGGCGTAGAGCTTGCGCGTCGTCTCCTTCACCGCCTCGGCGCCGGCCACCAAGAGCCGCAGCGAGCGGAAGTCGTAGGGGTGCGCCATGCGGCCGTAACCGCTCAAGAACGTGTCGGTGCCGAACAGCACGGTGGCGTTGGTCTGGTAGACCAGCTCCGGGATGATCCGGTAGTGCAGCGGCGTCGGGTAGAGGAACACCGGCACGCCGGAGACCAGCGGCAGGATCAGCCCGGCGCTGAGCCCGAAGGAGTGGAAGATCGGCAGCGCATTGAAGGCCGTGTCGGTGCGCGAGAAGTCGATGCGCGCCGCCACCTGCGCCACGTTGGCGAGAATGTTGCGGTGGCTGAGCACCACGCCCTTCGGCGTTCCCTCGGAGCCCGAGGTGAACAGGATGGCCGCTGCGTCGTCCGGCCCGGATTTCCTCAGCCTGTTCGGCCAGTTGAGCACAGCGTCCAGCTTGTCGAGCCGCGTCACGCTGGCCCTGACATCTTCCAGCCAGACGATCTTGATCTTGCCGTCCAGCGCGGCGATCAGCGGCTCCAGCCGCCCCTTCTCGACGAACAGCCGCGACGTCACGAACACCTTCGCCTTCGACGCTTCGCAGGCCGAGAGGATGTTGGCGGCGCCGGCCGTGAAGTTGATCATCGCCGGCACCCGCCCCGCCGATTGCAGGCCGAGGAAGGCCACCGCGCCGCCGACGGCGTTGGGCACCATCAGCGCCACCGTCTCGCCCGGCGCCGCCAGCGGCATGAGCTTGCGGCCGAGGATGCGGGCGCCCATCAGCATGCGGCGGTAGCTGAGCTTGCCGCCCACCGGGTCGCGCAGCGCCATGCGCCCGGCGCCGTGCTGGCGGGCGGCGGCCACCATCGCCTCGAAGATGGTGAGATCGGTGTCGGTGGTGCGGAACATCATGTCCGACATGATGCCGTAGAGCGCGTTGCCCGCCGCCTGCCGGCGCGCCTTGCCCTTCAAGTGTTCGGGCAGGGACAGCCGCACCGGCTCGGTGATGGTCACCGTCACCTTGGGGAACCAGCGGCGCTTCACCTGCATGGAGTTGAGGCGGCTGAACACGGTGGATTCCAGGCCCGACAGCCGCACCGGCACGATGGGCGCCTCGGCCTTGTCGGCGATCAGGCCGACGCCGTCGTAGACCTTCATCAGCGTGCCGGTGACGGTGATCCGCCCCTCGGGGAAGATCACCAGCGTCTCGCCGGCCTTGACGGCGGCGATCAGCGCGCGCGTCGCCAGCGGCTTGGTCGGGTCCAGCGGCATGGCGCGGGTGAAGCGCAGGAAGGGCTTCACCCACCAGGCCTCGGCCATGGTGTGGTCGATGGCGAACACCGGGTTGCGGTCGAGGAGCGACACGGCGACGACGGCGTCGAGGAAGCTGGTGTGGTTCAGCGCCACGATGGTCCCCTCACCGGCCGGCGGCACGTGCTTGAGGCCGGTCACCTCCATGCGGAACACGGCGCGCAGCAGGATGGAGACGAAGTCGCTGAGCGGGTTGGTCGGCAACACCTTGAAGATCCAGACGGCCGAACCGAAGGCGAAGAGGCCGAGCGCCACCAGCACCATCGGCACCGTCGCGCCCAGCGCCTGGGCCACCGCCACCGTGCCGGCGCCGGCCACCATGAACAGGGCCGTCAACGCATTGATGGCGCCGACGACGCGGGCGCGCCGCTCCACCGGTGCCCAGTGCTGGGCGGCGGCGAACGACGGCACGATGAACACGCCGCCGGCAATCGCCAGCGCGGCGAGGTCGATGGCGGCATGGATGGCGCCGGGCCGGCCGAAGAACTCGGCAAGGCTTTCGGTGGCCGGGGCCGGCGTCAGGCCGGAGAGCGTCCAGGCGAGATCCAGCGCCGCGAGACCGATGGCGACGGAGGCCACCGGCACCGGCAGCAGCACGATGCGGCCGGCCGACAGCCAGGCGCCCAGCGCCGATCCCACGGCGATCGACACCGCGAACACCGTGAGGTAGGCCGACACCGCCACCTCGCGTCCACCGAGGATGTCTTTCACGAAGGTCGGCATCAGCGCCATCGCCACCACACCGAACATCCAGAACAGGCTGACCATCACGCCGGTGCGCCAGAGGCGCGGCTCGCCCCAGAGTTCGCCGATCAGCCGCACGGTGGAGCGCGCGACGTTGCGGTCGATCACCGTCTCCGGCGCGGCGGCGCCCACCTTGGGCACGTAGAGCGCGGCGATCCAGCTGGCCACCGCCAGCACCATCATGGCGACGCCGAACACCCATGGACCGCCATAGGCGCCCGTGGCAAAGCCGCCGGCATAGGTGCCGGTGAGAATGGCGATGAAGGTGGCCCCTTCCACCAGCGCATTGCCGCGCGGCAACTCGGAGGGGGCCAGGAGGTCGGGCAGGATGCCGTATTTGATCGGCCCGAACAGCGCCGAGATCACGCCGAACAGCACCAGCGCCGTCATCAGCACGGCAATCGACTGGATGGCGAAACCCAGCACGGCCAGGCCGGCGATGGCTATCTCCACGAGCTTCAGCCAGCCGGCGACGCGCGCCTTGTCATAACGGTCGGCCAGCTCACCGCCGAGGCCCGACAGGAAGATGAACGGCAGCATCAATATGCCGGTGGCAATGGTCACCAGCGCCTCGCCGCCGGCAACGCCCATCTGGAACAGGATGGTGAACACCAGGGCGTTCTTCAGGAAATTGTCGTTGAAGGCCGAAAAGAACTGCACCAGGAACAGCGGCCCGAAACGGCGCTGGATGAGGAGCGGCTTGGTCATGGAACCTCCCGAGAGGGCCTTGGGGGCGATACGGCCGTGGGAACAGGGAAGCGGATCGGCAGGTGAAACGCAAATGACGATGGAAAAGCTCCACCGCCAAGCCCTTCACCTCACTCCGCCTCCGTGCTATGAACATTGTTCATTAGATGGATATAGCGGAAGAATGAACGTTGTTCAAGATAGAAATGAACGATGTTCACGCCTCGCGATTTAAAGGTAAAGACGGATGAATGCCCCCCTCTCCGAACGGCGCCAGGCGCAGCTTGCCGCCCTCACCGACGCCGCCGAGCGCCGCATCGCCGAGGGCGGCATGGCCAGCCTCAAGGCACGAGACCTCGCCTCCGACATCGGCATCGCCCTCGGCGGCCTCTACAACATCGTCGCCGACCTCGACGAGCTGGCGCTCCGCGTCTCCTCGCGCACCCTCGGCCGCCTCGGCGAGGCGCTGACCGCCGCCTCCGACGCGCTGCCGCTCGAATCCAAGGCCGACGCGGTAAACCGCCTCGTCGCCATCGCCCACGCCTACCTGCATTTCGCCAAGGGCAACCTGAGACTCTGGCGCACCCTGTTCGAACTCCGCCTCGCCGAAGGCACCGCCCTCCCCGCCTGGGCCGCCGACGACCAGCTCCGCCTCTTCCGCCACGTCGCCGAACCCCTCACCCTCCTCGTCCCCGACATGGATGAAGCCCAACAAACCCTAGCCGCCCGCACCCTCTTCGCCGCCGTCCACGGCATCGTCACCCTGGGACTGGAAGAGCGCCTGGTCGCGGTCCCGCTGACGGCGCTGGAAGCGCAGATCGAATGGCTGGTCAGGGCGGCATGCCGAGGGCTGGGGGAGTAATCGGCAAATCGCATTGACCGCAGGGAACAACGAAATGGAAAACCCCTTTGAAGAAAATCCCTTTGGGCACCAAGGGGTTCTGCTTTCGTTCGACACGTCGATCAGCGGCAACGAATACGCAGCGCAAATATGCTTCGAACTCTTTCCCTCGCCAGATGCGACACGGAAGCAGAGGTTCAAATGGTCCTTCTCGGGATTGGCGGACCTCATGCTGACCATATCCCCTGCCGCAATGGGCGAGACTGCATCCGGCTCAAACATCGAAGATTGCAAACTATATGAAAAAGAAAAACGCCTGTTCATGTACTTAGCCGAGGGATTCCTGAAACTGGACTTCGACGACGTCACCGAAGCCAAACGATCCGAGGCTTGAGCGTCGCAGCGTGAAGCACCCCACACACGACGCTTATCTACCTGTTTTATATCAATGCACAGGCGAGGACCTCATGACGAGAACGTTCCTCGGCCCCTATCACACACCCAGCAGCATCAGGCGTTCCCGGGCTACCTGCAGAACTCAATCGCACTTTCGCAGCAAAATCCAATCGTAAATTTACGACATGACTCAATCGCGAATTTACGACATAATCCTATTGTGAATTCACAACAAAACTCAATCGCATCCAATCCAGGAGTCCCCGATGGCCAAGGGAAAGCCGATGAACGAGAAGATCGCGGACTCGTTACGGCAGTTGATCGGCGTGACCAACGAGGGCCAACGACGCGTTTTCCGCAGCGACGAGTTATCCCGGCTGCATCGAGAACGGCTCATCGAAGCCAGGTACATCCAGGAGATCATGAAGGGCTGGTATTACGCATCCCGGCTCGGCTTCGATGCGGCGGCCTGGCATTCGGCTTTCTGGGAGTTCGCCAGAGAATACCTCAATGATCGCTTCGGTGAGGGGAACTGGATCGTCTCTCCCGAGGGGTCGATGGCGATCCACGCGGAAAGATGGGAGGTCCCGGCCCAGGTCGTCGTACACGCCAAGGCAAATGCCAATGGCAACCTGCCCCTGCCTTACGGCACCAGCATCTACGTGCTGGGGAAGAACTTCGATGTTCAGCCTCAGGAGATCAATGGCATCCCCATCTATCCGGCGGTCGCTGCCATTTGTGAAATCCAGCCCAACGCGTGGCGGGCCCTCAGGAAGGACATCGTCGCCGTGCTGGGCTCGATCAGGGGCACGACAGACATTCTTCGCCATCTGGTGAGCACCAGGGCACCAGCCTCGGCGGGCCGCCTTGCCGGCGTCTTGCGCAAACTGGACAAGCCCCAGGACGCCGACCAGATCCTGCGGGAAATGAAAGCGGCGGGATATGACGTCCGTGAGACCGATCCGTTCGATGGCGACATGCCGGAGGTGCGACTGCCGAAACGACCGGTCGCGGCGATCGACACGCGCATCCGGCTTCTATGGGCTGCGCTGCGCGACAGCGTGCTCGACGGCTTCACGCTGCCGACCGGTCAGTTGCCGCCGAAAGGCGCCTACTTGGCCGAGATCGAGGACCGCTACATCAGCGATGCCTACAACTCGCTGTCCATCGAGGGCTACCAGGTGACCACAGAACTGATCGCGCGCGTCAGTGCCGGAGATTGGGACCCGGACCACCGGCAAGCCGATTTCGAAACCCGCAATGCGCTCGCGGCTCGCGGCTACTGGCAGGCGTTTCAGCTGGTGAAGGCAGACGTCGGCCGGATCCTCGATGGCGAGAGGGCGGCCGAGATCGTCTACCAGCGCCATGCCGACTGGCGAGCGGAGCTGTTCCGGCCGCTGGTCAACGCTGGCTTCATCAAACCCGTCGATTTGATCGGTTACCGTCAGCACCCGGTCTATATCCGTGGCTCGGCACATGTCCCGGTTTCCGAGAACTCCATCCAACCGGCGATGGACGCCATGCTCGACTGCTTGGCCGGCGAGACGGATCCCCGCGTCGGCGCCGTTCTCGGCCACTTCGTGTTCACCTACATCCATCCCTTTGGCGATGGAAACGGTCGCACCGGTCGTTTCATCATGAACGCGATGCTGGCCTCGGGGGGATATCCCTGGACCATCATTCCCGTCGCACGGAAACCCGAGTACATGGCGGCACTGGAAGAGGCGAGCTCGCACGAAAACGCCGGACCACTGGCGTCCTTCATCGCAGAACTGGTAGCCGCGCCTCCCCCTCCTCGGCCGGATGAAACCGGTTGGCCGAAGTTTCGGACGGCATAGAGCGGTTTCAGCACGCCCCGCCCTTCGCCTCCCCCTACACCTTGAACACATTGTCCCGGTGCCATTTCAGGAAATACGGGCTGGGGCGGTCGGACGGGCGTGGCGGGACGATGGCGCGGCCGGTCGGGTTGATCAGGCTGCGCGCGCTGTCGGGGTCGTTGACGTGCCGCGACACCAGGATCGTGAAATCATCCTCCAGGCTGATCAGGCCACGGTCGAACATCCAATGCGCCGTACCCGACAGCGCCAGCCCGTTGCTCAGGATGTCCGGCCCGCTGGCCTCGACCGGGCGGATATGCGCCGCATCCACCTCCGCCCGCCCGCCGCCGTTGATCAGCCTCAGGCCCGTCACGGCGCAGCGCTTGTCATAGGCGCGGAGCACCACGCGGCGGAACAGCCGGTCTCGCACGATGCGCGAGCCGAGTTGCTCGACGCGCAAGCGCGGCTGCTCGAGGACAAAGGGCGCCTGCGGCCCGTCTTCAAAGCCGGCATCCGGCATCGGACCGATGCGCGGCAGCTCGGGCTGCGCCTCGTGGAAGCCGCGCGCCAGGATGCGGTCGAAATCGGCGGCACTGATCGGCCTCACCGCCGACTGGGCGCGGCCGGATATGCGCCCGTCCTCGTTGAGGACCCCGCGCTCGATCACCCCGCCCTCGTCGGAGAACGGCACCGGGCTGACGAAATCGAGATAGCTGCCCGGCTCGATCTCGGCGACATACATGCCCGGCGTCGCATCCGGAACGACGCGCGCCACGCGGGCGATTGCGAAATAACCGCGCGTGTCGCGGATCTTGCGCGGCTCGTAATAGACGATCCAGTCGCCGACACAGGCGCTGACGCGACCGAGATACTGCGCGGGGAACTGGTAGCGCTCCGCCGGGCTGTCGTCATAGATCGAATCGAAGCGGTGAATGAACACGCCGAAGGACATGGCCGATTGGTAGCACGGCGCGGCAATCTGGAGAGGCGGAAACGAAGCCAACCGGATTGGTCTTACGAACGAATGCCCACCTTCAGTTGGCATCAACCGTCCCGCAGGTGCCAGATGCCAGCGGCTCGATTTCTCGTCCTGAGGTCCTGGCCTTCGCCAGGATGACGGGAGAATTATATATGAAGAGCAAGCGGTTAGCTTGCGCGCCTTCCTATCAGGCTGTCATCCTGGCGAAGGCCAGGACCTCAGGACGAGAAATCGCAGAGGCCCATATCACCCTCCCCCTGCCGTATTCACCCTGATGCAAAAGAAAGTTGCATCCCGTTGCCGCCTCGCCCTTCCCGCGACATAGTCGGGCGAGCGGAATCGGCTGGGAGGATATCTGTCGTGCGAGCGTGCCTTAGGAAGACCATCGGCATCACTGCCCTTCTTCTCCTCGTGGCGGGCTGCAACACGACGCCATTGCCACCGCCGGCCAGCGAGGCGGAGCAGTCGGCCAGCATCAAGCGCTTCGTCACCTGCCTTTACAAGAACGTGGCCAAGGTGGACGACCGGGTTTCCGATGCGGCCACC
>JAUVXG010000216.1 GCA_030603685.1 Pleomorphomonas sp.
CCGACCGTGGCTTCGAGGGCCGCCTCGTGGTGATGGGCGAGCCGGGCATGGCGCGCGGCGACTGCCGCATCGAATGGGCCGACGGCGGCATCGTGCTCAACCATGCCGCCATCGTCGCCGACATCGAGGCGGCGATCGCCCGCCACCTGCCGGCCGAAGAGCCGGCCGATCCCACTTCCATGAGCGGAGCCGCCACATGACCCCCGCCGACGAACCTTCGGGCATCGACCTCGAATCCCACGTCGCCGAGCGCCGGCGCGGCGACGACACCGACGATCAGGCCGTCACCCGCTCCGCCGCCGAACTGGAGGCGGTTTTCGACGTTCCCGTGCGCGTCTCGGCCATTCTCGGCCGCGCCCGCCTCGGAATCAGCGACCTTTTGCAGCTCGCCCCCGGCTCCGTGCTGGAACTCGACCGCAAGGTGGGCGAAGCTATCGACATCTACGTCAACGACCGCCTTGTCGCCCGTGGCGAAGTGGTGCTGGTCGAAGACAAGCTCGGCGTGACGATGACCGAAATCGTCAAGTCCGACCGCTGACCGGAGACAGTCTCATGCGCCTGCTTATCGTCGGCTCACTCAACGGGCAGCTCACCGCCGCCACCCGCATCGCCATGGACAAGGGTGCCTCGGTGCTGCAGGCCGACACCATCGACACCGCGCTTCGGACGCTGCGCTCGGGGCGCGGCGCCGATCTGGTGATGATCGACGTGTCGCTGCCCATCCAGCGGCTGATCACCTCGCTGGAAGAGGAACGCATCCACGTTCCCGTGGTCGCCTGCGGCATCGCCACCGACGCCAAGGCGGCCGTCGCCGCCATCCGGGCCGGCGCCAAGGAATACATCCCCCTGCCGCCCGACGCCGAGCTGATCGCCGCCGTCCTCGCCGCCGTCACCGCCGACAGCCGCGACCTCGTGGTGCGCGACGAGGCGATGCAGGCGGTGCTGAAGCTCGCCGATCAGGTGGCCAGCAGCGAGGCGTCGATCCTGATCACCGGCGAGAGTGGCACCGGCAAGGAAGTGCTGGCCCGCTACGTCCACCGCAAGTCGGCCCGCGTCGACAAGCCCTTCGTTTCCGTCAACTGCGCCGCCATTCCGGAGAACCTCCTGGAATCGGAACTGTTCGGTCACGAGAAGGGCGCCTTCACCGGCGCCGTCGCCCGCCGCGTCGGCAAGTTCGAGGAAGCCTCCGGCGGCACGCTGCTGCTCGACGAAATCTCCGAGATGGACGTCCGTCTGCAGGCCAAGCTCTTGCGCGCCATCCAGGAACGGGTGATCGACCGCGTCGGCGGCGGCAAGCCGGTGCCGGTGGACATCCGCATCATCGCCACGAGCAACCGCAACCTCACCGACGCCGTCAAGGAAGGCCGCTTCCGCGAGGACCTCCTCTACCGCCTCAACGTCGTCAACCTGAAGATCCCCGCCCTGCGCGACCGCCCGGCCGACATCCTGGCGCTGGCCGAGCACTTCGGCCGCAAGTATGCCGAGATCAACGGCATGCCGGAGCGGCCGCTCTCCTCCGACGCCAAGCGCGAGCTGATCGCCGCCCGCTGGCCGGGCAACGTCCGCGAGCTGGAAAACACCATCCACCGCGCCGTACTGCTCGCCAGCGGCGTCGAGATCGGCGTCGAGGCCATCCGCTCGCCCGACGGCGCCCGCATGGAAGGCGCCGTCACCGTGCCGCGCTCGTCCGACCCGGCCGCCCGCGCCGCCCAGACGGCGGAAGCTGTGACGCGGGCGCTCGTCGGCCGCACCGTCGCCGAAGTGGAGCGCGATCTCATCCTCGACACGCTCGACCATTGCCTCGGCAACCGCACCCACGCCGCCAAGATCCTCGGCATCTCCATCCGCACGCTCAGAAACAAGCTCAACGAATACGAAGCGGAGGGCATCGACGTGCCCGATCCGGGGACGAGCCGGATTGCGACGGCATAGGTCATCTCGGACATCGACGGATGACTGTCTCAGAGCCTTCCCGGTGAGTCACATCGGGAAGGCTCTGCCGTTTTGCCCGACCGGCCCCCGCCGCCTCAACAACCGCATTGAAATCACCCACGGTACGGTTATGCATAGGCGGCGAAACCGAACCCCGAGACCGATGTGAAACCGCGCACGACAATCCGCGACGTTGCCAGGAAGGCCGGCGTGTCCGTCGGTACGGTGTCGCGGGTCGTCAACGGCCATCCGTCGGTCACCGAGGCCAAGAAGCGCATCGTCAACGAGGTCATCGCCGAGCTGGGCTTCCGGCCGGACGCCGCCGCCCAGAGCCTGAGGCGCGGCACCAACCGGACGCTCGGCGTCGTCATTCCCGACCTGCGCAATCCATTCTTCGCCGACCTCATGCAGCACCTCGAACTGCGCGCCAAGGAGCGCGGCTACAGCGTGCTGTTCGCCAGCTCCGACGAGCAGGTCGACAGCGAGGCGGCCCTGATCGCCAACCTCGCCCGCAGCAAGGTCGAGGGCGTGGTGGTGGTGCCGAGCAACCGCGCCACCTCGATCGCCAATCCCGATGGCCTGCGCCTCGTCGTCGTCGACCGTCGCCTTGCCGGCCATCCCTTCATCGCTGCCGACCACCGCGCCGGAGCGCGCATGGCGACCGAGCACCTCGTGTCGCTCGGCCACCGGCGCATCGCCTGCATCTCCGGCCCCGAGAACTCCTTCGTCGCCCGCGAGCGGCTCGCCGGCTTCATGGACGTGATGGCGTCCCGCCTCGCCGAGGCCGGGCTCGACCCCGCCGCCTGGATCGTCTCGGCGCCGTTCAACTACGAGGGCGGGCGCGAGGCGGCCAAGACGCTGCTCGCCGAGGACGGCTTGAAGCCGACGGCGGTGTTCGCCTGCTCCGACCAGCAGGCCATCGGCGTGCTGCGCGCCGCCTTCGACCGCCGCATCGCCATACCCGGCGAGTTGTCGGTCGTCGGCTTCGACGGCATTCTGGTTTCCGATCTGGTGGTGCCGCGCGTGACGACCGCCGTCCAGCCGGTCGCCGCGATCGCCAAATGCGCCATCGACCTGTTGATCGGCGGCGAGCCGCTCGACGCCGAAGCGAGCTACATCTTCCCCTGCGACATGGCGCTGCGCGAAACCTGTGCTCCACCCTCCTGAAATCGCCCCATCAAAGCGAAGTCTGTTTACCTGGCAGCGTATATCGCTGTTAATAAACGGTATTTTCTCCGCACTCAACTTTGGTCGGAATGTCGCCTCTCGCCTTGATGCGGTTGTCCTATACTGGTAGCGTCATTTGGAAACGTTTCATCGGGCCGGTACATTGGGTCCGGCTCAACGAAAACGTTCGCTTGGGAGGACAAAATGACTTCATTTTCTTCGGACGGGCGGAGTCTGTCCGGCGTAAGCCGTCGCCGGTTGCTGCTGGCCGGCGCCGCCGGTTCGCTGGTTCTGGTCTCGGGCGTCACTCCGGTATTCGCTGAGGCCAAGAAGCCCAAGGTCGGGCTGGTCATGAAGTCGCTCGCCAACGAGTTCTTCAAGCAGATGCAGGCCGGCGCCGAGAAGTATGCGGCGGAGAACGCCGACAAGTTCGACTTCAAGGCCGTCGGCATGAAGGATGAGCGCGACTTCGCCGCCCAGGTCGACGCCGTCGAGAACTTCGTGACGCAGAAGTATGACATCATCGTCGTCGCCCCGGCCGACTCCAAGGCCATGGTCACGCCGCTCGCCAAGGCCGTGAAGGCCGGCGTCGCCGTCATCAACATCGACGTCGAGCTCGACCAGGAAGCCAAGAAGAAGGCCGGCATCGACCTCGCCTTCTTCGGCCCCGACAACCGCGAAGGCGCCCTCCTCGCCGGCAACGCGCTGGCCAAGGAACTCGGCGAAGGCGGCAAGGTGGTCATCCTCGAAGGCAACCCGGAGGCCGACAACGCCCAGCAGCGCAAGAAGGGCTTCGACGACGCCGTCGCCGCCGGCAAGCTGCAGTTGCTCGACAGCAAGACGGCCCATTGGGAGACCGAGGAAGCCAACACGCTGATGACCAACTTCCTCACCAAGTACAACGACATCCAGGGCGTCATGGCCGCCAACGACTCCATGGCCCTCGGCGTCGTCAAGGCGCTCGACAGCGCCGGCCTCTCCGGCAAGATCAAGGTGGTCGGCTTCGACAACATCCCGGCCGTCCAGCCGCTGATCAAGGACGGCAAGATGCTGGCCACCGTCGAGCAATACGGCGCCCAGATGGCCGCCATGGGCATCGAGTACGGCCTGCGCCAGATGGCCGGCGAGACCTTCACCGGCTGGGTGAAGACCGACATCAAGCTGATCACCGCCGCCGATCTCTGATCGACGATGCGAGCATCGATCCGGCACGGGGCAACCCGCGCCGGATCCTCCCCTGCCGCGCCGAAGCATTCAGGGCAGTTCCCGTGATGACCACAGATCCCCATGAAGTGGCGCCGGTTCTCGAAGCCGATGCCGCCGCGTGGCACGATGACGACACCGGCCCCATCCTGCAGCTTCGGGGCGTCGGCAAGCGCTTTCCGGGCGTCGTCGCCCTGCGCAACGTCAGCTTCGACATCCAGCGCGGCGAGGGCCACGTGCTGCTTGGCGAGAACGGCGCCGGCAAGTCGACGCTGATCAACCTGCTCGGCGGCCTGTTTCCGCCCGACGAGGGCAGCATCTGGTTCAACGGCGCGCCCTACAGCCCCGCCTCGCCGCTGGAAGCCTTTTCCAAGGGTATCCGCGTCGTTCACCAGGAGCTCAACCGGCTCTCCAACCTGACGGTTGCCGAGAACCTCTTGTTCGAGCACCTGCCGAGCCGGCGCGGCCTCGTCAACTTCCGCGAGATGAACCGGCGCGCCGCCGAACTGCTCGCCGAAGTCGGCCTCGACATATCCCCGTCGACCGTGGTGAGCCGGCTCGGCGTCGCGCAGATGCAGCTGATCGAGATCGCCAAGGCGCTGGCCCATGAAAGCAAGCTCCTGGTGCTCGACGAGCCGACGGCGACGCTGACCTCCAAGGAGGTCGACCGCCTGTTCGAGATCCTGCATCGCCTCAAGGAACGCAAGGTCACCACGCTCTACATCTCGCACCGCCTGCAGGAGATCTACGAGGTGGGCGACCGCGTCACCGTGCTGCGCGACGGCCAGCACGTGACCACCGAGCCGCTCAAGGGCCTCGCCATTCCCGACATCGTGCGCCTGATGGTCGGCCGCACCGTCACCGACCAGGGCGTCTTCCGCGAGGACATAGTGCCCACCGGCGAGGCGCTCGCCGTCGAGGACCTTCGTCTCACCGAGACGAGCCCGGCGATCGACTTCTCGGTGCGCAAGGGCGAGATCGTCGGCATCGCCGGCCTCGTCGGCAGTGGTCGGACCGAGGCTGTCAGGGCGATCTTCGGCGCCGATCCCAAAGCTTCCGGCACCATCCGCGTCAACGGCCGCCCCGTCGCCATCGCCTCGCCCAAGGAGGCCGTGGCCGCCGGCATCTGCCTGATGACCGAGGACCGCAAGCAGCAGGGCCTGCTGCTCGAAATGAGCTGCGCCGAGAACATCACCATCACCGATCTCAAGCGGCTGTCGCGCAAGGGGCTGCTCGACCGCGCCAAGGAGAACGCCGCATCGGAGCGGCTGGTCGCCGGCCTGCGCGTCAAGACGCCGACCATCTTCCAGAAGGTCGGAACCTTCTCCGGCGGCAACCAGCAGAAGGTGGTGATCGCAAAGTGGCTTTATCGTGGATCGAGCGTGCTGATCTGCGACGAGCCGACGCGCGGCATCGACGTGGGCGCCAAGGCGGAAATCTACGAGCTGATGGGGCAGCTCGCCGCCGAGGGAAAGGGCATCCTCGTGGTGTCCTCCGATCTGCCCGAGCTGATGTCCATCTGCCACCGCATCCTGGTCTTCTCCAACGGGCGCCTTGCCGGCGAAGTGCCGCGCGCCGAGTTCGACCAGAACCGCATTCTCTCGCTTGCCTATGAGGAGTATGGACGTGTCCGAGGGAACTGAAGGCGCCGGCGAGCGCAAGACGGCCACCGTGTGGGACAACTTCCTGCGCATCTCGATGCGCGAGGCGGGCGTCGCCATAGCGCTGGTGATCATCGTGCTGTTCTTCTCGGCCACGGCGCCCTATTTCGCGACGCCCGAGAACTTCCTGAAGATCTTCGTTCAGATCGCCATCAACACCGTGCTGGCCGCCGGCATGACCTTCGTCATCCTGACCGGTGGCATCGACCTGTCGGTCGGTTCGGTGCTGGCCCTCTGCACCGTGGTCGGCGCCACCATCATGGTGCGCGAGGACCTGTCGCCGTGGATGTCGATCCCGCTGGCGCTTCTGGCCTGCATGGCCACCGGCGCGGCCTGTGGCGCCATCAACGGCTGGGTCTGCGAGAAGTGGAAGCTGCCGTCGTTCATCGTGACGCTCGGCATGCTCAACGTCGCCAGCGGTCTCGCCCGCGTCGTCTCCGACAACTCCACCATCACCGGCCTGCCCCAGCCCTTCGTCGACTTCGGCAACCAGATCTACTTCGGCGTTCTGCCGTCGATCTTCCTGATCGCCATCATCGTCATCCTGATCGGCTGGTTCATCCTGCGCTTCACCGTGTTCGGCCGCTTCGTCTTCGCCATCGGCACCAACGAGGAAGCGGTGCGCCTGTCGGGTCACAATCCCCGCGTCTTCAAGATCGCCGTGTTCACCATCAGCGGACTGACCGCCGGCATCGCCGCCATGGTGTTCCTCCTGCGCCTCAACGTCGGCAGCCCGATCGCCGGCATCGGCTACGAGCTCAACGCCATCGCGGCGGTGATCATCGGCGGCACGTCGCTGTCGGGCGGCAAGGGGTCGATCATCGGCACGCTGGTCGGCGCCTGCATCCTTCAGGTGCTGGCGACGGGTCTGCAGCTGCTCGGCGCCGAGGACAACGTAAAGCCGATCGTCATCGGCACGGTCATCGTGCTGGCCGTGGTGCTCGACACCTACCGCAACCGCTATCTGCGCAAGCTCGAAGCGCGCTGACCCACGCCGTCACGCGCGCTTCAGCTCGGCGTTCTCCTTGTGAAGCGCCAGAAGCTGCTTGAACGGTCCGTCGACATAGGCCTCGAACGTCGGCAGCTGCG
>JAUVXG010000107.1 GCA_030603685.1 Pleomorphomonas sp.
ATGGCGTTGGCCCTGAGGCGAAGGCGGGCCATCTCCTCGGCAACGGCCGTGTGGATGGCCCCACGATGCAGGACGCCGGCCGTGACATAGCGATCGAGCGAACTGATGGAGACATTGTCCTCGACGCTGTGGCCGAGGAACAGGCCCTGCTCCTTGCGATTTTCCGGTACCATTCCGATGCCGTCGGCGATGGCGTCGACGCAGTCGAACGGTGCGCTGGGCCGGCCATCGATGCGAACGACGCCCGCGTCCCGGGGATCGGAGCCGAAGATCAGCCGCCCGATCTCGGTTCGGCCGGAGCCGATCAGCCCGGACATGGCCACCACTTCGCCGGCGCGCACGGTGAAGCTGACCGGGCCCACGCCATTGCCGGCCAAACCTTCGACGGCGAGCACCACCTCGCCGGCCGTCCGTGGTGCATGGTCGTAAAGGTCGCCCATGGGTCGGCCGACCATCATCCGCACCACGTCGGGCGGCGTGATGTCTTCCATCCTGGCTGTGCCGATATGGGCGCCGTCGCGAAACACGGTAACGCGGTCGGCCAGTTGCCAGACCTCTTCCATCCGGTGGGAAATGTAGATCAGGCCGACGCCCGAGGCGCGCATCTGGCCGATCAGCTGGTAGAGCTGCTGCGCTTCGGCGCGCGACAGCGCCGCCGTCGGCTCGTCGAGGACCAGCACGCGCGCGTTCTCGCTGACGGCGCGGGCGATTTCGACCATCTGCTGCATGCCGATGCTGAGCGACCCGAGCCGCCGCTGCGGATCGATGTCGGCGCCGATGCGCGCCAGCTTCTCCCGGGCCTGCCGGTCGAGCGCCCGGCGGTCGAGCATTCCGAACCGCGTGACGGGCTCATGGCCGAGCGCCAGGTTTTCGGCGATGGTCATGTCGGGAACGGTGTTGAGTTCCTGATGGATGATGGCGATACCGTAGGCACCGGCATCGAGAGGCGACCGGATCTCGATCTCCCGACCGTCCATCAGGATGCGGCCGGCATCGCGCGGCTGGTTGCCGGCCAGGATTTTCATCAGCGTCGACTTGCCGGCACCGTTTTCGCCCATCAACGCATGCACTTCGCCGGCATGAAGGTCGAAGTCGACCCTATTGAGGGCGAGTGTCGGGCCGAAGCGTTTGCTGACCTGCTCCAGCCGGAGCAGAGGTGAAGCGGAGAGGGTCATGTTTGCCTCGCATTCGGCAACCGGCACCCGCCCTGTCGGCGGATTGTCTGGAGTCCCGCCACATGGTTGGGCGTCGGTTGCGCATCCGGCAGATGCCCCGGCGACGACGCGCCGCCGGAGCAATGGCTCACCAGCCCGGGTACTGGTCGACGGTCTTGCGATCGACCAGGACGCTCGGGATGAGGACCGTCTTCTGTTCCGGGGCCTTGCCCTTGGTCATCTCGACGGCGATCTTCACCGCCTCCTCGACCATGACGCCTGGGCTCTGGGTGGCGGTGCCGATGAAGGGCGATCCCTCGCGCTTCAGTTCTTCGACCGCCTCCGGACTGCCATCAACGCCGGTCACCTTGATCTGCTCAGCCTTGCCGGCCTGCTCGACAGCGAGCACGGCCCCCAGAGCGGACGGATCGTTCATGCCGAAGATGCCGGTGACGTCAGGATGCGCGGTCAGCATGTCGGTGGTCACCATCAGGCCCGAAGCGCGATCGTTCTTCGAGGCCTGCTGGCCGACAATCTTGATGTCCGGATAGTTCTCGGCGACGTTGCGACAGCCGGTGATGCGATCGACGATCGTCTGGATCGGAGTACCGTCAACCAGCAACACCTCGCCCTTGCCGCCCATCTGCGTGAACAGGTAGTCGCAGGAGCGCTCGCCGGCCTGCACCGCGTCGGTCATGATCACCACGTCGGCGCCGTGGGCGGGCGTGTCGACGGCGATGACGATGATGCCCGCCTCCTTGGCCCGCTGGATGGCGGGTTCGATGCCGGCCTCGTCGACGGCCGAGATGACGATCAGGTCGACCCCCTGCTGGATGAAGGCGTCGATCTGGGTGTTCTGGTTGGCCAGATCGAGCTGCGCGTCCTGGGTGTTGAGCTTGGCTCCGATCGCTTCCGCCGCCTTCTTGGCGCCCTTGTCCATGGCCGAGAAGAACGGGTTGGACATGTCCTGAACCATCAGGCCGATCTGTTCGATCTTTTCCGGCGTCTTGGCGGAGACGTCGGCGACCGTCAATCCGGCCGCCAGCACCATGGTCGAGACCGACATGGCCAGTCGGGCAAAGCGCTTGAGCATCATTATCGTTTCCTCCGTTTGGCAAGCCGCCGTGACGTGGCGGCCCGCGGGGTCTGCCCTTTCCGCAGGACGCACCCCGCGGCTTCGCGTTACCGGACGGCAGCGCCGCCAGTTTTCGCAAACTCGATGGCTGTTCGCGCCGTTCAGCGCGGACGTTCGTTATCGACGTGACAACCGCAGGAGCGGCGGACGATCAGGCGCCCCGCCACCTGTTGCCGGTACTCCGCCCGATAGATGGGCGATTGGGACTGGCCGCTCCTGGCGGCCTCGACCTGTTCGTTGATGATCTGGGCGAGCGTCTGCCCGGCAAGGCGACCGATGCCCTCACTGTCTTCGTCCAGCACGGTCAGCGGCGGATCGAGCAGCGACGCCCACGCGAACTCGTCGTAACCGATGACGGCCATGTCGGCCGGAATGCGAATGCCTCGATCGCGCAGCAGACGCAGAGCGCCGAGCAGCAGCGGGTTGTTACCGGCGATGAGAACGCGGGGGATGCGCGCGGAGCCGGCAAGATAGGTTTCAAGCGTGCGAAAAGCTGAATCCTCGTCGTTCTCGCTCTCGAGCACCTCGACATGGGCGTTGTGGGAGATCGCCGCGTCCCGAATGCCGCGCTCGCGGTCTATCCGCGTCGTCCACCGCTGCGGGTAAA
Organism: Pleomorphomonas sp.; assembly: GCA_030603685.1. Taxonomy (GTDB): domain Bacteria; phylum Pseudomonadota; class Alphaproteobacteria; order Rhizobiales; family Pleomorphomonadaceae; genus Pleomorphomonas. The sequence continues at coordinate 2,897 of JAUVXG010000107.1, forward strand.
CCAGGAACAGCCAGTCGCGATAGCCGTGCTCGGCGAGATGCTCGCCGACCATCAGGCTGGCGTTATAGTTGTCGGTGGTGACGCTCGGGAAGTTGGCGGATTCGGGCGGCGCGGAATCGACGAAGACGATGGGAATGTCCCAATTGGCAAGAAGCGCCGTGTTCTCGGGGCTGAGCGTCAGCGTCGTGATGACCCCGGCGGTCCGCGACTCGATCAGCCGCTGGACGATGCGGTCTTCAAGGCGCGGGTTGTAGACGCCGTCGACCGCCACGTCGGCGATGATGACCGTCCAGTCGGAGTGTCGCAACGCCTGCTGAATGCCGGCCATCAAATCGAGATAGTAGGAGTTGGCCGTGCTGGCGACGATGACCGCGATGGAGTCGCTACTGCCGCGCCTGAGCCCCTGGGCGGCGCGGTTGGGGATGTAGCCGATCTCGCGCGCGGCGGCCAGCACCTGCTCGCGACTCTCGGCGGATACCCCCGGCGCCCCGCTCAGCGCCCGCGACACGGTGTAGGTCGACAGCCCCGTGACACGGCTCACATCGCGTATCGTGACCTTTCCCAAGCCAACCTCCATCCTAAACGTTTATGAAGCCGGTGACTGCATTAGTGCCGGGACACCCCCTTCCCGACGACGGCCGGTACCCGGCCTGGTGTCGACTTAGCAAAACCACCCCGATTTCGCCAAGTTGAACTTAGGTAGCCTGCGAAGGCCACCTGCCCATCCTGACGATAAGGCAGTTTCGTCATAAACGTTTATTTCCTCTCTTCATGAGCTAGCAGAACGGCCTAAGAACGTCAACCTGTTCCCCTTGGAAAACGTTCACGCTGCCCTTTCGCCCTGCCGCCACGCAGCAACCGAAGAATAGGAACCGATCCGCCGCCAGCCCGTTGTGGAACCAGCCCAATCCATCGGAGAGCCTAGGGCCCCCGCTCCCCTCTCCGCCGCGCACAACGCCGACGCCTAGACTAAAGGCCAATCTGACGCACGGTTTGGCGATGTGTCGGCGAAGAAAGAGGCGGCGAGCACTTCCGGCGGGCAAGCGGCATGTCGTTATCCGTACGCGTCATGACGCACATGCAGGCGGTCTCCTTAAATCCTCTCGCGCTCCAGCACCGACACTTGGACCGTCCTGACATAGGCGTTGCACATCACGATGAGGTGCCGCAGCACGGAATCGGCTTCCTCGACCGGCAGATTGCGCTCGAACACGCTGCGGACCGTGCCGAAGATGCTGGTGAGCAGCGTCAGCACCACCGTATTGAGATCGGCGAAGGCGGCATTGGCGACGCTGGCGAACATGGCGGCGGTCGCCACATCGACGCGTCGGGCGAAGGCTTCGATCAGCGATTCGTTGTCGAGCTCGACCACGGACCTGTAGAGCGCCTGCGTCACCTCGGCCCGCTCCGTCTTGGCCTGCCAATAGGTTGTCACCAGCGCCTCGACCATCGCCTCGGCCTCGGCGCCCCGCAGCGCCCGGCAGGTGGCCTCCACCTTCTCGGCGACGAGATCGAGGTAGCGCTCGTTGAGCGCATAGAACAGCGCCTGCTTGTGCGGGAAGTACTGGTACATGGTGCCGACCGAGACGCCGGCCCGCTCGGCCACCCGCGTCGTCGTCAGCCGACGCGGTCCGTCACTGATCAAAACCTGAATGGTCGCCTCGAAGATGGCGTCGAGCGTCACCGCCGCGCGGGCCTGACGCGGCCTTTTCCGGGGCGATAGATGCGGCGGCGGGGTGGTCGGCAAAAGCGAATCCTCAAACTGAATGATCCTTCATATTCTCAAGTTAGCAGACCAGAGACAAGAAGGATGCAGTCATGACCGATACGCGCATTGCCCTCGTCACCGGCGCCAACAAGGGCATCGGACTGGAGATTGCCCGCCAGCTCGCCGAGGCCGGCGTCACCGTCGTCCTCGGCGCCCGCGATGCCGGGCGGGGACAGGCGGCGTCGGAGGAGCTTGCCGCCGCAGGCCTGAAGGTCGAGCCCATCCGGATCGACCTCAACGACCACAAGAGCATCGCCGCAGCGGCCGAGACGATACGGGACCACCATGGCCGCCTCGACATTCTCGTCAACAACGCCGGCATCGTCGATGCCCAGGACGGCCCGCCATCGTCGGCTTCGCCCGAGGCGGCGCGGCGGATCATGGAGACCAACTTCATCGGCACCCTGGCGGTGACGCAGGCCATGCTGCCGCTGCTGCGCCAATCGCCAGCCGGGCGGATCGTCAACCTGTCGAGTTCGCTCGGCTCGCTCACTGTCAACGGCGACCCGACCTCGCCCTACTACTCCGCGCGCCTCATCGGCTACAACGCATCCAAGGCGGCGCTCAACATGCTCACCGTGCAACTCGCCGAAGAGCTGCGCGACACCGCCATCGTCGTCAACTCGGTCAGCCCCGGCTATGTGAAGACCGATCTCACCGGCCACACCGGCTTCATGGAGCCCGAGGAAGGGGCGAGGCTGCCGGTCGAATACGCGCTGCTCGGCGAGGAAGCCGTGTCCGGGCGCTTTGTGGAGCCCGACGGCGAGACGCCTTGGTGAGGCATCACGGCCACTTGGCGTGCGGCGGCATGGACGACAGTATGGCATCGACGTTGCCGCCGGTCTTCAGGCCGAACACCGTGCCGCGATCATAGAGAAGGTTGAACTCGACATAGCGGCCGCGCCGCACCAGCTGTTCCTCGCGCTCGGCCGCCGTCCAGGGCGTGCGCATGTTGGAGCGGACGAGGCGTGGAAAGATGTCGAGAAAGGCGAGCCCGAGGTCGCGGGTAAAGGCGAAATCCGCCGCCCAGCCGGCATCCGAATGCAGATAGTCGTAGAAGATGCCGCCGACGCCACGCGCCTCGCCGCGATGCTTGAGGAAGAAATACTCGTCGCACCAGGCCTTGTAATCGGCATAGTCGATGTGCGGGTGGGCTGCACAGGCCGACTTCATCGCCGAGTGAAAGGCGATGGTGTCCGGGTCTTCCTGGCTCCGCCGGGCGTCGAGCGTCGGCGTCAGGTCGGCGCCGCCGCCGAACCACTGGCGGGTCGTCACCACCATGCGGGTGTTCATGTGAACGGCCGGCACGTGCGGGTTCTGCATGTGGGCGATCAGCGAAATGCCGCTGGCCCAAAAGCGCGGATCCTCCTCGGCGCCCGGCATCTGCGCCCGGAACTCGGGCGCGAACTCGCCGTGAACGGTCGAGACGTGGACACCCACCTTCTCGAATACGGCGCCGCGCATCACGCTCATGGCGCCACCGCCGCCGGGCGCACCGCTGTGATCTGTGCGCTGCCAGGGCGTCCGCACGAAACGGCCGGGCTCCATGCCCGCCGCAGGCGCCCCCTCGTCCTCGATCTCCTCGAAAACGGCACAGATGCGGTCGCGAAGGTCGGCGAACCAGTCGGTGGCAAGCGCCTTCTTGCCCTCGATGTCGGGCGGCAGCTCGGTCGAAGCGAGAGAGGCGGCGCTGGTCGGCATGAACGAACTCCGGGTTTTGACGGAGCGTGATTTAGGCGCTTTCACCCGTTCTTGCCAAGCGCCGAAGCGAAACGGCGGGCTTCACCGCCGCCTCGCGCCGTTCAAATGTCAGCGAGAATAGGGCGATACGCAGATCCGACGCGGCCCGTGATAGGGCTGGAAGGTGTTGGTCCGGGGGTCGTACGAACGATAGCGCCCCTGGCACCAGCGCACGTGGCTCACCGGCATCGCAGGACCGAGGCCAGGCCGGGCTATGCCGCCGATGATCGCCGCACCGAGACCGAAAGCCGCCAGCGGATACCACCAGCCGTCACTATGGCGGCGGTAACCAGGGCGGTAATAACGGTAGCCACGGTGCCCATTCCAACGATGGACGCGGTCGCGCTCATAATCCAGCCGATCCTGGTCGATCCTGAAGCTCCGATCTCCTCGCTGGATCGCGTCCCGTTCCCGCTCCTCCTCCGGGGTGAGGATCTGGACCTTTTCGATCGGCGATGGCGACATGCCGACCATCGTCGACATCGCCCCGGCGGGAACAACCGACATCGCCCCGGCGGGAACGATGGAAGTGGCCGCCATGACGGCGGCAAGGGCAGTGGTGGTAATGGCTTTGAGCATCGTTGAAGCCTCCTGGCTGAGCATGGTGCCTAAACGCTCCACGCCCCAAAGGGGTTCCGGCCAGCCCGCCGCCGCTATTCGTCGTACTCGTACTGGGCAATTGTCCAAGGCTCCGCCCGTCCGGCCTCGACCCATGCCGCGTAGGCAGGCAACGTCCTTATAGCCTTCATATAGGCTTCCGTCTCCCCGTCGACCGGCCAGGAGTAGGTGGTGAAGCGGCCGACCACCGGCGCATACATGGCGTCCGCCGCCGAGAACGCCCCGTAGAGGAACGGCCCACCCTGACCGAAGCGCTGGCGTGCCTCCTTCCAGAGCGCGAAGATGCGCCTGGCGTCCTCGGTTGCCGAGCCGTCTCCCCGCGCCTTCCAGGGATAGGTTCGCCGCCAGTTGGCCGTGTAGTCGCGCCTCAGATTCTGAAAGCCGGCGTGCATCTCGGCCGCCGCCGATCGGGCGTGCGCCCGCGCTGCCGCGTCGGCCGGCCAGATGCCGCGATCGGGAAACTTCTCGGCCAGATACTCGATGATGGCGAGGCTTTCCCAGACGGTAATGTCGCCGTCCACGAGACAAGGGACCTTGCCGGACGGCGACAGCTTCAGGATGGCTTCCTTCCAGCCATCGACGTAGAGCGGCTGCATGATCTCTTCGAAGGGAATGCCGAAGTGCCTGAGCACCAGCCAGGCGCGTTGCGACCAGGTGGAATAGCCCTTGTTGGCGATGAGCAGCTTCATGTCGTCTCTCCGAAATCCGATGCACGGAGGATCGGACAAAGCCGCACCGCCGTCCAACGCATTTCGATGATGCCGACGATCACGCTCCCTGAAGCATCGGGAAACCGGCGGTCTGCCGCAGCGCTTCACCCATGATCATGGCGGCCGACAACGCCATGTTGATCGACCGGGTGTCCGGCCGCATCGGGATGACCACCCGGCCGTCGGCACGCTCGTGCACCGCCTCCGGCACACCAGCCGATTCCCGCCCCATCAGCACGATGTCGCCATCGCGGAAGACGAAGTCGGCATAGGGAACCGACCCCTTGGTGGTCGCCAGCACCAGACGCCGCCCCGCCGCCGTGGCAAACGCCTCGAAATCGGTCCAGCCGACATGGCGGACCACCGTCGCCAGCTCGATGTAGTCCATGCCGGCCCGCTTGAGGTTGCGGTCGGACATGTCGAAGCCGGCGGGACCGATGACATGCAGCGTCGTGCCCAGGCAGGCCGCAAGCCGGATCAGGGTTCCGGTGTTCTGGGCGATGTCCGGTTGGTAGAGAGCAAGGTCGATCATCAACGATTCCGATGGATTTCGATCGATAGCAGTGATGGAGAGTGGCATTTCCGCCACCCTTGTTGAATCGTCTTAGCGCACCGGCAAGCGAACGGTTGCACTGAGAACGCCTTCTGCTACCGTTTGCCGGCTCCAGTCACAAGGAGAGCGTCGAATGGTGGTTCTCAACTCGTAATCTGACCGGTCGCGCCGACTTTTTTTCGGCCCGAACCCTTTTGGTCAGTTTTAGACCGCGCTCGCGTGGCGTGCGCCGTCTCGAACCCCTTCGCTCCTATTTCAACCTCCAGCTTTCAGCCGTGGCTATCCGGCCACCGGCTCACCGCCTTCATTCGGTGCTATCATGTTTGCCTTTTTTGAACGTCTGATCGACCCCTATGCCAAGGGGCCGGGCGGCCAGCCGCCCGACCGCCTCATCCCCTTCTATTGGCACTATCTCCGCCAGGTCTGGCCGAGCTTCGCCGCCGTCATGGTGGTGGGCTTCTTCGTCGCGCTGATCGAAGTGTCGATCTTCCGCTACATCGGCGCCATCGTCGACTATCTCAGCACCACTCCGCCCTCGGAGGTGATGTCCCGCCACGGCTGGGCTTTCATCGGCATGGGCGCGGTGATCTTGATCGCTCGCCCGGTGTTCCAGACCCTGCACGATCTTCTGATCCACCAGACCATTGCGCCCGGCGTCACCAACCTGATTCGCTGGCAGAACCACCGCTACGTGCTCCGCCAGTCGATCGCCTTCTTCAACAACGACTTCGCTGGCCGCGTCGCCAACAAGATCATCCAGACCGGTCCGTCCTTGCGCGAGTCCACCACGCAGGCGGCCGATGCGCTGTGGTTCGTGCTGATCTACACGGTGTCGGCGCTGGTGCTGTTCGTCGAGGCGGACATTCGCCTCGCGATCCCGCTGGTCGTCTGGATCGTCGCCTACCTCCTGGTGCTCCGGCGGTTCATTCCGGCCATCGCCAGGAAGTCGGAGGAGATGTCGGAGGCGCGCTCGCTGCTCACCGGCCGCGTGGTCGACAGCTACACCAACGTCCACACGGTGAAGCTGTTCGCCCACGCCGAGCGCGAGGACGACTTCGCCCGCGAGGCGCTGGAAGACCACACGTCGGTCTTCTACGCCCAGCAGCGGCTGATCACCGGCATGACCATGTCGCTGACGACCATCAACAGCCTGCTGATGACCATCACCGGCGTGCTGGCGGTGTGGCTGTTCACGCAAGGCGCCGTCACCACCGGCGCCATCGCGCTGATCGGTGGCCTGATCGTCCGCATAATCAACATGTCCGGCTGGATCATGTGGGAGCTGACCGGCATCTTCGAGAACATCGGAACGGTGCAGGACGGCATCTCCACCATCTCCAAGCCGCAGACGGTGATCGACCGCAAGGACGCCAAGCCGCTCGTCGTCACCGGCGGCGGCATCGAGTTCGACCGCGTCGCCTTCCACTACGGCAAGGCGAAGGGGGCGCTCGACGGCGTCAGCCTGACCATCGCGCCGGGCGAGAAGATCGGCCTCGTCGGCCCGTCGGGCGCCGGCAAGTCGACGCTGGTCAACGTGCTCCTGCGTCTCTACGACATCGAGAGCGGCGCCATCCGCATCGATGGGCAGGACATCGCCGCCGTCACGCAGAACTCGCTGCGCGCAGCGATCGGCGTGGTGACGCAGGATACGTCCCTGCTCCACCGGTCGATCCGCGACAACATCAAGTACGGCCGCCCCGAGGCGACGGATGAGGAAATGCTGGCGGCGGCGCGCATGGCGCATGCCGACGGCTTCATTCCCGACCTCGTCGACAACCGGGGCCGCGCCGGCTTCGATGCTCACGTGGGCGAACGCGGCGTCAAGCTGTCCGGTGGCCAGCGCCAGCGCGTCGCCATCGCCCGCGTGCTCCTGAAGAACGCGCCGATCCTGGTCCTCGACGAGGCGACCTCGGCGCTGGATTCGGACGTCGAGGCGGCCATCCAGGAGAGCCTGGGGGCGCTGATGGAAGGCAAGACGGTGATCGCCATCGCCCACCGCCTCTCCACCATCGCCCGCATGGATCGCCTGGTGGTGATGGACGGAGGCCGCATCGTCGAGATGGGCAGCCACGCCGAACTGGTGGCCAAAGGCGGCCTTTACGCCGGCCTCTGGAGCCGCCAGACCGGCGGCTTCCTGGTCGATGAAAGCGGTATACCCGCCCGAAAAGTCGCAGACTTTTTGGAACCTGCTGAAGCTTGAAGAAAAGTCGCGCGCACGAAAGGTCGCAGACTTTTCGGAACCGGCGGAAGCGTGAGAAAGCACCCGCCCGGAAAGTTGCGAGACTTTCCGGGCGGGTGGGCAAGACAAGAGGCCGGGCGATCCTTCCCCGGCCGACCGGCGACTATCCTGAAACGTAGGTCAGCCTGATCACCTCGTCGCCGATGCGGTCGCTGGAAGCGAGGCGGAGCGGGGGCCGCGGGCGGGCGAAGAACGGCTTGCCACCGCCGAGCACCACGGGGTGGAGATAGATCCGGTACTCGTCGACCAGTCCGAGGTCGCCAAGGCTTGCCGCCAGCTCCGGTCCGGAGACCTCGATCACGCCGTCGAGCCGGGCCTTGAGGTCACAGACCGTCGCCTCCAGGTCGTCGTTGACGAGCGCGGCGTTGGGGCCGACCTCTCGGAGCGAGCGCGACACCACCCATTTCGGCTGGCGCCGCCAAGCTTCGGCGTAGTCGCGCTCGGCGGCATCCCAGTCGGGACGATCGTCATCCCAGTAGCGCATCACCTCATACATGCGGCGACCATAGATGCTGCCGGACACCGCGCCCACGTCATCGATGAAATGGCGGAATAGTGTCGGGTCGGGCGCAAAGGCCATGTGATCGACGTAGCCGTCGAGCGACTGGTTCAGGGCATAGACCAGTTTGGCCATGTCGGTCTCCTGCGCGCTGGAGATTCATGTACGGCGACTGTGATAGGGGTGGGTGCCCGATATCGATCGATCGCCGTACTCGTCCTGAGGTCCCCGCCTGCGCGGGGATGACAGGCTATCTATATGTTACTTCTATATAAATCTGTCATCCCCGCGCAGGCGGGGACCTCAGGCAGAAAGGGGCGCGAGGCTGATATGGATCTCAGATCCGACACGAAGAAGCGGCCGCTTCGCTTGGCGAGCCGCGCCTCGCGAAAGGCCTTACGCCGGCGCCAACTCGCCCTGCTGCCGTGTCGGGAAGGGTCGGAAGCTCAGGAGGATCAGCGTGGCGACGACGCCCATGCCGCAGGAGGCGATGTACATCAGCGCATAGCCGTCGAAGCGGTCGTAGATCATGCCGCCAACCAGCGGGCCGGTGGACATGCCGAGGCTGCCGGCCATGGCGGTGCCGCCCATGATGGTTCCCATCATCTTCAGCGGGAAATTCTCGCGGATGATCACCGCGTAGAGCGGCATGGTGCCGGCGTAGATGAAGCCGACGATCATCGCCACCGCGTAGAAACCGCCAAGCTGGCCGACGAAGGCGTAGGAGAGAACGCCGAAAGCCTGCGCCAGCAACCCGAGCACGAGCACGCGCTGGGCGCCGAACCGGTCGCCGGCGAGGCCGAAGCCGATGCGGCCGAACATGCCGGCCAAGCCCTCGACGCTGTAGATCGACACCGCCGCGATCATCGGGATACCGCAGGTCACGGCATAGCTCACCGTGTGGAAGATCGGGCCGGAGTGGGTGGCGCAGCAGAAGAAGTTGGCCAGCATCAGCGTGATGAACTGCGGCGACATCACCGCCTCACGCACCGACATGCCCGACTGCGGCTCGTTTCCCATCATCTCGGGGTGGCCGCCCTCCAGCGCCGGCGGCCGTCGCACCAGGAGCGAGGCGGGAATCATCAGCGCGGCGGCAATGCCGGCGATGATCAGCATGGAGGTTCGCCAGTCGTGGATGGTGACCAGCCAGGCGGCAAACGGCGCCATGGTGAGTGGCGCCATGCCCATGCCGGCCGACACGAGCGACACGGCAAGGCCGCGCTGCGTGTCGAACCAGCCGGTGACGCAGGCCATCATCGGCGCGAAGACGGCGGCGGTGGCCGCGCCGACCAGGAGCCCGAAGGTGAACTGGAACTCGATCAGCGATGTGGTCCGGCTGGCAAGCGCCAGACTGCCGGCCAGCACCACCGACCCGGTGAGCACCACAGGCCTCGGTCCGAACCGGTCGGAGAGGTTGCCCCAGACCATGCTGGCCACCGCCATGGCCAGAAAGCCGATGGTCATGGCCGTCGATATGCCGGTGACGGACCAGCCCGTGGCCTTCGACATCGGCTGCAGGAACACGGGCAGCGAAAACATGGCGCCGACGGCGACACAGCCCATGAGGCCGCCTGCAGCGACAATGACCCAACGATAGGAATGGCTCATGATTGTCTCTCTGGGCTTGCGCCCGACTGACGTAACGCAAATAAGCTGTTGATATAAAACGAGCACTCTTCTCGTCAGGCTTGCTGCGGTTTCCAGTCGGCCGAGGGGATGACGTTGACCATCCAGGGTATGCCGAACCTGTCGATCAGCGAACCGAAGCCGGGCGACCAGAAGGTTTCCTGGAACGGCATCACCGCCGTGCCGCCCTCGGACAGCTCGCGATACCAGCGCTGCCCCTCGGCCATGTCCTCGGTGTGCAAGCCGACGTCGAAACCGTTCTTGGGCTTGTCGATGTTCCTCGCCCATTGCACATCCATGTCGGCGCCCATCAGTGCCTGATCGCCGACATCAAGCCAGCAATGCATCAGCCAGGTCTTGTGTTTCTCGTCGGTGATCGGCATGTCGGGCGGGCCGTCCCCGTAAGGGAGGGCGGCGGTGATCTTGCCGCCGAGCACCTTGGCATAGAACTCGAAGGCTTCGCGGCATTGCCCCTGGAAGCTCAGGCTGGTCACGATTTTCATGGATTTTCCCTCCTCATTGTCATGGTGCACATCCGGACGCCGAACAGCGCTTGCCTTCGACACGACGCCCGTCCAGCGCCCCGTCCTGCCTTGCCGCCCGCGGCTACAGACTGCCGGGCAACGCCGCCATTTTCCGTCAGCTACCCATTGGCCCGTCGGCTACAGGCGGCGGATACCGATTGACGCCCCTCCGTATAGGTTGATATCAACGTAAAAGAATGACCGAGTCAACCACTCAAATGCAAACGCCTGTCAATCCCAGCTTCCAGACGACGATTCTGGTGCGCGATACCTGCCTGTGCCTGCATGCGCAGCGGGCGGCGCGGGCGCTCGCACGCCGCTTCGACGTGGCGCTGAAGCCCGTGGGCATCACCAGCGGGCAATTCTCGCTGCTGATGTCGCTCAACCGGCCGCAGCCGCCGAAGGTGGGCAGCGTGGCGGCCCTTCTCGCCATTGACCGGACAACGCTCACCGCCAACCTCAAGCCGTTGGAGCGGCGAGGCTTCATCGAGACGGAGGCCGATCCGACGGACAAGCGAGCCCGCCTGCTGCGTCTGACCCCGGCCGGCCGCGCCGTCCTCATCGACGCCGTGCCGATCTGGAAAGCCGTTCACGCCGAGATCGAGACGGGGTTGTCGGACCCCGGTCGGCTGCGGGCCGACCTGATGGTTCTGTCGAGCCCCGAAGATGGCGGCGACGAGGCCGGATAGCACAAAGCCGCCGCTGCATGACAAGCCCCGACAACGAAGGTTGCAGCGCCACCAAAACACCGGATTTTGGTGTGAAATCAGATCCGCCACATCTCGCAGATCGGGCACTCCCGGCAGCCGACCGGTGCGCGTCCTCGTCAGACGGAGCGCCCCCCGGAGATCGCAAGAGGAGATCGCAATGACCGCTGACAAATCCGTTCGCACAGGCCAATGTCACTGCGGTGCCGTCCGCTTCGAGGTGACGCTGGCCGACGGGTTCAACTCGATCCGCCGCTGCAACTGTTCCTATTGCCGCATGCGGGGTGCCGTCATGGTGATGGCGGAAAAGGGGGGCGTGAAAGTCATCGAGGGCGAGGACAAGCTGACCACCTACCGCCTTCACACCCAGACGGCACAGCACTTCTTCTGCTCCGTCTGTGGCATCTACACCCACCATCAGCGACGCTCAGACCCGAACCTGCATGCCGTCAACGTCGCCTGCCTCGACGGAGTCAGCCCCTTCGACTTTCCCGAGGTGCCGGTGGTGGATGGTATCAATCATACCAACGACACCGGCACGCCGACGCGACTGGCGGGTACGCTCCGCTACATCCCGTCCGAATAGAAACCGAGCGTCATCGCCGGCGCCGTCGCGCAGAGCCTCCAGTCAATCGGCGCCACGCAAGCCCCTTATGCGCCGCGACAGCCCGTCGACGGCGCTGTAGACCACCGGCACGATCACGAGGCTCAGCAGCGTCGACAGCATGAGCCCGCCGATGACGACCAGCCCCATCGGCCGACGGAAGCTCGGATCGCCGCCCGACAGACCGAGCACCACCGGCGCCATGCCGCCGATCATGGCCAGCGTCGTCATCACCACCGGCCGTGCCCGCTTGTGGCAGGCGTCGAGCAGGGCCTCAAGCCGCGCCCTCCCCGCGAGCTGCGCCGCGGCGGCATATTCGACGATCAGGATCGAGTTCTTGGTGACGATGCCCACCAGCATCAGCATGCCGATGGCTGTCGCCATGGAGAAGCTGGTGCCGGTGACGACCAGCGGCAGCAGGGCGCCGCCCAGCGACAGCGGGATGGCCGCGAGGATGGTGAACGGCTGCAGGAAGTCGTGGAACAGCAGCACCAGCGCGCCGTAGATGCAAAGGACACCGACGACGAAGGCGAACAGGAAGCCGGAGAACATGCTGTTCATCCTCTCCACGTCGCCCTCGTCGACGAGCCGCACGCCGGCCGGCAGGCTGCGCATCGACGGCAGCGCCTTCACCTCGTCCATGATGGCGCCGATGCTGCGACCGTTGAGTTCGGCGCTGACCGTCACATTGCGCTCGCGATCGAGACGGGTGATCGCCACCGGTCCGGTCCGCATCGAAAGCGACGCCACCGTGCCGAGATCGACGCTGCCGTTCGTCCCACCGACCCGCAGCGTGGCGAGCGTCTCGGGGCTTTCCGCCACCCGTTCGGGGAGACGGATGCGGATCGGCAGTTGCCGTTCGCCGAGGTCGAGCTTGGGCAGGTTGGCGGCGTAATCGCCGGCCGAGGCGATGCGTACCGCCTGGGCGATGGCGACCGGCGTCACGCCAAGCGCATCGGCACGGGCGAGATCCGGCACCACGGCGAGTTCCGGCGCCTCCAGCGCCGCCGACGACGTCACCGGGCCGAGGCCGGGGATCGTCCGCATCTCGGCCTCAAGCGCCTCGGCGGCACGGTCGAGAGCCGACGCGTCGTTGCCGGCCAGCACCACGTCGAGCTTGACGCCATCGGCGCTGCCGCCGACCGCCACGCGCACGCCCGGCAGAGCGGAGAGCGCGTCCCGGATGTCCTGCTCGATCGCCTGCTGCGATCGCTGCCGTGTCCCGTACGGCGTCAGATCGACGGTGAACAGTGCCGAGGTGACGTCTGCGTTGGCAACCGCGTCAGGGCCGGCGCCCGCCACCGAACCGGTCCCAACCCGCGTCAGGACCGAGCGGACATCCGGCACGCGGCCGATCAGGGCCGCCGCCTCGCGCGCCATCTTGTCAGTGGCGGCGAGCGTGCTGCCCGGCTGCAACGTCACCTCCACGCTGGTCTGGGCGACGTCGGACGCCGGCACGAAGGCGGTATCGAGCAGCGGCACCAGCGCGAAAGAGGCCGCGACGGACAGGAGGGCGGCGGCCAGCGTCGTCTTGCGCCAGCGGAGGCAGCCGCGCACGAAGCGCATGTAGACCCGCATGACCGGACCATCCCTCCCCTCTTCGCGCCTGGCCTTGGGCTTCAGCACCCTAGCCGCCAGCATCGGCGTCAGGAGGCGCGCCACCAGGAGCGACGCCAGCACCGCCGCCGAGGCGGTGATGCCGAACTGCCGGAAGATCAGGCCCGGGATATCGCCGATGAAGGCGGTGGGCAGGAAGACGGCGACCAGCGTCAGCGTGGTGGCGACCACCGCGAGGCCGATTTCCTGCGTCGCGGCGACGGTCGCCTCGCGCGGTGTGCCGGCGGCCCGAAGGTGCCGCTCGATGTTCTCCACCTCGACGATGGCGTCGTCGACCAGCACGCCGATCACCAGCGACAGCGCCAGGAGCGACACCGTATTGAGGCTGAAGCCGAACCACTCCATCACCATGAAGGTCGGCACCAGCGCCAGCGGCAATGCCGCCGCCGCGACGATGGTGGCGCGCAGCGAGCCGAGGAAGGCGAACACCACCAGCACCGCCAGCACGATGCCCTCGTAGAGCATGTGCATCGACGCCTCGTAGTCGCTTTCGGTGGCGGTTACCGTGGTGGTCGCCTCGGCAAGCCGCACCTCGGGACGAGCCTCTGAAAGCCGGGCCACGGCGGCGCGCACGCCCTCGGCGACGTCGATGTCCGAGTATCCGTTGGACCGTTTGATCTCCACCGCGATGGCCGGCGCATCGTTGTGGTAGGCGAGACTGGTGCGATCGGCATGGCCGTCTTCGACGGTGGCCACCTCCGGCAGCGGAACCGAGACGCCATTCACCAGCGGCAGCGCCAGCCTGCCTAGCGC
>JAUVXG010000243.1 GCA_030603685.1 Pleomorphomonas sp.
CATAGGGCATGGAGCCGCCGTTGGTGTCGCACAGCACCACCCAGCGGGCGCCGGCCTCGAAGGCCGTCTTGGCACAGGCAAGCGCATAGTCGGGATTGGCCTTGTAGCCGTCGAAGAAATGCTCGCAGTCGACGATGGCCTCGCGGCCCGCCTTCACGGCAGCCTCGACCGACTGGCGGATGCAGTCGAGGTTGTCCTCCGGCGTCGTCTTCAGGGCGACATCGACATGATAGTCCCAGGACTTGGCAACGAAGGTCACCGCGTCGACCGGTGCGGCCAGAAGCGCGGCCACGCCAGGGTCGTTGGACAGCGACACACCGGGGCGCTTGGTCATGCCGAAGGCGGCAAAACGCGCCTTCGTCACCCGCTGCTCGGCGAAAAAGGCGTCATCGGTCGGGTTGGCGCCGGGATATCCACCTTCGATGTAGGAGAGGCCCAGTTCCTCGATAAGGCGCGCGACGATGATCTTCTCCTCGACCGAGAAGTCGATGCCCGAGGTCTGGGCTCCGTCGCGCAGCGTCGTATCGTAAAGATAAAGGCGGGCCTTGTCCGTCATGGTCGCGCACTCGTTTTGAAGTGTGGCGAGCGAAGGGAGCCCGCCGCTTGGATGTTTTACCCTATTCACCCCTCTCTCCAACTCTCCCCCACAAGGGGGGAGAGGGCTCGTCGAGCCGAATGGAGACTGCCTGTTGGCCGGATAGGTTCTGTACTGAACCAATCGGCGCTCTCTCCCCCCTTGTGGGGGAGAGTTGGAGAGAGGGGTACTCAATCCTCGATCTATCAGTTCCTCACCCGGCAAAGCGGTCGGTGGCCGAAATCAGTTCATGCAGCAGGCCCGGCTCGACCAGCGAGTGCCCTGCCCCTTCGACAATGCGAAGGTCCGCTTCCGGCCAGGCCTTGTGAAGGTCCCAGGCATTCTGCAGCGGAGTACACATGTCATACCGCCCGTGGAGGATGACACCCGGAATCCCCTTCAGCTTGCCGGCGTCCTCGAACAGCTGGCCGGGCCGCATCCAGCCCTCGTGGACGAAGTAGTGGTTCTCGATGCGGGCGAAGGCCAGCGCAAACTCGTCGTCGACAAAGCCGGAGGTGACGTCCTCGTTGGGGAAAAGCGTCAGCGTCGAACCCTCCCAAAGAGACCAGATGCGGGCGGCGGCGAGCCGGGTCGCCCGATCCTCGGAAATCAGCCGGCGACGGTAGGCGGCGATCAGGTCGTGGCGTTCGTCTTCCGGAATGTGCTCGCGGAACGGCTCGAACTTCTCGGGGTGGATCAGCGAGGCGCCATACTGGTAGAACCACTTCAGCTCGAAGTCGCGCAGGCCGAAGATGCCGCGCAGCACCAGTTCGGTGACGCGCTCGGGATGCGTCTCTGCATAGGCGAGCGCCAGGGTCGAGCCCCAGGAGCCGCCGAACACCTGCCATTTGTCGACGCCGATCATCTTCCGGAGGCGCTCGATATCTTCGACGAGATGCCAGGTGGTGTTGGCTTCCAGCGAGGCATGCGGCGTCGACCGACCGCAACCCCGCTGATCGAACAGGATGACGTCGTATTTGGAGGGGTCGAAGCAGCGCCGCTGGTTAGGCGAACAGCCGCCGCCCGGACCGCCATGCAGGAATACGGCCGGCTTGCCGCCCTTGCAGCCGACACGTTCCCAATAGACCTGATGGCCGTCACCGACATCGAGCATGCCGGTCTCGAAGGGTTCGATCTCAGGGTAATAGCTACGCAGTTCGGTCATCGTTCAGGCTTTCGGCAACGGCCAGACCGCAGTGTCATGGTCGGGATGCTGGTAGGAGCGCATTGGCTCGTCGCTGCCGGCCTCGGCGGCGGTATCACCGGTCTCCTCGTGCGGCAGCGAGGGAATGCCTTCCATGAAGGGAAGCATGCCTTCGACGCCGCATTGCTTGGTCGGTGGCAAGGCGGCCGGGTTGTCCAGAGCACCACAGGCGATGGACGGTTCGTGGTCGGCGAACTCGAAGGTCAGCGGCGTTCCGCAGTCGGCGCAGAAGCCGCGCGAGGCGAAGCTCGACGAGCGGAAGAGTTTCGGCGCGCCACGCGTCCAGGTGACGGCGCCCTTCCTGAAGGAGGCATATGGGACATAGTAGTTGCCGACCGCCTTCTGGCACATGCGACAATGACAGACCGAAGTCTCGATCATCATGTCGGAATCGCAGGAGAAGCGGATGGCGCCGCACTGGCAGCCGCCGGTGAGAATGGTCATGGCGTTTCCCTTCGATGCCTGAGGAAGCCTATCTCTTCACGTCCCAACTGGTCTCGATCTCGCCCGTGTCCTTGTTCTTGCTATCCTTCAGCACAATGCCCATGGCGGCGAGTTCGTCGCGAATGCGGTCGCTCTCGGCGAAGTTCTTCGCCTTGCGCGCCTCGAGGCGGGCGGCGATCAGCGCCCTCACCTTGGTTTCGTCGATGTCGGCCACCGGGCGGCGCGCCGCCCAGTCCGACGCGCTCTCGCCGAGGAAGCCGAGAAGCCGCAATGAGGCCGAAAGCGTCGCGGCATCGCCCTTGACGGCGTGCAGCTCGGCAATCGCCTTGGCCGTGTTGAGATCGTCGGACAAAGCTTCTGTCAGGCCTTCGGAGGGTTGCCCCGGCGGCACATCGGCGGCGATCGCGTACCACTCGTCGAGCGTCTTCCAGCCGTCCTCAAGCCCCTTGACCGTGAAGTCGATCGGCTGGCGATAGTGCGTCTTCAGCATGTTGAAGCGCAGTACCTCGCCGGGCCAGTCGTCGAGAAGCTCGCGGATGGTGAAGAAGTTACCGAGCGACTTCGACATCTTCTCGCCTTCGACCTGCAGAAAGCCGTTGTGCATGAAGACGTTGGCCATCACGTCCTTGTGGAAGGCGCAACGCGACTGGGCCACCTCGTTCTCGTGGTGCGGGAACACGAGATCGACGCCACCGCCGTGGATGTCGAAGGTTTCGCCGAGGTGCTTCCAGCTCATGGCCGAGCATTCGATGTGCCAGCCCGGTCGCCCCCTGCCCCACGGACTGTCCCAGCCGGGCTCGTCATCCGACGACGGCTTCCACAGGACGAAGTCCATCGGGTCGCGCTTGTAGGGCGCCACTTCGACGCGAGCGCCGGCCATCATGTCGTCCAGCGAACGGCGCGCCAATTTGCCGTAATCGGCCATGGCCGGCACGTGGAACAGCGCATGCCCCTCGGCGACATAGGCGAAGCCGCCGGCGATCAGCCGCCCGATGATGGCGATCATCTCGGCGATGTGCTCGGTCGCGCGCGGCGTCACCGTCGGCTTGAGGCAGCCGAGGTCGGTCACGTCCTGTTCGAACTGGGCGTAGGTCTTCTCGGTCAGATCGCGGATCGCCGCCACCGGCGCGATGTCCGGATAGTCACGGGCGGCGCGGGCGTTGATCTTGTCGTCGACGTCGGTGATGTTGCGCACGTAGGTGACGTGCGCCTCGCCGTAGAGGTGGCGCAGCAGACGGAAGAGCACGTCGAAGACGATCACCGGCCGGGCATTGCCGATGTGGGCGAAATCGTAGACGGTCGGGCCGCAGACGTACATGCGCACGTTGTCAGCATCGATCGGAACGAAGTCGTCCTTGCCACGCGTCAGCGTGTTGTAGAGCCTGAGTGCCAAAAGCCCGTCTCCCCTCGCCATGGAACGCAAAACAGGTCACCGCCGGGCCGGCCGGGGGAAGCCATCATCCGTTCTGGTCTTCGGAAAGATCGTGACGGGGACGTCCGCGGCCGGCGTGAAGCTCAGCCACAAATAATGCAAGCAGTAATGGTGATGCGCGCGTCCCGGAACATGGCCGTCGATATGCCGTGAAACGCGGTTCGCCGTCAAGGGAAGGCGCGAAAAATCGGCGACGGCAACGGACCGCTTAGGTGAACCCGACCTATTTCAGCCAGTCCCCGCATTTCAACGCCGGGGAATCGCCCCACGGCATGATCGGCACGCTGGAGGTCGAGTTCTTGGGGCTGCCCTCGATCAGCTTGTCCGAATAGACGATATAGACGAGGACGTTGCGCTTGGCGTCGCAGCCCCGGACGATTTGCATCTTCTTGAAGAACAGCGAGCGACGCTGCTTGTACATGTCGTCGCCCTGCTCGAACTTTTCCTTGAAGCTGATCGGGCCGACCTGCCGGCAGGCAAGAGAGATGTCGGAGGTTTCCTCGGCGAGGCCGAACATGCCCTCGACGCCGCCCTTCTCGGGCAGCGTGAAATGGCAGGCGACGCCCTCCACCAGGGGATCGTCGATGGCGTAGACGGCGAGCATGTGGTCGGGCGTCAGGAAATGCCAGACCGTCGACCGCTTGAAGATCAGGTCGGGTTCGTCGGATGCCGCCGATGCGACCGTGGGAACGACGGCAGCGAGACCCAGGGCGACAAGACCCAAGAACGACTTCACGACATCACGCATTTTCATGGCATCCCGGCTATCGGCGGCCCGGTTGGGCTCCAACCGTCATGCCGACATATAAGCGCCCGTTGCGACCGGCCAAGGTCTTTCAGCGAAAGACATCCTTGGCGAGGGCAGCTTTGGCAGCGGCTCGGAGCGTGTTGCCCAGCACAACATATCCCGCTGTCGAGAAATGGAGATTGTCGTCGGCATAGTTGCCGCAGGCGAGCCGGGACGCAGCAGCTCCGGCCTGTCGCGGCTTTCCAAATTGCCCACAGGTGAAGGCGTCGTCGTCGATCACGACGGCATGCACGTTGGGCAAGCGGTCGGCGAGCGCTGCAATGGCCCCGTTCACTTCCAGCCGCCGATCGTCGAGGGCGTGGAAATCGGCGCCTCGCGGCGGAATGGTCAGCACCAGGACAGGCGTCTGCGGCCAGATGGCCCGGAGCCGCTCGACGATCGTCTCGATACCGGTCGCAACAGCGCAAGCGGGCGTGCCCGTGGCAAGATCGTTGGTACCGATCAGCAGCGCGACCGCCGAGGGGCGGAGCGATGAAAGGTCGGTGTTCTCAAGACGCCAGAGCACGTTCGGCACCCGGTCGCCGCCTACCGCGAAGTCGTAGATCGCGGTTGAGGAGAAAGCGGTCGGCAGATCGGTGCGCCAGCCCGCGAACAGCGAGTCGCCGATCAGCACGACGTCGGCCCGTTCGGGACGAGCCGCCTCTACCTTCAAGGTTTCCTTGAGGCTCGCATAGATCATTGTCCGCTGCGGCGTCACGGTCAGGTCGATGGCGAGCGGATCGCACTTCGGCTCGTCCGCAAAAGCTTCGGTCACCGCCAGGAGGTAGAGGATGGCGGACAGGCCAACCCATCGCCTCATCGATCCGCCGGTATTGCGCATGTGACGTTCAACCTCCGATTGCGGAGGACAGGCGCTCCCTCACCGCTTTCGCGCCAATCAACGGCAGAAGCGGAGCCAGTTCGGGCCCATGATCCAGACCAGTCAGCGCCTTGCGCAGAGGAAGGAACAGGTCGCGCCCCTTGCGGCCGGTCCTGGCCTTCAAGGCGGTCGTCCATTCACGGAAGCTGTCGTCTGTCCACGGCTCCGGCGGCAGGAC